>CAYSEW010000016.1:0-57466 GCA_964430245.1 uncultured Flavobacteriales bacterium
GGCTCCACCAATTTCCATTTTATTTAAAACTTAAAAAGTACAAAATTGTCTTAATTAGTAATTTCCAACAGCTGGGAAGATTTGTTTTGTAGTTTAAAGATGTAAAGTCCAGCTGATAGGTTGGGCAGTTTTATGTTTCTATTTTGAGAATTAACGAATCCAGATAAAACCAGTTTTCCAGAAATTGAATATATATTGTACTGAGTATCTTCGTTTATGTCTATTTCTACGTTGATGAAATCTTTAGCTGGATTTGGATAAATTACTATTTCTTTTTGATCTTCTAGTTCGGAAATTTCAACTGTATTGGAACAATTGGGTATAATACTATTGTTAATATTCATGCTTAAAGCATGATCATATAAAGCATCGCAAATGTAAAGCCCATCACCTTCTCCATTAGTTAAAACACAAACGCCTACATCATTAAATGGATCAATTAATAAATGAGTATTTACTCCGCTTTCTCCTCCGCTATGGCCCCATAGCATTGCTTCTCCACCGCTGTAATAAAGTTTTGTGCGGTACCAGTTAAGCCCTTGAGTTGTATCCAGCATAGGAATCTGAAAAGACAACATGTCATTTACCGTAGAAGGACTTAAAATAGAATTACTACCTAAGTTACCTCCATTGAGAAAAGCAATCATGAAATTACCCAAATCAAGAATAGTACTTCTTAATTGACCATTTGGGTAGTCTGCAAAACCGTAATGACTGTGAGGTGAAAAATTTCCGTTTTGATAAGAGTATGGTATGGCAACCTGATCTGGATTGAAATCAGAAAAATGCCATGCTGTATTTTCCATACAAAGCTCATTAAAGAGGTTGTTATCGCAATAATCATCGAATGGAATACCCGTACTAACTTCAACTACATATCCATTAAGTGCAGAAGCCATATTGGAGTATTGGTAGGAACTCCCAGGCGCTGAATTTATAAAATTACCAGTAGCGTTGTAATTAGAGCCCGATGTTGGAAAGTAGCTTCCCATACAATTGGCTAAGGAAATGGTTGGGTCGGGATAGCCGTAAAAGGAGCTCATTACTCCCCAATTGTCTTTTATAGATGAGGTGTGTGTCATTAATTGACGAATAGTAATGGCATCATTGTTAAAATTTGGAATTTCAACTGTCCAGGGGAGGTAGTTGTTGATGTCAGTATCTAGATCGACAGTTCCTGCTTCATGTAGTTGCATGGCTGCTGTTCCAGCAAATAATTTAGAAACAGAAGCTAGTAGAAATGCTGTTGTGTCTTCTACTTGTACCGAATTAGCAATATCAGCATATCCGTAGGATTCTACCCATACAATTTCGTTGTTTTTTACAATTATTGTAGAAACCCCAGGGAAGTGTCGAATACTCATTTCATTTTGAATTGTCGCATCAAGCGATGAGCTTGGGTTAGGGTTTTGTGTAAAAGAGATTATGGGGTAAAAATGAAATAAAAAAAGGAAAATTATTAGCTTAATTAATTCTTTAGTAATTAGAAATGATTTTGAATTATTGTTTTTCACAAGATTAATTTTAAAATTTCTCTATTTTTATTATCATATAAACATACAAACTAATATTTATAAGCTATTAGAATAATTGAAAATGTATATTTTATAAATATTATGTTTTAAAACATAAGAAAATTTAATATTTTAGAAGTATGAAAAATCTCTTTATACTCACTTTTTTAGCCATTGCCACTTCTTCATTTGCTCAAAATGAGTTAGTGTTGAGGTTAAATCATCTGTTAAATGGTTCTCCTTTTGGTTATAATCAGGTTTTCCAATTGAATGGCGATAACAATGTCATGGAAAGATTACAATATTATTTATCTACCATTGATCTTACACACGATGGAGGTCAAACCACCAATTTAAATGATGTTTACGTCTTAGCAAGCGGTCATGTAACCGATTATTATTTAGGGAATTTTAACATCAGTAACGTTGAATCTATTTCTTTTGATGTAGGAGTTGATTACACAGCAAATCACGGTAATACTACCAATTATCCCGGACAGCATCCGCTTGGACCTCAAAGTCCTGCTATGGATTGGGGATGGCCTTCTGGTTATTTCTTTGTGGTTATAAATGGTAAAGTTGATTCAAATTCAGACGGAATACCAAACGACATGTATCAGCTACACGCTTTGGGTGATCAAATGCTTACTTCCATTTCTCCAATTTCCATTACTCCACAAACCATTGGAGACACCACTTACATTGATCTCATGGTACATACTGAAAGATTTTTGAATGGACTAGATCTAGTGAATGTTGGAATTGATCATAGTAGCAGTCCAAACAATTTAACCATGTGTACCAATGCAGCTACAATGAATGTTTTTGAAGCTGGTAATGCGCTCAATACCACACAAAACACATTGCCAAATGATTACATACATATAGACTATACTCTTCCTTTTGCACCTACAATCAATTACCATTTTGAAAATAGAAATAAGATCCATCTTTCCATATATGACATAAATGGAAAAGAGATTTTATCTGAAGATGGATTGGTTAATCAAGGAAGTTATTTTCCATTAAAAGAATTCTCATCAGGAATTTACATTGTGAAAATGAACAATGGTATAAAATCAATATCAAAAAAGTTTACTGTTGTTCAATAAGCTTTTATATGGTTTAATTTTTTTAATTTTTTTATCCAAACCTTTTAAAAAGGAGAGCATTCTTTTAATTCCTGAAGGATTTCCAGATCCTGAAATTCCTGTTGATAATGAATTAACATTAGAGAGAATTGAATATGGAAAAAAATTGTTTTTTGAAAAACTGCTTTCTAGAGATTCTTCAATTTCTTGTGCTTCATGTCATCAACCTCAATTAGCATTTACTGATGGTAGGAAAACTGCAGTTGGTATTAAAAATAGGGTAGTTTCTAGGAATACTCCAACGCTTACTAATATCGTATACAATAAAACTCTTTTAAGAGATGGTGTTAACCCTTCACTTGAAGCACAAGTAATAGTGCCAATTCATGAAAAAAATGAATTTGATTTTCAAATACTTTTAGTGGCAGAAAGACTAAAAAAAATAGATGCTTACGTTCAGCTTTCTAAAAAAGCTTATGCAGAAATACCCAACCCCGATAATATTTCAAAAGCATTAGCTTCTTATGAAAGAACCTTGATTAGTGGTAATTCTAGATTTGATGAATTTTATTATTCAGGAGATTCATTGGCATTGACCGATAATGAAAAAAGAGGGATGGACCTGTTTTACAATCAGCTTTATTGTACAGAATGCCATTCTGGGTTTAACTTTTCCAATGGCGAAATTGTCAATAATGGGCTCTACAAAGAATACCAAGATATAGGCAAGATGAGGTTGACGCTAAACGAAAAGGACAATGGCTTATTTAAAGTTTCTACACTAAGAAATATTTCAGTTACTGGACCTTATATGCACGATGGAAGTATTGCTACTTTAGAGGAAGTGATAGATCATTATGCTAAGGGAGGAGAAGGTCATGACAACCAACACCCATCAATAGTTTCTTTTGAGATTAACGAAGAAGAAAAAGAGGATTTGATTTCTTTTTTATTCTGTTTAACCGACAGTTCTTTTATTGCTCAGTAACAAAGATCTTTCCATTGGATCCATCGTTGTATACAATAATGTAAAACTGGTTGGGTGTAAATTCACGTACTATTTGACCACTTAGATTGTATATGTATTCAATCTCCTTTTTGTTATTGTTGATGTAGCTATTGACTATATCTACTGAGCCAGCAATTCCATACCATGTTACTTGTTTTGCTGTTCCGTTGTTATCATTTATTTCCATCACTATTTTTCCTTCACCTGCAACGTTATTTGGATAGAAATGTGCGTTAAGATAATAGCTGTCACCTTGAGTGATGTTCAAAGTTCCAGATGTAGCTCCAATTGGATAACAATTCGGAAAACAATTAGAGTATTGCCAACCTTGGGGAACGGAGTCTAAAACGATAGACCATGTTAAAGTTTCGTTATTTAAAGCATCTAAATAAGTGTTTTTCGAAAAGTCACCATCAGTAGAATTGCCGCTTAAAGTCATGTATTCATCTTGAACTGTAAAGCTTTGAGAGATGGAGAATTGAGTTGAAGCTATTATAATTAATGTAATTAATTGTTTCATTTTAAACTATTTATAAAATCAAATATAATGAAAACTCAACAAATTTGAAAATTAAATTTTAAGAATAATGGGGTGGTTTTTTTTTAAAACTGATGTTTATTTGATCTTTTTAACTTCAATATATTCAGGTCCTCTTTCTACAGGATATCCATCTATTTTTTTTCCAACAACCGTAATTACGGAATCAATGTAAAGATCAAGGTCAATTGAATTGCTTCTTAATGCGTAATTTTTGATTACATGGGTTCCGTATTGATAGGTTGTGATTCCTTGCTTGTAAATGGTTCCAGTTATTTTTATGTTATTTTTCTTATTGCATGAGATAATTGAAATGCAAATCAAGAAATTGAACAAAATGAATTTGTATTGTTTCATTGTTTTACAATTTTATATTTATAAATAATGCCATCTTCAAAAGCTACAGTATGATGCAAACTAAAAATGCTATTTAACTATAAATTTAATGTTTTTTACAGCTACAATTATTCTGTTATCTTCTGATGGTTTTAGTTTTAAAGCACCACAATTATCTACAAATTTCCATCCTAAATTTATTAAAGGTGTGTAATCGTCTTTTTGAATTTGATGAATAATCATAATTTGATTTCCAACACAAAATCCTGGATTATCTGTTTTAAAATCTTTTATAGTATGTTCTATTTCTTTAAAAATAGGTGTTCCATTTTTATTTTTTTGTTCTATTAATTGCTCAAAATAAGGAAGCAAATCATGATTGATGTCTGATAATTTTTTAAAAACATGAATGATTGAAGAATCAGAATAAACCTGAATGTTATCTTCTGGCAATAACCCCTCGTGAGTTCTAAATACTGGAGTAAATGCTTCTAGCAGCATCCAATCTTTTAAAAGCTTTTCGTTTCTAAGATAGTTTTTGATAAAAGGTTTTTTAATGGATGTATATCCACCCACGTCACTGTGTAAAATGGGTAATCCAGAATAAGAACTACTTAGATACGCATCAAAAACACTTCCTAATCCATCTTCAATAGATGCATCAACCATTTGATCTCCTGCCCACATCATGGAAGAATATTGTTCGGTTCCTTTTCCACCAGATCGGTTAAAATAGAATAGTTCCTTATCAGCATTTTCTTTAATTATTTCATAATTCAGCTTTGCCCACAATACAGGATATTCATTGTGTTGTTTTATGTTTTCTAATATGAATTCTTTATCCATCCCTATTGGATGCCACTCTGCAAAATCTGCCATCCAACCAGAAAATCCTTTGTCCACTAAGTTGGTCTTAATGATCTTCTTCATCCAATTGTATGCATCTTCATTAAATAGGTCGATCATGTATCCTTTTATCCCTCCAAATTCGAACTTTTTAGCAATTGTATTTTCCTTAATAAAATATCCTTTAGAAATCCCTTTTTCTACATATGGGCCACCTAAAGCAAAAAAGGGATTCACATAACCCAGTAGTTTTATATCTTTTTGTTTCAATATTGATCTTAAGCTATCAAATTGACAATAATGTTTTTGATCTAGCTGCCAATTCCATTTAAGTCTGCTTCCGAATTTGGTAGGTTGTTTGCCAACCCAATCTTGTATCCATAGCGCATTAACCTTTACTCCTGCATCTGTTAAAGATGAAAGTTTCTCTAATGCCTTTTGTGTGCCTCCTTGAGCACCTATTATGGTCCCTAATGACCAAGATGGAAGTTTGTAGGGCAAAGGTTGATTAAATCCTTTTAACTCATTATTGGTTGTATCATATCCTAAGATAAATGAAATGGAGCTTTCAAAAATATCGAATGTAATATAGTCTTTGCTAAATTCTACTTTAGAATAACAATAGTCGTTCCAGCTAAAAGATCGATCCGAATTAGTTGCAAACTTCGTTAATGGACAATAGGTCGCATAGCTTTCTCCATTAACTCCAGCCAAAGATGTCCATTTGTTAATACTACCTCCACCTCTTCCAATTCCATTCTCTTGAGAAAGATTAATGATTGTTTTATTAAGGTCTCCGTATTTACTAAATTGTATACCTCCTCCATATATTTTTTCATTAAGGTTCCTTTTAAAAGGAATGTGCCAATGATTGGGTAGTTCATTGGAAGAAATAATTACCTCAATTTTTTTGTTGCCGATGTCTTTGATTAATAATTGTATTGCACTGGCTCCATTTTTCCATAACACATATTTTTTGTTAAGATTTATAATTTTAAATCCTTCTAAAGGATTCCCTTTTTTGAAGGTTACATTATAGGAGCCTAATTTTTCTTTTACGTTAATTTTGCTGTTCTGGAAATATACTTTCTCCCAATCAATAGTAAATAGCGCTTTAGAAGATTCATTTTCTCTAATGATAATTTTGCCTCCAGTAGTGTCGATGTATTGTGCTGAAAGAAAGTTTGTGATTGATAAAAATGAAATTAACAATAAGAGGCGAAACATCTATTTAATAGTTTACATGAAGATTTAACTAAAGACCTTTAAGTTTTTTCTCAAAAATACAATTGTTAAGAAAATCGATTTTTTTATTGTTTTACAACTTTATATTTAGCTGAATTACCTGCTTGATTGCTTATTTCAACAATATATATACCAGGTGATTGGTCTATTTCAAAATTAATTTGATTTGTATTAGTATATTCTTTAGTGGCCATCAACTTTCCGCTTAAGTCTCTTACATGAACAATAATTGTTTCATAAGTATTGGTTAATTGTAGGTTAATACTTTTAGAAGTAGGATTAGGATATAGCTCAATCTCTTGGTTGAAATTATAGTTATTATCTGTTGTTAATGAAAAAGAATAGGGGGGAGATAATGTTGGACAGCCATTTGAAAAAATAACTTCAACAGTGTAATCTCCAGAAATTGTAGGGCTATAGTTAATGTTATTAGCACCAGCAATAGGATTGTTGTTCAAGTACCATTGATATCCAACTCCAGTAATAGAAGATGTTAAAATTCCTCCGCTTTCAGTAATATTGGCTGTAGGGTTTAGCTGACAGGTTTGATTATGGGTAATTCTATTTGAAGCAATCAGAGAATCCTGAAAGGTAGCAAGATCAATACAATCATCTTTCAAGGTATAGTCCAACCATAGGTTTAGAAAATCGAATGTAACAGCATGCTGTTCGGCTCTAGTAATTGAAATACCAGTTGATGAAGTGCTTTCTCCAAAATCGCAATTAAAATTAGGATTGGCAAAATAGCAATGCCCACCGCCATTTATGGATATGTATGTTTTACAGTCAGCAGAGATTGAATTGTAAATAGGAATATGATGATCTATTGGTGGAGTGACTCCATCCTGACTTCCAGAAAATACTAATGAAGGAACTGTAACACTAATTGCAGAATTAATAGAAGAAACCCCATTCGAGGTAGATTCGGCAGGTGCTAGACCAATGATTGTTTTAAGCTGGACATTTCCATTAATACATAAAGAATCGGCAGCCAGAAAAGAGGCGCCTCCACCCATAGAATGTCCCATAAGTGCTGTATTATTCGCAACACCATTATAAATAGGGGATGAGGTATTGTTTCCTTCATCCTGAATTTTTGTAACCAAAAATTGTAGGTCCCACCCAAATTGTTGATGATCGGTAGAAAATATATTTCCTTCAGTTCTAGGGAAAACCATTATATAACCGTTGGGTACCAATTCTTCCCATAAGTTTTGGTAGGCGTCCCAAGCCATTACAAAACCATGTCCAAAAACAATTACAGGAAATTGACCTGTTGCAATTGGGGTATTGGTTCCAGTCGAAGTCGAGGGATAATAGATTTCTGTTTCAATATTTCTATTGTTTCTGTCTGGATCCTGAAAAGTAATACTGTAATGCCCTATCTGATTTTGAGCTGTAAAAGAAAAGCTTAAAAATAAAGAGGCAAAACTCAAGCAAAAGCCAATTGAGTAATATATAGTTTTTGAAATACCATTAATTTTAATCCAATAAGATCTCATTTACATTGTTTTTTATGTTTTCACAAATCTCATCTACTGGAAGATCATTAGGGTCTTCTCCAAAAGGATTTTCTATTTCTTCTGCCAATAGCTCTAGGCTGGCTAGTACATATAGTATAAACATGGAAATTGGAACAGACCAATAAAAAAAAGTTGTTGCCAAACCAATAGGTAAGGTAACACAATAAATGAAAATGAATTTTTTCAGAAATATATTATAAGAATAGGGTATGGGTGTTTTTTTGATTCTTTCGCATTTACCTATAATATCTGTAAGTGCACTAATGTCTTTATCAATTGTTATGTATATGTTTCCAGATATGGTTTTGTTGTCGTAAAGCGACTTTGTAGCAGAAAACAACTTATTGGCAATTAGGTTGGGTTCGTGCTTGCAGTTTTTTGCTTCATCTATAGTTAGACGATCATTTAGCTGAAGCTCTTGTATATTCTTTTTATCCCTAAGATGATTTTTCAAGGAAATTGAATAATTGGAGATCATTTGGGCATAGTATTTTTTTTCTTTTTGCTGATCTTCAGGAATAAATGTTTTTGCTTTAAGTGCTAGGTTTCTGGATGTATTGACCAATGCACCAAGGATTT
This sequence comes from uncultured Flavobacteriales bacterium, assembly GCA_964430245.1. Classification (GTDB taxonomy): domain Bacteria; phylum Bacteroidota; class Bacteroidia; order Flavobacteriales_D; family Parvicellaceae; genus CAYSEW01. Next base: position 8,682 of record CAYSEW010000016.1, read on the forward strand.
TTCTGCCCTCCCACCAGCGGTCATAGGCTGTATTGGTTCTAAATACTAGTAATAGACCTAATACAAATCCGAGTAATGAATGGATGGTAATGGTGCTTTCAAAATCTGTATAATGAAGTTCAATATAAACGATTCCTATTGCATAACCAGCAAATAGTAGAAGTACATAGATGAGTTTTCTTAACGTATCGCTTTTGTGGAATTCAAAAATTAAACCGAACCAATCTTTAGGATTATACTTTAGCATAGGGCTAATTTAAGTGTTAATGAAATTTTATTCAATTATTTTATGACTTTAGGCGCTTTTTCAACTTCATTAGATGGAATAAATAGGAGGGAAGAAGTGTTTACGCAATGTCTTGTTTGTTTATCTGTAAACCCTTCATTTAGAAAAACATGACCTAAATGCCCATTACAATTATTGCAAATAATCTCAACTCTTCTGCCATCTGCATCTTGAATACGTTTTACTGAACCTTCAATCTCATCATCAAAACTTGGCCAACCACAATTCGAATGGAATTTATCTTCAGATTTGTATAGAGGATTGTTACATTGTCTACATATGTATAATCCATTATCGAAATTGTCTGTGTATTTTCCTGTAAACGCTCTGTCTGTTCCTTTTTGAAGAATAACATGTTTTTCAGCATCTGTTAGCGAGTTGTATTTTTTCATCTCATTGTTAATTGAAGTAGTTTGGCCACTGCATGAGTTTAAAGTTAGTATGCTTAAAAGTATTACTAAAATGTTTTTCATTGAATCTTTTATCTTAATTAACTAAATCAGCAAGGCAATTATTTTAATTAATGTTTCTTTTTTAAATATTGAGCATCCAGCCAATAGATCAATTTTATGGAAAGATTATTTACAGGCCCATTGTTAAGAGTGTTGTTAAGAGTAGACCAATAATCATCGTTTACATTGCTGTCTGCTGTAAAAATTGAGTTTTTCCATACAAAATTCAGCTCGCTTCCAGGTAGAAAAACCCATTGAAATAGCATGTCTATTGTAAATGCATTGTAGTTGATGTCGTAAGCTGAATTTCCATAAGCATCTTGTCCAGAATAATTGTCCAATAAGCTTAATCTACCATTGTCCAATAACTCATGAAAATCATTATAAATGACCTTTGCATTGTAATGACGCAATCTAAATGTTAATCCTATTCGATTGGTAATGGTATAATCAATTCCAATAGATTGAGTAGAAGTAATCCTGTCTCTGTTGCCAAATAAAATTCCTTCGAAATCATCAATTGGGTTACTAAAGTTTACGGCATATCCTTCGCTATTGTATTGCAAAGATTGGTTCCATCTATGTATTAAGAATATTTGGTTGGTTATTCTAAATCTTAGCTCCATGTCATAATTCCATTCCCACCAATCATCTCTTTCTACAGCTACATAACCCAGCCCAGCATCTACTGCAATTCTTTTTTGGTAATTAGAAGAGATCCATCCTCGCATACTGGTCCATACAGGTCGAATGAATTTTTCTCCCCAAACTCTGGGTTCGAAAAAGTCGTTACTTTCATTGATGGTTCCATTCAGTCTAATTCCAGCAGCATTGAATGAATTGCTTACCATTGTAATATTACCACGCCAATAATTACCACCAAAAAGGTTAGGAGCATATAACCTTTCATTGGTTATAGAGAATTCACTAAAAAACTTATTCAAGTTTTTAATTTTTGGATTAAAATCTCTGTAACCTATATAAACCTCTGTAGATCTACTGTTGTTGGCCCTTAAAAAGCCAAGGTCATTAGGGTTGTATGTGTCGGATTCTTCATAATATTCAGCCCCAAATGTTAACTGGCCTCTTTGCTTTCCTGCTTCAGCTCCCCAGCTATGCCCAATTGTATTGTTACTGTTTTCGATTTGGCTGGAGACCACTGAAAATGTTTCTAGAAAATAGTCGTTGTTTTTGCTGTTAAATTTGGTATTTAAACCAGATACATTGGCATCATAGAAATCTCCAGACCTTAGTACATTGGTATTTGTAAAAGTGATGTACCCATTATTTCTAAGATTTTGATCCAAGACCAAAACATTGTAATTGCTCAATGGACTAATAATAATTTCTCTGTTGGAACTGTCTAATAAATTAAAAACATTTGTTCTTTGTTCAGCAGTTACGGCATTAAACACTCCAATACCCAACCCTTTTTTATTCCTGCCAGATATTTTACTAGCGTTAAGTAATGGTACTGAAGTTGGAATGTTCAGGATCTGTTCATTTTCATTGAGCTGATTTTCATATACCTTAGAAGGAGTTTGAATACCAATTCTTCTGCTGTAGAAAAGGTCAGATTTAGTAAAAAGTTCTGTTCCTTCAGTAAAAAACTGTCGGTTTTCATTGAATTGGATTTCAAATGGGCTGATGTTTAAAACTTGATTATCAAATACAACTTGTCCGAAATCTGGTAATAGTGTAACATCTAAAGTAAACGCTTCATTGATCCCATATTTAATATCCATACCTCCATTAAAGGTGGAAACAGTTTCCTGTCCTTTTGAAAAATTAACATAATTAGATAAAAAGGGGATCATCGCTAGCCTTAAAGGCGGTGTAATGTTTTCAAGTCCTGTGGTTTTGCCGCTTTCTATCAAATAATTTTCTAAGTCTGGATTTACTGGATTCCAAGTGCTTTCTTCTCTGTATCGACTGATCTGTCTACCAAAATTGATGTTCCAGGCCTGAACTTTTGTCTTAGGAAACCTTAACGCAGAGTAGGGGATTTTAATCTCTGCAAACCATCCATATTCATTGATCTTAGCTTTGCTGTTCCAAACTAAATTTAAAAGATCATTGTAATCTTCATTAAATATTTTAGCATCTAGCTGTACACCACGGCTTGTAATTCCAAAGAAAAAACCATTTTGTTGGTCCTGATAAGTGTCAATAAAAATGGCAAATAGATCCAGGTTTGGATTGAAATCATCTCTAATAGATAATACCCTAGAAACAGAATCAGGATCATCGTAACATTTAACACCAATATAAATTGCTTCATGGTCATAAAGTAAAGCAACTTCTGTTCTTTTACTAGGAGCTTCTCCTGGAAATGGCTTCATTTGTGTAAAATTGGATGTCCAATTAGCCATTAGCCATTGTTTTTCCTTAAACACACCATCTAAAACAATGCTTTCATCAATTTTATGAGCATTGATCTCACGCTGACCACAGAAAGAGTAGGATATGGTCAATAGAATAATTAGAAAAACACTTTTCATTGTTTTATTTAGTTGGTCAGCGTTAGTAAATTTAATATTCAATGACTGTAAAGATGTAAAATGGTTGTTGTTCTTTTTAGTGAATTTCAAAAAACTTTTCTAAAGCTTTAGTCCTGTAATTAAAAATTTCATTCAATTTTTTTTTAATAAAAAGTGAATTGGCAATATTTCCTAAAATTCCCAAAGGTGGTTGATAGCTTACAATGTCCTTCATAAGAACACCAGTATTTATAGGTTTGATAATATGTTGATGGTGCCATATTTTATAAGGTCCAATCCTTTGTTCATCAACAAAATATTCTTTTTCTTTTAAATGAGTTATTTCGGTTACCCAAGTTGTTTTTATATTTAACAGAGGAGCAACTTTATAACCAATGATCAATCCTTCATACATATTATCGGGAATATCTTCTGAAATGATGTCAAAACCCATATAGTCTGGAGTAATGATTTTTAGATTTTGTGGGTTTTGAATAAAATCCCAAACTTCATTGATTGATCTTTCAATTATCTGTTCTTTTTTAAATTGATAGAATCCCATAACGATTTTTTATAAAACTAGAAAAGAAGTAGTTGATAATTAATTTTGTTTAACAGAATCGTTAAATTATATAGATTGATTTTTAAATCAGATGTGTTGAAATGTAGAACTAATAGCGATTTGACTATTTGTTTTTGTTTAAAAGTAGAAAGAATATTATCTGTTGATAAGAAATTTAAAGTTAGTTTTTTAGAGATTCACCTTTTCCTAATAGACTGATATTTTTTTGACTATGTATTTTTTAGATTCATAATCAATAAGTTTAAATTGAAATTATATTTTTAATTGATGTGGATTTCTCTTGTAAATACTTATAAAATCCATTAACTTATAATACTTTTCTATCCATGTTAATGATAGGAGTATTAAATTTCTTAGGATTAATTGGATTAGAAACTGCAATAACTTATAAAAATGACCATCCCTATTTAAAATTACTACATGAAAAATTTGAACATAAATTTATATTCAAATTTTTCAAATTGAATAATCTAAGGGGTAGGTAAAATAAGGATAGTCATTTAAAGTTTATTATTAATTAATTAACATAAAATTCTACCTTTTAGATTATTTATACCCACGGAGTAGCGTGATTTGACTAAAACACGGCTAATTACACGGAAATCCGTGTAATTATAAAGTAAACACTATACCTCAAGAATTCTCTAATTATTATTTTTGTATGCTATAAAAATTAATCAATATTTGAAACAGTTATTATTTTTTATACTAATTCCAATCTTTTCATTTTCACAAAATGGACCAGGAGGAGTAGGTAGTACTAATAAAAATTCCTCTTTGGTTATATGGCTAAATGCTAATGATGTAAAACAAGATACTAACTCTCATGTTGGACTATGGTTAGATAATTCTGGTTTTAAAAATCATGCTCTTATTGATGCCGGACTAGGCCCAGTTTTGAAATCTAAAGGAAATAATGATTTTACTTTAGATTTTACTGCAAATCGAAATGAATATTTAATTATAAACTCTAATAACAGCATTGAATGTGATGAACTTTCTGTTTATGTAGTGGGTAAAATTAGATTCAAAAGTGATGCTTGGGCTGGATTTATAATTAAGGAATCAGGCTCTAGCTGGAATGATGGCTTTGGAATAGGAAGATTTGATAATTATAAGGAGATTATTGCATTTTCGAATAATTATGAAAAATTTTCTATAAGAACTCCTTTTGAATTTAATGAAGATCAATTATTGAGCTATCATCATTTAGCTGAAAATATAGAATTTTTTAATAAAGGTAAATGTATTGGTAAAAAGAAGCATAATGGTAAGATAGATCAAAATGATGATAGTTTTTGGATAGGATGGACAGGGGAATTTCTAGATGGTGAGATCAATGAAATAATTATGTTTAATGAGCCCAATACATTAATTCAAAGAAGGTTGATCCATAATTATCTTTCCTCAAAATATAATATTGATATTGAAGAGGACCTTTATGGTTATGATGATTCTTTACATGGAAATTATAATTATGGTCTTGCTGGTATAGGAATGGCTGAAGATAATAGTAAACAAATTGATGCCTGTGGGGATGGGATGGTCACTATTAATAACCCATTAGACCTTAATCCTGATGAATATATGATCTGGTCGCATAATGGTATTTCTATCGATAAGAACAATTCAATTGATGTTCCTAAAGGGGTTGCTAATAGATTGAAAAGAGAGTGGAAGGTTGCTGAGGTTGATTTAGAAGGAAATGAGGTAGATGTTGGGCCTATTAATATTCAATTTGACTTGTCTACATATACAAAGATTAATCCATTAAATTTATTTTTATTAATTGATGTTGATAATGATGGCCTTTATTCTAATGATGAACCAATTCCAGTTAATGATGTAAAGGATGGAAGTAAAATAATTTTTAATAACATAAGCCAGCTAAAAAATGGAACTAAGTTCACTTTAGGATCTTCATTTAATGAAAATTATATTTTAAAAACATTATTAAGTCAATTTGAGTTTTCTTATATAGATAGTTTAATAAATATTAATTGGAGTATAAGTGAAGTTGCTGGAGTGAACTCTATTATACTTTTAAAAACTGATGAAACTGTTAATGATGATACATTGACAATTATTAATATTGATAATGATGGTCTAAATAAGTTCACTTTCATGGATAATAATCTTTCTGAATTTAATACCATATACTCATTATATTGTGTAAGGGCTAATTGTAATGATACTATTAAATTAGGAGATATTGGTCTTGATTATGGTTTTGAAGTAAAGAAATATGAGAGGAAAATATTTGAAAATGAACAATTAAAACTTTTAGAAGACTTATATGCAAATAATGAAGAAATTGATAAAACTAAAGGACATTTATCCTTGTTGTTTTATATATCTATTACTATAATTTTATTTATAATATCTTCTTTGTTATTTTATTATAAGTCAAATTCAAACGCTGTTAAAATTGAACGTACTAAACTCCTTAATGAAATACAGAGATTAAAACAAAAAGGAGTTGCGAAATCTTTTACTGAACCAGAAATAAGAAATGATCTTGAACTCAATAAACTTAAATTAGAACAAGCTATAGATGCAAAATTAGGTGAATCAGCATGGATGATACTAAATGTATTATTATTAAATCCTTCAATAAGCAATAAGGAGATTGCAGAAGAGGTCTCATTAAGCTTAGAGGGTGTTAGCTCTTCATTGAGAAAGATGTATGTTGTATTTAATGTATCCGATTCAAGTAATAAGAAAATTGCTTTATTGATGGAAGCTACTAGGATCTCAAGTGAGATATAAATATCATCTAACCAGTATTACTTTTCCAGAAACCCATTGTTTACCTATTGGATATCTAAGTAAATAGATTCCAGTAGGGTAATCACCTAAGAAGAGTGTTATTTTATGACTATCGTTAAAATTAACTCGTTGTAAGATCTTACCAGATAGGTCTGTTAAATAGATGAATTCAATTATTTCAGGACTTTCAATGGTGACATAGTCTCTAGTTGGATTTGGGTAATATTTCCATTCTATTTTATTGATTTCTTCATTATTAACCCCTATCTCTTCATTATTAAGAGTGTCTGGATTTAACAGGTCTTCATATATTTGGCCATGCTCCATAGTGAATGTTACTACACTATCTGGATAATTCATTTCAAATTCAGGTGTTTCTTCTTCACATTTTGGATAATAAATATTAGCTTTTATTATTTTGCTGACCCTTTCAGTAAGTAATTTGATGTCATATTCATCTACAGTTGGTTCAATATGACCACTTCCAATACCACTATGATCTGTTAAGAATAGATAAGTTCCATTAGTACTCAATGCTAGCGCTCTCATTAAGTATTCTCCTGATTTATTGATTCCACTACCAGTTATTGGGATAATTTTGATTCCTTTTTTTGCTGCTTTTCTAGACAGTTCGTTTATTCTTTTAATGACTTTTTCATCGTTATGTGCAGGGGCATCTAGAATAAGAAATAATAATTTGCTTCTAGTATCCTCACTCCAGCTTAATTGATTAATAGCAACATCTAATCCAGCATCTACAGCTTCTGGCATATCTCCACCTCCGCCTGCAAATTGTTCATCTATATAAACCAAAGCTTCCGATAACACATCGGTGAAATCTTTGTGTTTGGTGACATAATTTTCTGTACTGTCTTTATAAAAAACACTCCCATATTTAATGCTAACATCCTTGTAAAAGTTCTGAGCATTGTACATAATCTTATTTAGGTCTCTTTTTATGAAATTAATTTCATCACTCATACTTCCGGTAGCATCTACTACAAAAGCAATTTCAACTAAATTAGAGGCACCGCAGCTTAAATTCATTTTAAGGGTATTAATTCCTTTTTTAAAGGTTTTTGGATTTCTAATGGTCTTGGTAACTCCAAAATAATCGATAAGGATATGCTTGATATCTGTTTCTTTTCCATCTAAAGAACCCCATAGCTCTGCCTTACCGGTATTATCGCTTTTCGACTCCCAGATTACATTATTTACAGAACCAATTAATTGAATTTTAGCTCCTACTAAGGGGCTTTTTTCATCATTTGTCAATTGCACTACATATCTGTTTTGAGGATTTAGCTTCCAAGTTTGTTGGTAAGTGGATAGTTCATTGTTTAGATAATCATTCCAGAGATTCCACTTGCCAAAGTCATTGATCTCTCCTGCTGTCAGTCCTTTTCCGTAATCGTTAGTATTAAGCTGAGCGTTATTGCTAGATAAATAAACCTCTCCATCTACATAGCCAGCTTCCATCGAATAAACCATTTCAGAAAGTACTCTTTCTTTTCTCAGCTCATCTCTAGATAATGAAAAATCAGCTTCAACTTCAACATCATCCAACACTTCTATGGATTCTTCTATGGTTTCATAACCAGCATATTTAACCTCTATGGTATAAGTGCCTGTATCTGCAAGATCCAATTCATAATTTCCATCTTCATCAGTTAAAACAGACCTTATTAAATTATTGTCTTTGTCATAGACTGCTACATTTCCATATTTCATGGCCTTAGACTCTGAACTGCTACTATGAATAGGTAAATGAGAATAATGACTTTCATTTTTAATTTTAAGAGCTGTATTCCCTTTTAATGATTGAGCATTTAAATGAATGAGTCCGGTTAATAATATAAAAGTAAAGAGTATTGTTTTTTTCATGACTTGTAGATTAAATTATATACCCTAATACAAGTCTCCTTTTGATTGGTTCAAATACTTTAATTAAAATAATTTTTTATTTTTTTTTGAACGTTATTGATTATTGAATGTATGGAATGAAAAAATTAAAAACATACCATTATGAAAACAAGAAATCAATTATTTACCCTGCTGATAGGAGTGGGATTGTTATTTTCCACAGGAGCTTCAGCCCAATATACAAAGCATGCTTCTAAAAATGTTATAACTGAAAGTGTTCCCATTCAGTATCTTAATGAAGATACAGGGATAGAAGAAATAAGATATGAAGAAAGAGCTGTTGTATCAGATAGCTATGGAAATGCACAAGGAAATCAGTATGATCTGGCAGTAGATGGGGCATTTGAAGGACAAACCATAGCTGTGCTTCATTTTTATACTGGAGGAGGATTTAATTTTTCATTGCCTAAAAAAGCATTGGAAGAAAAAGGATTTTCTGTATACAGGTGGTTGAATCAAGCACCAGAGCCTAAGGACCTAGAAGAAGCATTGGCTAAATCTTGCCAGCTCTGGATCATTTCAGATCAGGCTCGTCATTTAAATGATGAGCATTTAAAGATTATCAAAAAGTTTTTTGATAGTGGAAAGGGTGTTTATATATGGGGAGATAATCAGCCTTATTATGCAGATGCTAATTATGTGTCAAAAGCATTGATCGGAGTAGAAATGAATGGTAATTTAATGGGTAATCAGGTGGTGAATTTACAGATGGAAGAGAAAAAAGCAGGTGTAATGCCCAATCATTTGATCACTACAGGATTACAATATGTATATGAAGGAATCACTATTGCAACTTTATCAGAATCTAAAGATTTAACACCAATTATATATGGATCAGCTAATAATTTAGTGACAGCTGTTTATGAGAAAGAAGGTAAGCGTTTGATCTTAGATGGAGGATTTACACGTTTATATTGCAATTGGGATACGGCAGGAACAGGTAGATATGTAAAAAATGCAGCTGCTTGGCTGGTTAATTACGAGAGATTTGGTGATAAGGTAGTATCCAACAAAGTAGCTGACGATATTAAATAGAATTTAATATTTAATAACTCTAAGCCTGGCAGATTTATCTTCATTGTTAGAAATTTCAATGATGTAAATGCCAGGTTTTTCTTTTATTTCTAATGTTATAGTATTGTTGAAGGTGACATCATTTGATGAGATGATTTTACCTTCTATTGTTCTTAAGGTCAAGTTGATTTCATTATAAATATTATCTAATTCAATAGTTAATTTTCCCGATGTTGGATTTGGAAATATTTTGGGTGCTTTATTAAATGAGTTCTCTAATATAGATACATTATTTATCGGCTCACATGCAGAAGTGTCAGTACAATTATTATAAGTTAATGCTAATGCGTAATTACCATTTGATGTAGCTGTAAAGCTTTGATTGGTTGCTCCATTAACCTGAGAATAGTTATTATCACAATCTAGCCATTGATAGATAGCGCCAGCAGTATTAGAAGATAAAGTAGGCGAGTTATTTATAATCACATTGTTTAATGTGTTTATTGTAAGGTCTAGCGTTACAAGACTATCACATCCAGATGAATTAGTGAGCATATAGGTTGCTGTATTATTACTTGATGTATATGTATTGCCATCGATCCATGTAAAGCTGTTACATGCAATTTGAGAGTCAGTACCTTGAGTTATAAATTTAACTTCTGCTTCATCTAGTTTTGTTCCATAATGACCTGCCCAGTATTCAGCATCATTTCCACCAGATTCAATATATATTGTTCTCAATCCTGGTCCGTAAGAAGAAAAAACATGGTTTGAAGTTTTCCATGAAGTGTCAGCTATTAGAGGATTAGATTGAGTACCATCATCAAAAGAGGCTAAAACTGTTCCAGAAGCATCTCTAAGCTCCACATGTAAATAATACTGATCACTGAAGTCAACTGTATGACCAGTATACATTTCTTGAACATATAATAATGGTTCTGAATCTAAATAGGTGGTACTGAATCCATTGGCAAGAAGGTCAATGGTTTGATTTTTTGTAGACCAATTATAAGAAGAAACAAAACTAGAGCTACCAAAAGAGCTTCCTTGAATCACCCAATCTGTCCCTGTTCCAGTTGAAAAATTCCAATCTACTAAACCTAATTCTGCATCAGGATTAAGAAGTAAATTGGTACAATTTGTAGAAGAATTCCCACAGCTAGATTCACATTCTAGAAGAGTGTTGAAAGGAACGACACCAGCACACCCTCCCCATAAAAAGGTTTCGCATTGCTGAGTATTCTGGTCGTAATAATATTTTGGAATTGCAGCAAAACATGGACCAACATCAGGAATTAAATAGCAAGCGGAGTCCATTTGTGAATAAAAAAATGAAGGAATCAATAAGAAAATTAAAACTAATTTTTTCATAGCTTTTTTAATTAAGGGGTTAGTCTTTGACTGCAATTGTATAACATATCTAAGATAAGAATAATTAATTAGACACTTTATTATTATTAAGGTGCTCAAGAATGGAATTTTTAGCTTCAATATACTTTTTCTGTATTATCCAGTGATCAGTTTTAAGCTCTAAAAAATGGTAATCAGCTTTTATATAAGAACTACAATTTTTAGCAGCAGTAGAACCAACTGAAGTATCGTATTTACCCCATATGAATAGGGTAGGAACATGGATGTCTCCAAGAATTTCCCCTTTTTTTGCTAATCGCTTAAGTTTAAAATTGGCTCTATAATAATTCACTGCTGCAGTAAGTGCACCTTTTTGTTTTAAGATTTGTGTGTAATCATTTATTTCTTGTGTGCTATGATGGGACCACAAACCTCTAAGTATTTTTAGGTTCATAAATTTTAAGCAAAACTCAGGTAAAATAGGGATTTGAAATAACCACATATAGTAGCTTTTCTTTTTTTGTTCTTTGTCATTTATAATAGCATTAAAAAAACTATTTGTATGAGGGACTGAGAGAGCAGTCCAGCTTAATAATTTGTTGGGATAATCATGAGCGATTTGCCAACCAATCACTGCTCCCCAATCATGACCTATAAGATGTAGCTTGTCTTTTCCAGTATGATTGATCATTTCTAATACATCATTAACCAATTTGTCCATTGTATAATTATTTTTTCCATGAGGTCTTGCACCTTCTGAATAACCTCTTAGGTTAGGTGCAATACAATAATATCCACTGTCACTTATGTCTTTAATTAGGTCTTTATACATAAATGAAGTTTCTGGAAAACCATGAAGAAATATTACTAATTCATCTTTAATATTACCAGATACTCTACAATCAAACTTATAATTATTTGCATTAATGACCATGATGACGTTTTATTCTTTATGTAATAGTACAATTTATTAAAATTAACTAAATGTTTAAATTTTTTTATTCAAACGCAACAATGTTGCAATTAAAATATATATTTGCAATCTCATTGAATATTGAGGTATGTCGAAAAATATATTGACCATATTGCTATTATTTCTTTTTCAGCTTGGACAAGCTCAGGTTTTAGAAGGAAGAGTTTTAGATGATAAAACCGGTTTAGGACTGCCTTTTGTTACAATTTATTGTATAGAAACACAAAATGGCACAATGACAGATAGTAGTGGTAATTGGCAATTAGATAATGTCATTAACAATCAAATGACATTGCAAATATCGGCTTCTGAATACGATAGTAAAATTATAAAAGTAGATGATCCTAATGATGATGTCATTGTAAAATTAGAACATGCACACATTCATTTAGATGAAGTTATTATTTCAACTTCAGATTCTAAACTTCAAAGATACAATACACATCCTGTTGATTCTAGAAAGCTCTCTGATCTTAATAAAATTGAGCAAACTACTCTTGTCGATGCTCTTAGTAACATGCCTGGAGTTTATAATCTATCTACAGGAAATGGAATATCCAAACCAGTAATAAGAGGTCTTTCAGGAATGCGTGTATTGACTGCTCAAAACGGATTGCGTATAGAAAACCAACAATGGGGAGCAGATCATGGCTTTGCAATATTTAACCTTGGTATTGATAGGGTTGAAGTTATCAAAGGTCCTAGCTCTTTAATATATGGTGCTGATGCACTTGGTGGGGTAATTTATATTGCAGATGAACCCTATGCAAATGCTAACGAAACAGAGGTTACTGCAAGTTCAAAATTTGAAACTAATTCTATGGCAACATATAATAAGCTATCTTATAAGACTTCTAAAAATCATTTGAGGGTAGCCTTATATGGAGGGTATTTTTCTAGAGCTGATTACGGTGTGCCCAATAATCAATTTGTGAAAAATTCCAAAAATAGTGGTGCATCTATAAAAACTGCAGTTGGCTACAATAAAAATAATTGGATAACCAATATAAGATATCAATTACTATATAGTAGAATAGGACTTCCAGGACATACTCACGATAGTATTTGGGAAGCATCTAGCTTTCTTTCATCTAATCAATCAAGAAGTTACAACATCCCTGCTCAACACATTACCAATCATTTAGCACAATGGGAAAATAAATTTTACTTTAAAAATGACGAACTGGTTGCTCAGCTTGGCTTTACATCAAATGAGCTAAGAGAATTTGAGGAAAAAGTAAGTGTTCCAAGTATTGATATGAAATTACAAAACTATTCCTATAATTTTCGATGGAAACATCAGCTAAATAAGCACTTTGAAATTGTTTCTGGATCTCAAGGAATGATGCAAAACAATTTAAATGGTCCTAATGCCGAAGAAGTATTAATAGCTAATACCAATTTTTTAGATTTAGGTGCTTATTCTTTACTAAGAGGGACATTTAACATTTGGAATGTTCAAGCAGGAGCTAGATTTGACCAACGAAACGTTACAACACTTGAAGCAATTAACCCATTTAAAAAATCATACAATGGAATAAATTATTCTTTTGGTATTTCTAGATCATCGAAAAATTTCACAACTAGACTAAATGCTTCTTCTGGTTTTAGACCTCCTCATATTTCAGAAACTTTAGCTGATGGTGTACACCATGCTACTAGTCAATATTTAATTGGTGATGTTAATTTAGTTTCTGAAAGAGCGAATCAAATTGATTTGTATTTAGGAGCTCACCTAGATCATTTAGAGTTTGTAGTTAATCCTTTTATTAATCAAATCAGTAATTTTATTTATCAAAATCCTACCAATCAATACATTGATGGATTTCAAGTTTTTACTATACAGCAAACAAATGCTTTGTTAACAGGTGGAGATATTGCGCTTCACTATCATCCGCATATCGCTCACTGGCTACATCTAGAGAGTAATTTTTCTTTATTGTACACTCAAGATCAAGGTGGTAGTCCTCTTCCGCAAATTCCTCAAAACAGGTGGAATAACATTTTAAAAGTTGAATTTGAAAGTGATAAAAAGCTAAAAATTAACACACTTTCAGTTCAATATGTATACAATTTTAAACAAGATAAAATAATGACATATGAAATTGAATCTGATGCCTATCAATTGGTGAATATTGGTATTTCTGGTTCATTTCATACAAAACATAAAATCGATTTTTCTTTAGGATTGAATAACTTATTTAATGAGCAATATATTGATCATTTATCTCGACTTAAAACTTATGGAATAGCGAATCAAGGAAGGAACTTTTACATAAAACTGAATATTATGCTTACAAAAAGCTAACCTTGATAAAATGAATTATTTAAAAAAAAATCTAAAAGGGTTCAATGATTTTTTTTTAAACTAAATATTAATAAACAAGAACCCACATTAAAAAAACAAATCAATGAAAAAAACAGCAATTTTATTTGGAGCAGTAGCCGTTTTTGGTTTTAGTGCTTGTAACAAGTGCCATGAGTGTCATTACGATTTAAATGGTTCAGAAGTTGAACTTGGTGAATATTGTGGTGATGAACTAGAAACTTTAGAAGCTAATGGTTACGTAGACCCCAATGATTCAACTGGTACACTACGTACTGTTCACTGCGGAGAAGAGCATTAATTATTTTTATTATTAACAAAAAGCCACCTTGTTAACAAGGTGGCTTTTTAGTTTTAGGATTAATCTTTAATTAAGTTTAAATTTAAATCCTGAATTGTTATGAAAAAGTCTCAAATTAAAGATTTACTTAAAAAAAGAAATTTAAAAGCCACAAGCACCCGTCTGAATTTATTGGCTAAAATGGATAAGTATGGCTCTGCAATGAGTCATTCAGCTATTCAAAAACAAATGGATCCAATTGATAGAGTAACACTGTACAGAACAATTGAAATTCTTAAAGAAAAAGGCATTATTCATAAGGCATTTCATGAAAATAATGAAACCTATTATGCAATCTGCGGTGGGAGTTGTGGTGAAAATCATCATCATCACGAACATGTTCATTTTAAATGTTTGAAATGCAAGACAATTTCTTGTGAGGAGCTAATTGAATCTATAGAAATAAAAATGCCTAATTATGAGATTTCTAAAATTTCAATAAATGTAGAAGGTGTATGTAAGGGTTGTAGATAACTATTCTATGGTGTTTTCTTGTGTTTCATCTAATTCACAATCTTCTAAAATTTCATTGCCTTTCTTGAGCATGAATCGATAATTAAATCCAAAAGTGATCTGATGTTGTGACCCTATTTGGGTGCCACCTACAAATTGATAAAGAGGGATTTCATTAGTGATATAAAAGATCATTGATTTTTGAATAAAGCTAACCTGAGGAACAAAAAACAACTTCCTACTCCCTGTAGATATTTGATCGATATTATAGCTGGCTAATAAGTCTATGTTTCTTGCGGCTTTCATTTCTCCTATCCACTCACCCTTTAGTTGACCAGTAACTCCAATTTTTCTAAAAAAAGTTTTACTAGCAAAAACTCCAATACTTGCATAGTCACCAAATTTTTGACCCAATGAATTATAACCTCTTTTAAAATAGAAAGTATTGGCAAATACCCTAAATTTTCTTTTTTGGTAGCTTCTAAAGAAAAAGGAATAGAACATCATGTCATAAGATCCATTAGTTGGTTGAACTGTAGGTGGGGATATAGTATAGAAGTCTCCAGCAATTGGATGAGAAAAAACTAAATTAGAATCCGAATGAGATCCTAATGGTATTTTTAGACCTAAACCAATGGTTATTTCTGTCTGCTTTTTATTTTTTGTTTTATTGTAGACATCAAAACGTGGAAAAATAATCAGATCTCCAAATCCACTTGAAGAAACTGTATCTGTTTGTTCTAGCTCAACTAACGATTTACCTGAAAAATATCCTCCAGCTATCGATAATGTTAATTTGTCAGATAAGCCATAGTCAGTTCTTAAAAAAATGTAGCTACTATTTAGGTGGTCAAATAATGCAGCAGTATCACGATTTTCAGTATAAAATTTATTAGATCTTATGTATTGATAATTCCCAGAGACTTCCATTTGATGCTGTTTCAGTACACCTGTTGCAGCACCACCAGCAATCGGGATTCCAGAGCCACCAGAGCAACAACCCTGAGCATGAATGTGATTAGTGATAAGAAGAATAAAAAGAAAAAATAATAATCGCATTTAAAATAATTAGTGAGAAATTGAAAACTTTATGGTGCGATCAATTTCTTTAGTATTAAATTTTAAAAAATAGGTTCCATTTTTTAAATTATCTACATTAATCATTTCAAGATGATCTCCAGTTGAAGTCTGATGGTCATTTTTAAATGAATATACTTTAGCTCCTAATATATTATAGATATCAATGTTAACTTCACTAGATTGATTTAGATGATATTTTAAGTTAAGTATGTTGTCTGCAGGATTAGGGAAAGTTGAGATGTTTAAATTTAAATTAGTTCTGCTATTAATAGAAGTAATGTCATTTAAAGCCTGGTCGATAGCCATATCAATTCCTTGAGAAGCACTATTTTGGTTATAATAAATCTTATGGTCTGTACCACCTAAAACAACAATTTTAGGCATTCCAGGTTGCCCATAATCACCCATATTTACAGCAGCATCAGAAAATTTAGTGCAGTTAGCCATTCCATTATTAGCAGCCCAGCTTTCTAAAGATGTACAGGTAGTATTTGCATAATCATCAGCCATGTAAAAAATTACTTGGCCAGGATGACTAGAGGCGTACGATTGAACATCATAAAAAGCAGATAAGGGATCTGTAATGCAAGTTGCACAGGGCATTACCCAAGCAATTACAATTACTTTTCCTGCATCTAATTCAGAAAAAAGATGATGAGCAGTGCCATCACAATCATTTGCATTAAAATCTGTTGCATTAGTTTGACTTATTAAATGATAGGAAGTCATTTGAATAAGTATTAATAATAGTGCTATTTTTTTCATAGTTTTTCTTTTTATTCTCTATCGTATTTACAACAATGATGAAGGTTATTGTAGTCTTCATCTTTTGCTTTGTGTTTTTCAGTATCATATCCAGTCCCTGCAATGGTAGCTTGTATCTCGTCAATTGAAGTTTCTTTTTCATTGAATTTTACAAACATTTTTTGAGAAACAACATTCCATTTTGCAGATTTAACACCATCTATTTGCTTAGTGGCTTTTTCAATTTTTGATTTACACATATCACAGTTCCCCCAAACCTTAAAACTGCTTTTAGTATAAGTGACTTCTTGTGCTGAGATATTACCAATAAAAAGCAGGGTTGATAATAGAGGGATTGTAAATATATTTTTAATTGATTTTTTCATGAGCTAAATAAAGGTTGAAATTAATTAAAACTATGATATGTATTTAGGTTTTTGCATTTATTGAGATTGATTAATTGGAATCCTATTTATTGATTTGTTGATGTTTTTTGTTTATGAAGTTCTTTTGCTGTATAAAGTTCAAATCCAATAATAAGGATATAGCTTAAAGTTTTTATCCAAATAAAAGTAATCAGTATTGCACTTAATGACCCATAAATTTCATTATAGTTGGATAGGTTTTCAAAAAAGAAGGAGAGTATTTTAGAAGCCAATAAAATAGCAAGAGTGGCAAATAGAGATCCAGCATTAATAATGTTGAATTTTCTTTGATGAGTGTTTCCGTAGTTATATAAGATGCTAAGGGCGTAAATCAGTAGATAAAAGATGGTGACCCATTTAAATATATGTAATAACAGGGTAAATATTAGGTGAGTGTCATTTTTATAGAGGTTGTTTATCAAGCTATCACTATAAAATGAAATAAAAATTGATAGAATAAGTAGTGAAATTATCTTGATAAATAAAACTAAAGACAAAAACCTTTGTTTATAAGGGTTAAGCAGTATTTTTTTTTGATGGGAATCATTAAATACTGTAAGGATGGTATCAATGCTTTTAGAAGCAAAATAAATAGATAGTAGAAATCCAACGCTTAATAATGCATGGTATTTCAAATGGACTAGATCGTCAAATGCTATCTCTAATAAAGAGAAAACATTATCAGGTAATATTATAGATAATTTGTAAAATAACCTGTCTTGGAAATCACTCACAGGAATAAAAGGGATAAGTGTTAGAAAGAAAATCATTGTAGGAAATAGTGCAATAAAGAAATCAAAGGAAATGGCTGCGCTTTTAATATTTAGATTCCCCTTTTTAATTAAATTATATATGAAACTTGAAATATCATAAAGAGTAAGTCCTTTGAGTCCAGGAATTTTAAATTTTTTGGATATTAAAATCGTCTTTTCTTTTGCTGTTTTAATAAATGATAATGAATCAAGTGTTTTTTTCATGCATAAGTTTATTAGCATAATTTGCTATAAAGCAAATAACCCTTTAAACAAATGTACATGTTTGTGAATGAAATAATGTCATAATTAATTGCTTAAGAAAAAGATTAATAGAGAGTAATATGCAATTTTTTATTTTTCCACTTATAGAGAGTGCCGTTCTTTTCAATTTTCTCTTCTTGTTTATTCTCATCTTTTAGAATGTTATTTAGATAGGTATAAACTTTTTCACTACTAATTGAAATTTTAGATCCGTTAGTTATAGCGTGCCCAATATAAGAGTGGATTAAATTTTCATAAGAACTGATGAATAATTCATGAGTAGCAAAAAGATCACATCCTATTATTTCATCTCCTGTAACTGCTATAAATCCAATTACTTTATTATTGGTATCGAATAGATTATTGAATTTATCCATGTAATTTTTGATGTCTTTTTGGTAGTCTTCAGAATTTTCAAGATTCGTGTAGGTGCTAGTAGCTGAAGAAGCCTTGTTTTTAGAAGTATGTTTGTCTACTTTTTTCCAGACTTCAGATTGATTTTTTTCTTCTGTTACAGTTTTTCTAATGTCCATGCTGGTTACATTGTAATAGCCAGTAAATGCCCCTTGGTTTTCATTTTTTGTTACCCATCTGTTCTTTTCTACACAAAATGCATTCAGGTCAATTTTTTCTCCAGGTGCCAATACTACATCTTGCGCAATTACTCTATCCTGTTTTCCTCCTTTTACAACTTCTCCTGCCATTATAAAGATAGTATCTGTTGATATGTTATTTGCAATTAAAGTATTTACTCTACCACTAACATCTCCACCTATATTGGATCCTTGAATTATTTGTTGATTCTGAACGTTATATGATTCTGTTTTATGATTGGCTTCTCTTTCTGTATTTACTTCTCTAATGGGAGCTGTTTCTCTTTCGTTTTGACTACTTGCTCCAGTTTCAGTAATTAATATTTTTTTTTGATCTATAGCATCTTTTAAAAGAGTGAATTCACCGATTTCTTTATGCTCATTAAAAAAAGTATCATTAGCAACAATAGGGTAGAGCCTTAATTTTTCATAAGAGAAATTAAGATTGCTGTTTTCTTGTTGGTCTGTTTTTAAGATCTTAAGGTTATCGGAATTGTATTGTGCATTAATAATAAAAGAAGTAAAGCATAAAATAAATAAGAGAGTGGTTTTTTTAAAGTACATAATCTAGATTTTAATATAGTATACATTCCATATTTGTAAAGGTTCAATTAAGAATTCAATTATTAATCTATTTTATAAAAACGGATTAAATTGGATATAAGTACAATAACTATCTTACTTTTGCGAACCTAAAAATTGGAAATGGACATAAGGAACATTGCGATCATAGCTCACGTTGATCATGGTAAAACTACTTTGGTAGATAAAATGATCTATGCCTGTAAGGCAATAGACGATAGAAAAGAAACCAAAGAATTGATTCTTGATAATAACGACCTAGAGAAAGAAAGAGGTATTACTATTCTTTCTAAAAATGTATCTGTTTCCTATAAAGGTATTAAGATCAATATAATCGACACACCAGGACACGCAGATTTTGGAGGAGAAGTGGAACGTGTATTGAATATGGCAGACGGAGTTTTATTACTAGTCGATGCTTTTGAAGGACCAATGCCTCAGACTCGATTTGTTTTACAAAAAGCACTAGAGCTAGGTTTAAAACCCATTGTTGTTATAAATAAGGTAGATAAAGAAAATTGCACACCCGATGAGGTACAGGATAAGGTTTTTGATTTAATGTTTAATTTAGATGCTACTGAAGATCAGCTTGATTTTCCATCAGTTTTTGGATCTGCAAAAAATGGATGGATGAGTTTAGATCATCAACATCCAACAGATAATATTATTCCTTTACTAGATTCTATTGTTGAGAATATACCTGCTCCAACTATTATTGAAGGCGCTACTCAAATGCTCATTACCTCTCTAGATTTTTCTTCATTTATTGGCAGAATAGCTATAGGTAGATTACAAAGAGGTAACCTGAAAGTAGGTCAGCAGATCATGTTGATTAAAAGAGATGGCAAGATGGTAAGAAATAAGCTGAAGGAACTATATGTTTTTGAAGGTTTAGGTAAATCAAAGGTAGAAAAGGTGGAAGCTGGAGATATTTGTGCTTTAGTTGGTATAGAAGGATTTGAGATTGGAGATACAGTTGCTGATCTAGAAAATCCAGAAGCATTACCTACTATTGCTATTGATGAACCTACCATGAGTATGCTGTTTACAATTAATGATTCTCCATTCTTTGGTAAGGAAGGAAAATATGTGACTTCTAGGCATATTAAAGATAGATTGGAGCTGGAATTAGAGAAGAATTTGGCATTAAGAGTTGAAGAAACAGGGTCTGCAGATTCATTTAGTGTTTTTGGAAGAGGAGTATTGCATTTATCTGTATTAATAGAAACTATGAGAAGAGAGGGGTATGAGCTTCAGGTAGGTCAACCCCAGGTAATCATAAAAGAAATTGATGGTGTTAAATGTGAACCTGTTGAAGAGCTTTCTATAGATCTTCCAGAAAATGTTTCAGGCAAAGCCATTGAGATGGTAACAGTTAGAAAAGGTGAGATGCTTAGTATGCAACCTAAAGGTGACCGTATGCTGTTAGAATTTCAGATTCCATCTAGAGGTATAATTGGATTAAGAAATAACTTATTGACCGCTACTGCTGGAGAAGCCATAATGTCTCATAGATTTTTGGAGTTTCAACCTTATAAAGGTGAAATTCCTGGTAGATTGAACGGGTCTTTAATATCTATGGAGAATGGTAAATCTATACCTTTTAGTTTAAGTAATTTACAGGACAGGGGAAAATTCTTTGTAGATCCCAATGTAGAGATTTATGAAGGTCAGGTAGTGGGTGAACATTCTAGAGCTAGTGATTTAACAGTAAATATTACTAAAACAAAGAAATTAACTAATATGCGTTCGTCTGGTGCAGATGAAAAAGCAAGGATCGCTCCTGCGATTAAATTCTCCCTTGAAGAGGCTTTAGAATACATTCAGTCAGACGAATATGTTGAAGTAACTCCAAATCAGATTCGTTTAAGGAAAGTTCTCTTAAAAGAAGTAGAAAGGAAGAGAGCAAATAAGGTCTGATTATTTATATAATCTGTAACTTTTCCTCAAAATTTACGAATAAGCACCTTTGTTGTCACCATGTATCCCATGGACCATATAAAGAAAACAGTAGTCTACTGTTTTATTCTTGTTTTTTTGTTGGCTTCTTGTCAAACAGAAGCTCCTAAGAATCCTTTATCAAATAAACCATTACAAAGTGATATATTAATTACGGAAGTAATAGATACTATTTTAGAAGAAAAAGATTCTGTGATCATTCATTTGGGTACGTTTTTAGGGAATGAAAAAAGGAATTATTCAGGAAATTATCAATCGGATAGTCTTAATGAAATTTGGAAAACAGATCTTGGTTCAGGGGTGACCATAGTTTCTGCTAGTAAAGGCAGAGAAGTATGGAAGGGCGCAGGTTGGACTGGTCAGCCACTTATTGTAGAAGAAAAGGGAGAGATTTTTATCATTCAAGGATCTTTTGATCATGGCTTAAAGAAAATTAGAGCTGAAGATGGGCAGGTAATATGGAGCTACCTATATGATGATATTATTAAAGGAACTGGTACTCTATATGTCAATGATACTGCTAAAGACCCTAATCATCGAATATTGATCATGCAAGGTAGTAGGTTAGGGAATGAAAATCATTTGTCTTCTAAAGAGGTATGGAGCTATAGGGCCATTTCTTATTTTACTGGTAATGAAGTGTGGAGAATGAATATTGAAAGAGGAAAAAGTTACAGTAGAGATGTAGATGCTTCTGCACTTATTGTAAATGACACTGCTTATATTGGTTTGGAAAATGGGTCATTTGTAGTTTTTAATCCTTCTCATACTCAAATTAATAAAAATGAAGACTCGGTATTTCATTCACCCGTTATTCACAAAGAATTAAAACTTTATGAAGATGCTGACATTAAAACACATCGTGGGAATTTAGTGACAGAGGCTTCTCCTTGTAGGATAGGGGACCGTGTTTATGTTGCCTCTGGATCTGGTCATGTGTATGGTTATAACATGAAAACCAATCAAATGGAATGGGATTTTCGTATAGGATCGGATCTGGATGGTACAACAATTGTAACTGAGGATAATTGTCTGTTGTTGCCTGTCGAAAAGCAATACATTAAAGGGAATGGCGGGATTTTAAAATTAAACCCTAGTTTACCGGATACTGCATGTGTAGAATGGTTTTTTCCAACACAGAATAGAAATTATTCTAGCTGGAAAGGTGGGGTGATTGGAAGCCCTGCAATTAATGAAGAATATAAATCGTCATTTAATGATCAAAGCTTAGCTGCTTTTACAGGAATAGATGGTTATTTATATGTAATAGATCCAAATAAACTCACTAATGAGATGGTTGAAGGGCCTAATAAAAAGAATGAATATCCCATGCCTGAGATTATATTTAAAAAGCAGATTGGTCCTTCCATCTCTACTCCTGTATTTTCTAATGGTAGATTGATGGCTGCAGGATACAAAGGGATTTATGTGTTTAAATATGAACAAGGAGAATTCATTCAAACAGATTATCGAAAGGGGACTTTTGAGGCTACTCCTTCAGTACATAATGGTAAGGCTTATATTGCTTCCAGGAACGGTTATTTTTATTGTCTTGGTCAAACAGATACAGATGTTGATCTTTTAGCTTCTGTAGAAACAGATAAAAAAGAATATAATCAACAAGATGTAAGTTCATTAAAAGGAGAAAATGAGTTGGTGTATCAGTCAATTTCTGAGGATATAGAGGAAGTTGTAGAGGTCCCAAAAATAAATACTAAAAATAAAAAGGTTGATGTTGAAAAAGAGAATAAAAAATCAACTAATAGTAAAAAAGAAATTATAGAAAAAAATAATATTTCTTCTAATGTAGCTTACATAATTGTTGGAAGTTTTAGCTCAGAAAAAAATGCAGTAAGGTTAGTAGAAAAATTAAAAGATGAAGGTTACCCTACAGCAGTAATATTAGATAAAAGTAAAAGCAGATATCATAGAGTTTCCATTGCTGGGTTTGAATCTGTTGAAATTGCAGAAAAAAAATTGAAAGACATTAGAAAAGAATTCTCTTCTGCATGGATATCAGAAGGTATTTAGAATTAATCGAATAATCTTCTTGTCTCAATAAATCTTTTTGGATAGTTAGATGAGTAATATTCTGTTATAACTACTCCAAAGTGTTTTTTAGAACTTGAGCAATGAATAAAATAGAGCTGATCTCCTTTATTTTCGATTATAATTCCAACATGACCAATGTTTTTGTCCCCAGCCTGAGTGCCTGTAAATAGTATGCAGTCTCCTTTTCTGCAAGATTTTAATTGAACTTTGTTACCAAGGGATTGATATGCAGATGATCCCCTATAGCTTTTAATTCCAACACTATTATATGCATAATAGGTGAATCCAGAACAATCAAAGCTAATACCTGGTTTACAGGTAGCCCATTTGTATGGAACGTCTAGTTGTGACTTTGCATAATAAATAACAGAATCGGCTTTTTGAGTCCAAGGAATACTCGAATTATTTTGTGAATAATAATTTGAACTAAAAGCGATTAAAAAAAATATTAATCGCAGGATATTTATTTTAAAACTGTTCAACTTTTGAATAAGAATATTTTTTTACACAAAAATAACTAACTATTAATAAAGCTCATTAAAATGAGAACTCTCAATAGTTTTATTGTTGAAAATTAACAGGAATTTGTTCGTAGACTTATTGAATGTACTGAAATTAGATTTAGTCAATTAATATTTTTGTAGCATGAAGTCAATGTTATTTAAATATCAACTTATTTTTTTAACCTTTTTAGCTAGCTTTTCAATTAGGGCACAAACTATTTTTATTATAGATACTATTCTTGTTGGAGAAGATTCAATGGTTCTTTATTCCGATAAATCATGGGAAAGATTGGATATGATAGGTTTTGAAGGTGTTTTAAATAAAGAGCTAAATGAAGTAATAAATAATGAATTGAATATTAATTGGGTAAATCCATGGGTAGATAATGATGTCTATACAACAGAGAACGATTTAAATAAATTAATGGATACATTATGGATGTGTGTAGTTGATGAAGAACATCCTGATTTTTATATTCCTAATCAGGGGAAAGTTAATTCTAGATACGGAAGAAGAGGGAGGAGATATCACAAAGGAATAGATCTTGGTTTTAATAATGGAGACTCTATTAGGTGTGTTTTTGATGGTGTTGTTAGGTATGCTAAATTCAATGATGGTGGATATGGAAATTTAGTGATTGTAAGACATTATAATGGATTAGAAACCTATTATGCACATTTAAGCAAAATGAATGTTTATCCCAATCAAAAAGTAAAAGCTGGTGATTTCTTGGGTTTAGGTGGTTCAACGGGAAGGTCTACAGGACCTCATTTGCATTTTGAGCTTAGGTTTTATGGTTTTGCTTTAGATCCAGCAAGTGTTATTGATTTTAATAAGGGAGAACTTGTTTCAGAAAATTTGTTCATCCATAAAGGTGTTTTTCCATATATAAGTACTTATACATATGTGGCGCAATCAAATAATGATAACTCCTCCAAGAAATACCATACCATTAAAAGAGGGGATACTTTGTATGGATTGGCTTTAAAATACAAGACGAGTTTGAATAAGATCTGTAGGTTAAATAATATAAAGCCAGAAAAAGTCTTGCAAATAGGAGATAAGATTCGTGTAGGCTAATAACTATCTATTTATATTTTACTGTTTAATTATTTATTAGTAACATTTTTTAATCACATGTTATTCAGATTATTATGTAACTTTTTATAAAAATGTTTAATTATTATTTGTTTTAGTTAAACAAAATTACGTAAGTTTGTTTAAACTTTAATATAAATAATTAAACAAAAACTCATGAAACTTTTAAAACACCCTAAAAAATTGATTGCCCTATTATTAATTGCTATCAATTCATCATTTGTCTCACAAACCAACGTGTTTAATGACATTATTTCAACCAGTCCTAATCATACTTATCTAACTGCCGCTCTAATTCAGGAAAATTTAGATGTTGCATTACAAGATCAAAATGCTAACTATACAGTATTCGCACCAGATGATATTGCATTTATTAATTTAGCTAATGCATTGGGTACTGATATTAATGGACTATTGGCATTACCAAATCTGTCAGATATTTTATTGTATCACGTCCTTGGAACAACAGCCGTTTCTAATAATCTTAATAACGGTGATGTTGTAACACCACTGAATTCAGTAAATACAATTAAATTAACTGTCACAACTAGTTCGTCAGTTTATGCAAACCAAGCCATGGTGAATATTGCTGATTTAATTGCTAGTAATGGTGTAGTGCATTCTATTGATGCAGTCCTTCTTCCTTATGAAACTGTTGTAGATGTTGCTATTGATAATGGATTTAATAATCTTACTGCAGCTGTAATCAAAGCTGAACTATTACCAGTATTAACTAAACCTTTAGGAGATTTTACAGTATTTGCACCAACAGATCAAGCTTTTGTTGACCTAGCTATTGCTTTAGGTACAGATATTAACGGTATTTTAGCTCACCCTGATTTAGCTGATATTTTGACCTATCATGTTATAGGAGCCGATGTAGCATCTTCTTCAGTAACAAATGGATTGATTGCACAACCAGTTAGTACATCTAATACACTTAAATTTACTATTAATTCTGGTGATGTTTACATAAATCACGCTCAAGTAACTAGTTTTGATGTACTAGCTCAAAATGGTCGTGTTCATGTAATTAATTCTGTTGTTTTGCCTGAAGAAACAGTTGTAGATGTTGCTATTAATAATGGCTTTACTTCATTAACAAGTGCTCTAATTGAAGCTAAGTTATTTCCGGTATTAACTAATCCATTATCAGAGTTCACTATTTTTGCTCCTTCCAATCAAGCCTTTGATGATTTCGCAATTTCTCTTGGTACAGACATAAATGGTATCTTATCAAATCCATTTCTTACAGATATATTATTATATCATGCAGTTGATGGAGCTGTATTTGCAAATGATTTAGCTAACGGAATTGTTCCAACCCTACAAGGTGATAATATTACTGTTGACTTGTCAATGGGTGTAATGATTAATAATGCTGAAGTAACACTTGCTGATGTACCTGCTGAAAATGGAGTTGTTCATGTTATTGATAAAGTATTGTTGCCTTCTATTCTTAGCGTTGAAGAAGATCAATCAATTGAAATAAACTTATATCCTAACCCAACTTCTAATTACGTTTCAATAGATAATAATACTAATAATTTGAATAATGTAAGTGTTTTAAATTCAAGTGGTTCTTTAATTGATTCTTTTCCTATTGATTCAAAAAACATGACTATAGATTTAAAATCATACGATTCAGGAATGTACTATTTTGTGTTTGACTCAAATAAGAGTAAAGTCGTAAAAAAATTAAAAGTTATAAAGTAAACTAGCTTTTAATAGAGGGTGGTTTAATATCCACCCTCTATTAAGGTTAATTAATAATTCTAACAAGCTATATGAACCGTCTACTATTTTTATTTATTTTTCTTTTTGTTTCCTTTATGTCTTTTCAATTTATAATATCTAAAAACTCTAAAAATCTATCCTCAAATAGATACCAAATAATCGAAAAATTTAAAGAATTTGAAATAAGAAAATATGAATCATTATTTGTCGCAAGTAATAAGGTAAATACAAGTCTATATGACAAAGGATCATCTTATGGCTTTAGGACTCTTGCAAATTATATTTTTGGACAAAACAATAAGGCTCAAAAAATTCCTATGACATCTCCAGTTATAATGGACATGAAAGACTCTATTGTAATGTCTTTTATAATGCCTAAAAATATCAATGAAGGAAGTGTTCCAAAACCCTTAGATAGTCGTGTTAAATTAGAATTAAGACCTTCTGAAATTTTTGCTGTTATTAGGTTTAGTGGTTGGGCAAGTGACAAAAAAATACAAAAAAAGACTACTGAACTGAAGAGTCTTTTATCTAGGGAAAAAATTAAATATTTTGGTGATGCTGTATACTTTGGATACAATCCACCTTATCAAATGGTAAATAGAAGAAACGAAATTGCTATTAGGGTAATTTATTAATTATATGATGTTTAAGAAATTGCCAATAACTTTAGAAAAGAAAAATCCACCTTTTTCAATATACAACATAAAAATTCATTCTATATCTAATACTTTAATCAACCTCCGAGATTTTAAAGGAAAAAAAATATTATTTGTTAATGTCGCGTCTAAATGTGGTTTTACTCCTCAGTATTATGGTCTACAAAAACTATATGAAGAAAATATTGATAAATTAATGGTGATTGGCCTTCCTTGTAATCAATTTGCTTTTCAAGAACCTGGAGATAACATACAAATTAATAATTTCTGTAAATCTAATTATGGGGTTAACTTTTTAATTACAGAAAAAGTTAAAGTATATGGATTTAAAAAACATTCACTTTATAATTGGCTTACTAATAAAAAAGAAAATGGTGTATTGAATTCTTATGTTAAATGGAATTTTCAAAAATATTTAATAGATGAAACTGGATCTTTAAAAGCTGTTTTTCCTCCTAAAACAAAACCATTTGATGAAATTTTTATTGATCAAATAAATAACTAATTATTTTATTTTCATTTTTCTAGCTGTACCATTTTTTTTAAAATCTATTCACTTAGTAACTATTTAATTAATCAATGAGTGGATTTCTAAAAAATATAATATTCTTTTTTGTTCTTATTAGCTTTAATTTAATGAAGGCACAAGATCAAAAAGATGTTGTAATTACATTAATAAGAAATACAGAAAGTTCATTGGTTAATGATGGTGAATTACTTTATTCCCAAAAAAGAATTCAAAATATATATAGAAATGATAATTATTTAAAATGCATAAAAAAGGCATCAAATAAAATCACTAAAAATAATAAGGATAAAATTGCTTATTATTATTTAGCATTATCAACTTTTAAATTATATCAAGAAAAATTAAATCCTTTATTATTTGATCGCACCCTCAAGTTTCTAAAAGCCTCACAATTTTATTTAGATCCAACAATTAGAGAATTACAGTTAAAGGATAAGCATTTATTGGAAATGATTCATCAAGAGGCACTGTCGTTATGTGAGAATGAAGCTGTAATTAATAGGAATAAAACAATAAGAAGATTACAGTCTGTCGCAGAGTTATATCAGGATTCAACGGACTTATTTAAACAATTGATTGGGTTAAAAAACGAAGAATCATTGCAGATTAGTACAGCTAATAAATATGATGATATAGAAGAGCTATTTACAGTTTCAGATCTTGTAATTCATCAATTAGAGAGCCAGCTAATAAATAATAATCAACAAACTCTTTCTGAATTTTTAACAAATCAATTAGGTTTAGAAGTTGATGTTCATCAGGCAAAAATAATAGACATTTCTGCTACTCAATATGGTGTTTGTGAATATGAAGGAAAAGATCATAATAAAGAGGTAATAAAATATTTCAAGGAAACTGGACATAATTACATTAATAAAGATGAAACTTCCTGGTGCTCTGCATATATGAGCTGGTGTGCTAAAAAGGCAGGTTTGTATTACTCTAAAAGCTTGTTGGCTCGATCCTGGTTAAAAATGGGAGCTAAAGTTATTTTTCCACAACCTGGTGATATAGTAGTTTTTTGGAGGGAAAAGGTTAATTCATGGGAAGGTCATGTTTCAATCTTTTTATATGAGGATGAAAAAACAAATCAAATATTTTGTCTTGGAGGTAATCAGGATGGAAAAGTATGTGTAGCACCTTATCCATCAAATAATGTTTTAGGGTATAGACGAATCAAACCAATTATTTAAAAATATACTTATTGAAAACAACTCTACGCTAAGAAATTATAACAATCATTAAATCATAAATAATATGAAGCGTAGTGCCATCATTTTTATATTGCTTTTTTTTATAGTAAAAGGAAGTAATTCGCAAAGAATCGAACCAATAGAGAATGAATTTACTCTTAATTGGAGTTCTAAAATAGGTAATGTAACCTATCGAACCAATATCATTTCTGCTAGTAATTATTTGTTAATTGGATCTAATGGTAATAACTATAGAGATTATTCAATTGATAAAGACAATGGGCTTAAAGTTATTGATTCCAAAAATGGAAAGGTTGAAAGAGTAATCCTTGGTGAAAGCTATGGAGATGTAGATGTTAACGGAGTAAAAGTTTATGATAATAAAATTTATTTTGGAAACGATAATGATGAGTTTGTCTGTGTAGATATTTTGGGTCAAATTAAATGGAGACTGCCATTGTCTGGAGATGTTGAACACGAACCTTTTCTAATTCAGAATAATGGAATGGATATGATGGTTTTTGCTGCTGAGACAGGGGAGTTAAGAGCGGTAAATCCAGAAAATGGTAATACTATTTGGGAGCATTTACATCCAGATTTCAAAGGTTGGCGACAGGGAGACAATAGGATTGTATTTAAAATTAAAACTCATTTCAGAAGTGGAGGTGTTTTCTTTTCAAAACCAGCAGTTGCTGATCTTAATTCGGATGGAGTAATTGATCTAGTTTATAGCTGTAATTATGATGAAATAAGAGCCATAAATGGTGCTAATGGCAGATTGTTGTGGTCTATTTCAAGAAATGATAAAGATAAATGGTCTATGGCTAGTAGTTACCATCATACACCAATTTTGGCAGGAAAAGGAAATCGTATTCAATTACTTGTTCCTAAACAAAAATACAATAATGGAGATTGGGTCAACAAATTCTCCATCTACGATAGAAAAGGGAAGTTTATAAGAGATTATCACTATAAGTCTTCGGTTGGTAATAGGGGCTTAAATTCATTAAATATAAGTTCAGATAAGGTAGTGATTCCTTTTAAAAATGCATTAGCTGTGTTTAATGTAAATAATAAAAAGATAGATTTTGTAAATGGATTGAATTTAAAATATACATATACTGATTGGCAAAACAAACAGCAAGTTGGTGATCGTTTTTCATATGACCCTTTATTAGGCAACCAATTAATTAAATATAATAATGAAGAATGCATTGTTTTGTTGTATCAGTCTGATTACTCAATAGAAAAACGTAATGCAGTTGTTTGTATTATTGGGTTGAAATCTAGAAAGGTTCATGGTAGGTTTCATCTTCCTTCAGGTAGTGAATTTGCTCCTCATATAAGTGATGTGAATAAGGATGGAAAGTTAGATCTTTTAGTCGGGTGTAATGATGGGAAATTATATTGTTACAATATGGGAATTTCAACAAGAAATATGCTGACAAAAGAAAAGACTTATTCAATTTCTCAGACAAAAAATAGCATTGAATCAACTGAAAATGTGCCAACCAAAAACATTAATGAATTAAGTGCTGATCTTGATGAGGAAGTGCATGAAGTTGCTGCCGATGAAATTGTTGAAGCTAAAGTTAAAAAAGAATCAGAAAATAATTCTGCAATAGGGGACTCTTCTAAAGAAGAACAGGTTTTAAGTGCTGCTAATTTATACTTAATAAGCTATGCGTCATTTGCATTAATGATATTTGTTGGCGCCAGTATTTATTT
This sequence comes from uncultured Flavobacteriales bacterium, assembly GCA_964430245.1. Classification (GTDB taxonomy): domain Bacteria; phylum Bacteroidota; class Bacteroidia; order Flavobacteriales_D; family Parvicellaceae; genus CAYSEW01. The sequence continues at coordinate 39,530 of CAYSEW010000016.1, forward strand.
GTTTAGAAATAAGGATGAAGATTCTTTAATAGATATGACTTAAAAAGCAATTTATTTTTCACCATTTAATATAATAATCATGAAAAAATTAGTTAGAAAAAAAATTATAATATCATCTTCTGTTCTGGTCGTGTTTGCAGGAGTTGTTATTGCTGGATATATGTATTATTTGCATTTATCGGAATATTCAACAGGAATAGATCAGCCTTTTAAAACTAAAATTCCTTTTGTTACTGAAGAATTTAATGCAGATAGTTCATTAGTTGTTCATTCCCCAAATGGGACACATATTGAAGTACCTGCAAATGCCTTTGTAGATGTAAATGGTAAAATGGTTAAAGGAAAAGCAGAATTTAAATTCAGGGAATTTCATACTGCTGACGCAATTTTATTGTCTGGAATCCCTATGCAAATGAAAAATGACAGGAATCAATTTATGCAATCATCAGGTATGGTTGAACTTAGGGCTTATCAGAATGGGGAGGAGCTCATTTTAGCTAAAGGAAAAAAGATAAATATTGACCTTGCTTCATTAAAAAAACCAACTAATGATTATCAGCTATATTATTTAAAAAATGATGATGATTGGATTGATGGAGGAAGTTATCAGACGGTAAATAATGATAGAAGAGATTCCGCTCTTGCAAATTTACCTTTACTTCCAGCATCTCCTCAAAATCCTGAGCCTGACTCAACAGACTTTGTTTTTCAGCTTTCACCAGATTATAAATCTTTACCCTATCTAAGGTCTTTTAAAGGAGTTGATTGGAAGTTAATTATTGACGAAGGTGAAGAAATTCCTTATTGGGCTTTAAGATTAAACTGGGATAGAATAAAATTGAAAGAGATTGATAAGAAAAAGGATATCTATTCTATTGAGCTAAGCTGGTCAAGAAATAAGGCTAATGGCGGGACTTCAAGGGAAAAATGTAAGCTAAAAGCTATTCCATTATTAAGTGGGAAAAAATTAAAAAAGGCAAAGAAAGAATATGCTCAGGAATTTAAAAAGTATGAGGAATTGGTGGCTTTACAAGAAATGGAGGAAGGTCGATTAATTAAAGAACAGAATCTTCTTAATTCTTTTACGATCAATGAAATGGGAATCTTTAATATAGATGTGATTAATAAGATGGAGGTTTTTGCTAAAGTTGAATTGGAGTTTGACTTTGAAGATGAATATTCTCCAGAATTTAATAAAGTCATGTTGATCTTGGTATTTGAAGAGTTGAATACTGTTATTAAATTAAATGCATTCGAATGGGATCAAATTCCAGTTACAAATAATGTTACTGAGCTGATTGCAGTATTGCCAAATGGAGATGTTGCAAGAGTTGACCCTTTAACATTTAGTCAAAAAGTAAATGAAGGTACAGTGTCAAAACATTTCACCAATAAATTTTATTTCAATACAGAACGTATAAATTCAGAAGAATTTGCGCAAATAAAAGCAGCTAAAATTACTGCTCAACCTATGCTTTAAATATTTGACAATGAAAAATTTAGCTTATATATTATTAATTATCCTTTCTACAGGTAAGATAACATCTCAAAAGAGTAATAATGTTATTACTCCTAAAGCTGTAAGTCCGAAAAATAAATTCCTTCCACCTGGGATAATCACTAATTTATTTCCAAAATTTCCTAGAGTACAGCTAGTTGAAGAATATGAAATGCCTCAAAGAAATGCCATGCATATTAAAATGGACTATGGTAAATATAAGATCTTGAATCCAGCTGATTGGCAAAATGGCTTGGTAGATAAAAAACCAAGAATGGTTGAATTAGTAATGACTCTTCATCCTTCATCAACTAAAAAATGGCGTGATGATTTTTATAAACTTATAGGGAATAGAATGAGAAAACTTTATGCTTTAGATTCTGTGTTTTTGTTAGATGAAAATATTCAATGGAAAATTTCTTTGCAAAGTCATGCGAAAACTTCATCATCGGCAAAAAAAATGTTTCATGGTATCGTTATACATTATTATCCATTAAAAGATGAACAAAGTGCTAATAATTATATAGAATCGTTACAGCGTTCTAGAAATAAAAGATTAGCTAAAATGACAGAGTTGGATAAATTGAATAAAATACTTGGTCGTTTAAGTAAAAAGTGCAAAAATATGCTCATAATAACTGATTGCACTAGTAGTATGGAGCCTTATGGAGCTGAAGTGGCTCTGTGGCATTTATTACAAGATACTTCTAATACAGTTAAGAATTTTGTGTTTTTTAATGATGGAGATGGTATTCCTACAAATGAAAAAGTTGTTGGAAAAACAGGAGGTATTCATTTTGCCGATCCAAAAAACTCGCAAGAGGTGGTTAATACCATTAGAATGGTAACACTTATGGGGAAGGGAAATGATGATGTGCCTGAAAATGATGCTGAAGCAGTATTGAAAGCTATTGATGGAACTCCAAACTTTGATGAAGTGATCCTTATAGTTGATAATAAAAGTGGTATAAGAGATATTGAACTTTTGGAAGAATTAGATAGACCAATTAGGATTGTATTATGTGGTTTAGGAGAAGATAGGATTAATTTTGATTATATTAAATTGGCTTTTCATACTAAAGGGACCTTACATTCCGTTGAAGAAGACATATCTATTTTAATAGATGTAAAGGAAGGGGATAAATTTAAGCTAGATGGATTTAGGTATGAGATTGTAAATGGGAATATAGTATGTCTTAATATTGAAAAAGGACTCTAATTAATAAAATAAAAAAAATGAAAAATTCTTTAAATGCGCTGTTAATTTCTTTAGCACTTATTATGTGTACCGTCATTATGGCTATAATGATAAATAGTTATGTTAAAGCTAAATATCCGGATGATTCTAAGGGGTCTATAGTTGTTAAAGGTATGGGACAAACTAATTTTGATTCAGATCTAATCGTCTGGGAGGGAAAATACTCTAAAGAAAGTAATAATATGAAGGATGCATATGCTGGAATAGAGAAAGATAAAGAAATTGTGCTTGAATTTTTATTATCAAATGGGATTGAAAAGTCAGAGATTGTTTTTGGAGCCGTAAATACAACCGAGCTCAATAGGACATTGTATTCTGACGAGGGTAAGTATATTGGTGAAGAATTTTTAGGCTATCAGATGAGTCAAGAAGTAATGATAGAATCTAAGGATGTTGAGAAAGTAGAGGAAGTGTCACGAGCAGTGACTGAAGTGTTGAATAGTGGTGTTCGATTCTATTCTTACCAACCTAGATATTATTTTACAAAGCTGGCCGATTTAAAGATTGACCTTATTTCGAAAGCAACTGAAGATGCTCGAACAAGAGCAAAGAATATTTCTAAGAAATCTGGTGCTGAGCTTGGAGATCTGGTTTCTGCTGAGATGGGCGTTTTGCAGATAGTAGGTCAAAATTCAGATGAAGCATATTCTTGGGGAGGGACATTAAATACATCTTCAAAGAAGAAAACAGCATCTATTACTATGACATTAAATTATAGGGTTGAAAATGAATAAATAGTTGATTTTTTTTGTATCTTATATAAAGAATTTAGTCTACCTGATTAGTAGACTTTTTGGAAAGCTGACCGTTGCCCCTTATACATTGATTGGAATTAATTTTCGCAGTCTTAGGAATAACCTGAGTAAATAAATCCTCTTTTATTTTGGAAGTTGAAAGGTCTATTATTAATTAATTATTTATTTATTATGAATGGCATTGCAATATTATTTATTATTGGAATACTTATTATCTCTCTTTGGGTTTTTAAAGGTGAGACTGATATGAGTATTTAAATTACATATGAATAAGAAAAGTGTATTATTAATTTCTTTAATTCTTTTTATTGTTGTAGGAGTTCTTTTGTATGTGTTCAGAAATGAATTGATACATGAATCTTATTTTTATACAATAGATCATCAGAAAGAAGTTACAACCTATAAAGAGATAGACGCTATATTTTCTTCTTTACCAACAAAAGCATATATAGAATTAGATCAAAATTATCTATCCAAAACTAAATCATCAAAATTTAAATACAAGAGATTGCTCAAGCGTAAAGAATATTATATAATTCATAGGAGGGACTTGTATACAAAGATTGCTGGAGATGTGCAGATAAAAGATCTTTTACCTCAAAAAGATACTTATTTTAAAAAATGTTTGAATGATAATGAAGAAATCTATTGGTTGATGGATAAAAGGGTTGTATATAAATTATTGGACTTGCAAATAGCACTTAAAAAAGAAGGGTATGATCCTAAGGGGTTTACTGTTAGAAATGGTCACAGGTATCCAGCTTATAATGAAAAGGTGGGAGGTGCATCAGTTAGTAGACATATTCTTGGTGAGGCCATAGACCTTACAATTGGTGATATTGATGGAAATGGAAGGTATGAAGAAAAAAAAGATAAGAAAATCGTATTAGAATTATTAGATAAAAAGATTATTCGAAATGAGGGTGGAGTAGGGTTGTATCCGAATTCTTCTTCTGTTCATTTTGATGTAAGGGGCAGGAAAGCAAGGTGGAAAAGTTATTGATTAATGTTAATAGTTTTTAGGAGTTCAGAATTAAACATATCAGCAGGAGAAATGACAAGCTCATCCATTGAAAAATCACATCCATTTCGATCCATTCTCTTTTTTATAATCTTTTGAGCAGGACCATAAGATAAGTCATAATTTTTTAGTGGTGTAGGACTCCCAAGCTCTATATTTACACCTTCTTTATATATTTTCCATACCAATTCTGAACAATAAATATACTCATCTGTCCATTCGAAGCATAGATCATAGTTCTTGTTGTAATATTTTGCGCCAATTTTTCCCATATTAATGAGTGCTTCTTTTGTAAGTATTTGGTTTGCGTTTTTAAGTCTTTTAATAGCGAAATGACTATTTACCCCATTTTTGATAAATTTTTTAATGGGAGTGAATCTTACTTTGTTACTAGCTTCAAAAACGAATAATTTATTTTCCTTTTTGATGATAATTCCAACATGAGAGTATTTTGATTTGGTGAGATATTGAATGGCATGGCTCTGTCCATTTTCTGTTATCTGAAAGATAAGGTCTCCTTCTTTAAATTCATTTTCTTTTTCTGTGTGATTTGCAATTGGTGTAATTCCCTGATAAGTTTCAATTTCCTTAGTATTTATTCTTTTGCAAGAATAAAAAGCAATTGAAGTAAATATGAATATTTTAATGATTTGCATATTCATATAATAACAATCCCTATATAAGGAACGGTTTTATTGAATAATCAATTTTTGATGTTTGCGTTTATCTGCATATATGATAAGTGTATAAATTCCGGATTTTATTTCAGAAGTATTCAGTAAGTTTTTAGTGACTCCGGATCTTATAAGTTGATTGTTTATATTGAAAATCTCATAATTATAGCCTAAAAATTGATCAGTTATGAAAATATGACCTGAGCTTGGATTGGGGTATGCTAAAAGAGGGCTTTCAGTAATTTCTTCTATATTGCTTGGACCTCCAGTTACTTCAAAACTTCCTGTCATATTCACCATAACATGTGGGGTACATTCGTATTCATAAGTTCCCGCAACTTGTGGGATGTATTGGAAGAATGTATCTGCTGGAGCCTGATAAATCTCATCAAAGCTAGCTGCTCCACTTGGAATATTTGTAGAAGTGATTGTGTGTGTCATTGATGGATAATCTAATGGTAGCCATTGTATAGTATCTCCTAATTGAATAGTGAGTGTATTTGGAAGGAACTGCATATAGCCATCCCAAATCAAAATTTCATGAATGGTGGCTTTTGAAGTAAAAGAAAATGAGGTAATAAGTAATATTGTTAAGATACGTTTCATAATGTATTATATTAATCTAGGTTTTTAAAATTAAAAAAAAACATCATGTCTTTTATGATTTGAAAAATCTTTTCTTTAATTCGGTGTTGTTCTCTTTGTAAGCTTTTAGAGGTTCTGATTGTTTTTTTAAAAAGTATTTAATAGGTTTTTTTAATAATATGGTGAAGAATCTTTGAATGCTAGAAATTCCTTGTTGATTCATTTTGAAATAATAATCAAGGTCATTATTTCGAAAGTTAACTATTTTCTCAAGTTGATAGCCATCAGCATAATAACCACAATGGAAATTCTTTTCTGCAAATGTTTTTTCTGGAAAGTCTAGTTTCCCTAATCCGTAAATTTCAAAAGATTTAGTTAGTAGTTCTTTGTAGGTAATTCTGCAGTTGTCACCGCCACCTAAATTAAAGATGTTTTTAGAGAGCTGTTTTCTTTTTTCAATGCCATTGACAAATGCTCTTGCAGTGTCTTCAGGAGTTGCAATTTCTATTGAAGTAGATAATGGCATATGAAACATTAGTTTAGACATTTTATGGTTTTTAATACCCATGATTGCACATAATCTTAGAATGGTCCAATCTAATTTGGAATTTTTAATCAATGACTCAGCTTCTATTTTAGTTTTTCCATATTCATCTCCATAGCTAGGGTTCAAAGGGTCTTCAGTTCTTATTTCTGGATTGTTAAGTCTGTCGCCATACACAGAGACAGAAGAGCTATACATAAAGAAAGCATTTGGACTATTTTTTTCAATGTTTAGGATAAGGTTTTTAGTTCCTGTTACATTAACTGCATAAGCCTTTTCAGGGTAATCGTCTGCAGTAGGGGGTATGATAGCTGCTAGATGAATTATACAGTCGAATTCAGTGTTTATGGCTTCAAAGTCTTTTTCTATGGATAAATCACCATAAATTATTTGAATATTATTGATGTATGACTTTAAAAACTTTAAATTTTTTGCTGACTTTTGAATAAACACAGTAATATCATAGCACTTTTTTAAAAGTAATTGATCTAGGACTTTTTTACCTACTGTTCCGGATGACCCTGTTAGAAGAATTTTTTTCATCATTTATGTTCAAGTTACCAAATAAATGGCAATACAGCTTTTCTGTTTTTAGGATAATCTGGGAAATTGTTCTTGTACCATTGATGATGGTTAAGTGATCGTGGTATAAGATTGCAAATCGTCCATATAAGAAAGCTTAAAGCAGGAAGATTCCATGCTATTAATGCAAAACCTAGCCATTCAATGATTTCTCCAAAATGATTAGGACAGGAAATGTATTCAAATAGTCCACTTTTAGGAATTAGGTAACCTGCTTGTTTTTTTCTTAATGATATTAACAGTCTATCAGAGGACCTATTGATTATTAAGCCTGTGGTAAATAGCATAATTCCAATGATGATATGAGTGGAAAAAAGTGGTTCTTCTATTGACCCAATAAACCCTATATAGTAGCCATTTAAAAATCCATTGATTCCATTGAAGAAAACAGCGCTTAAAACGATTAAAAGTGGCATTTTTTTTCCTTTTGTTTTAATCCTGAAAGGAAAGATGAGCGTCCTAAAAAAGTAATGATAGGTCCATAAACTCATCAATAACCATGATAATTCTGTTTTTTCAGCTGGACCTAAAATTCCAATGGAAGGCATAATGATAAAAGCGGGTAATTCCATCCAAAACCAGCCCCATTTATTAGAGATCATTTTGCCCCATTTGTTGTTGCTGTGTCTTCCATATGGCGCTTTTATTTTAAAAAAGACCAAGCTGAAAAAAGTGATAAGTCCTATTAAGCACCATGTGATTACTATAACATTGAAATTACTCATCATTTATTAACAAATATATGATTTTGAGTCGTTATTAAAATCGCAATTTTAACTTGCTTTATATATTAACAGACTTTTTAAATAAAATTATTTATTTAAGATAGTTATTTTAATTATTTATATATAAAGACCTTTTAAATTTTAAGTATTAAATGATAAAATAAAATGGTTGTGGATGCTAAAATTTTTAAATTAGCCATGATACGATAAGTCTTTGTTAATTAATCTTTTATGTATGGTTTTAATGAAAATAAAATACTGGATGCAATTAATTAAAGTAGTTTTTCTCTTGTTGATTTTAATCATTGGTAATCACAATTTATTCAGTCAATCTTACAATATGTCTAATGCTACCATTCAGGTATGTGGTGGTACTTTTTATGATGAGGGTGGACCTTCTGGTAATTACATCAATGGAAGTACATTGGTAATGACATTTTTACCAGTAAATCCAGGTGAGGGTGTTTGTTTAGATTTTTCTCAATGGGATCTTGATTATAATATATTCGGATACTCAGAAATGTCTTTTTATGATGGTAGTAGTACTTCTGCTCCTTTAATAATGACAGCAACTGGTGATTGGAATACTGGAGGTGCTGCTTCTACAGGTTTTGATTTTGTTGGACCTGGAATGATTTGCTCAACAACAGGAGCACTTACTGTATCATTTGATCCTGATGCTTCTGCTCCTGGATGGGAAGCCGAGATCTCTTGTTATGAAATGATTCAAAACCCTGGTTGTTCAATTATGGGTTCAAGTTCTACACCTTCAATCTGTCTAGGAGATTCAGTGCAATTAGATGCAATTGGTTCTTTAATAAGTGCACCTTTAAATAATGATTTTAACAATTCTACAGTAGGATCAGGTTGGTCGACATCAGTTAACGCTCGTTTTGATAATCCATGTGGTCCAGGATTGGATGGGACACCCCATTTATGGATGGGAGTAGAACCTTCTCCAAGAGTTTTAATGTCGCAGTCATATGATATGTCCAATGGAGGTGTTATATCGTTTGATTTTAAAATGGCCATACAAGCAAATGGTGCTCCATGTGAAGGTCCTGATGAAGTTGATGAAGGTGTTTATTTACAATATTCATTAAATGGAGGATCTACCTGGACGACTTTACATTATTTTTTCCCACCCTTTTATACTGATGGAAGTGATCATTGCTCTAATTGGCAGAATTATGTATTTAACGTTCCTTTAGTTGCACAGTCTACCAATACTTCTTTTAGATGGATACAGAATGCTATTTCTTCAAACTCTACAGATCATTGGGGTTTGGATAATGTGTTGATCACTTCTTCTATACCTTCAACTATTACTTGGACAGATTTATCTAGTGGTAATATTTTAGCAACTTCTTCAAGTTCTCCACTTTCAGTATATGCTTCGCCAGTAGTAACTACAACTTACAGGGCCGAAATATTTGATGGTATTTCTTCTTGTATAGAAGATGTTACAGTATTGGTCAATAGTTTTACTTCATCTGTTACAGATCCTAGTTCATGCACATCAGTTGATGGGACAATTACGGTTAATACAAATGGTACGGGGCCATTTGTTTATAGTATAGATAATGGAGCTAATTTTCAATCGTCTAATTTCTTTGCTGGTCTTGCAGCTGGTAATTACGATGTGGTTGTATTAGATCAAGGTGCAAATAATTGCCAGTTATCACAACAGGTTATTGTGAATAGTGTAGGAGCTGTTCCTTCAATAATAGGTGACACAAGTATCTGTGAAGGTGCAGTTAGTCAGCTGACAGGGTCTGGTGTGCCTGCTATTTCAAACTCTTGGGTGTCTTCAGATCCTTCTATTGCATCTATAGATGTAAATGGATTGGTTAGTGGTTTTTCTGCAGGTAATACTGTTGTGACCTATACAGATAACAACGGTTGCTTTAATTCAGTAACAATACAAGTTAATGCTGCAATTTCAAATTCCTTATCATTTACTATTTGTTCTGGTGATACTCTTTTGTACAATGGAAATAATTACTATACAGGTAACTTATCAGGATCTGATACTTTGGTTTCTGCTAATGGTTGTGACTCAATTGTTACTGTTAGTGTAACCGAATTGCCATTTATCACTAATAGCTTTACTGCTTCAATATGTGAAAATGATACAATAACTTATAATGGAAATGAATATCATTCCAATAACTTATCTGGAACTGATACTTTGATCTCAGTAGCAGGGTGTGATTCAATTGTTTCAGTAAATATTACTTTACTGCCTAGCTCATCAGCTAATGTAGATGCTGTTATTTGCCCTGGAGGTTCATTCGTTTATAATGGTATAACTTATGATGCTAGTAATTTATCAGGTTCAGATACATTACAATCTGTTAATGGGTGTGATTCTTTAGTATTCATTAATGTTGTTGAGCTTCCATTGAATGAAAGCAATATAGATACCACTTTATTTGAAGGGGAAACTTTTGTTTACAATGGTTCAATTTATGATGAAAATAATTCTACAGGACAGGTTGTTTTTACAGACATAAATGGTTGTGATTCTATAGTTTATATTGAAGTTAGCTTTTTAGGTGGCTCAATTCATTTTGTGCCCAGTGGATTTTCTCCAAATTTTGATGGAGTAAATGATTATCTCTATGTAATGGGCGGTGGGATAGAAGAAGTAAGTTTCATGATTTTTAATAGATGGGGAGAGGTTGTTTTTGAAACAAATTGTTGTTGCGATGATACTTGTGGCTGGGATGGCTCTTATAAGAATTCAATTTTGAATAATGGTGTTTATGTATACATGTTAACAGGAACATATTATAATGGTGTTGGATTTGAAGAGAAAGGGACAATATCATTAATTAAATAAAATGCACATGAAAAGATATTTAATATTTATAGTATTATTTGCTGTTAAATTTAATGCACAAGACATTCATACTTCTCAAGTTCATGAGTATGATTACTTATACAACCCAGCAATGGTAGGTAATTTCAAAGGAAATTATAGAGCTAACCTTTCATCAAGAAGTCAATGGTCTTCAATTAACAAAGCATTTCAAACCTATAGTTTTTCTGCAGATGCTGCCTTTTTTAAAAATAAATGGAAAAGTGGGCATTTGGGAATTGGTGTTTCTGCAAATTCAGATAATGCAGGCAATGGTTTTTTGAAATCGAATAATGTGAATCTAGGTATTTCAGGTGTAGTTAATTTAAATGCAAAAAACAACTTAAGTGTGGGTTTGTTAAGTTCATTTACTCAATCTTCAATAGATCCTTCTACAATAGTTTGGGGAACTCAGTTTGATGGTAATTCATATAATACGAATTTACCAACTCAGGAAATGTTTTACATTGAACAGTTTTCATTTTTTGATCTTTCTTCAGGCTTGGCCTGGAATTTTTCAAAAAAGGAAAGAAATTTAGCTTCACACGATGAGACAAGATTTCAGTTAGGAGTAGCAGCCTATCATTTAAATAATCCTAGCATGTATAATGCAATTAGTGCGGATACCCTTTTTAGAAGATATGTGCTTTATGGTAAAGGTTTTATAGGTTTATCAAACAGTAACACAGCGTTATTACCACATGTTTTGGTGCAAATGCAAGGTCCTAACATGGAGATTTTGACAGGTACTTATTTTAGAATAAGGATCAAGGAGGCTTCTAAGGTTACGGGATTTGTTAAGGAATCAGCACTGTCTTTAGGTACATCATGGAGATATGGAGATGCAATTATTCCTGCAGTTATTTTTGAATTGAGCAGCTATTCCATTGGAGTTTCTTACGATATTAATATTTCTAAACTAAATACTGCAACCAATATGATGGGAGGATTGGAAATTACTTTTAGATTTCTTAATCCAAGTCCATTTGCCTACAAAAGTTTTAAGCCATCTCTTTAAGTTCTTAAATTGCCTTATATTTAAGTAATTTAAAAAGTCTGATTATGTCTTCATTGTTGTTATTTGACTTGGTTAAATCAATGACCATGTCGGAAAAAAGATATTTTAAAATCAATTCGTTAAAGCATGTAATTGGTGAAAGTAATGATTACATACATTTATTCAATGCTATTGAAAAACAAAATAAATACAATGAAAAGGCATTGTTGAAATGTAATTTTGTTAAAAACCTCTCCCAAGAGAAAAACTATTTATACCGTTTAATTTTAAAAAGTTTAAATGCTTATCATTCTGATTTAAATGCTAAGTCAAGAGTATTGAGTTTATTGCATCAAATAGAAGTATTGTATCATAAAGGTTTATACAATCAGGCCTTGAAGTTGGTAAAGAAAGCAAAAAAGATCACAAAAGAACATGAACTGTTTTCACACGAATTAATTGTTAATGAAATTAATACTGAATTAATGTCAAAACAATTACAATATCCTATGGCAGTCAAAACAATTGATGATTCTGAGAGGTTAATTAAGATTATTGAAAATTTCAATAAAGTACATGGTATTACAATGGAATGCTATGATGTAGGCGTAAAGATGGGAACCATAAGGTCTGAATCTGAAATTAAACAAATAAAAAAGTTTATAACAATACAGGAAATTTCTAATGATCATCTGCTGCTTTCATCTAGAGCAAAAATGCATAAAATTAGCTTATTAATATCTTATTATTATTTAATGAATGATAAGAATAATATGTTGGTTTATACCAAGAAACTAACTAATCATTACCAAGAAAACCCTTATTTAATAGAGTATTCAACAATTGGTTATATTTTTTCATTGGCTAGTTTAGTAAAGGCCTATATTCAAAACGAACAAAAGGGAAATGCATTAGAGGTTTTAAGCACCTTGGAGAGTGCTAAAAACAAGTATAGAATTCCTAATTCTCCAAAAACAGGTGCTAGATTGTTCTTTTATTCATTCAATATTAGATTGGAAATGTTTTTAAATGAAATAGCGTTTAAAAAATGTTTGGATTTTATAGATGAAAACAAAAAAGACTTTCAGAAGTTTAAAGGTCATATAGAAAAGTCTTTTTTGTACGAAAGTTATTTTTCTTTGGCTAAGCTTTATTTCTTCAATGGAGATTTTAAAAAAGCATTGCATTTTACAAATGCTATTATCAATGATGTTTCTTTTAAGATCAGAAATGATCTAAATTCTGCTATTAGATTGTTAAATCTATTAATTCAGTATGAGTTAAATAAAGATTTCACTATAGATTATTTAACCCAGAACACCTTAAATTATTTAAATAAAAGGAAAAGGTTGTATAAAGTAGAGGGGCTAATTATCAATTTTATAAAATCATTGAAAAAAGTAAAAAGTGAAGATGTTTTAAATAAAGATTTTTTGAAGTTGAGAGAAAGAATCAGAGAATACAAAAAGGATAGGTATGAGTTAAGTCCAATTTTGAGATTTGACTTTGAGTATTGGGTCTTGTCAAAAATTAAAAATACAAATGTTTCTGGCCTTTCTAAGAAAGATTTTGAATCTGTGTTAGCAATTAATCCAATTGTATAATAATGGTTTTTTTGGAATTCAGATTTATAGCTGCATCTTCGAATGAAGGTGCTGATAGAAATGGTCTAACGTTATTGGAAAATCCAAAATCTTCAGTTGGAATACCCATAATATTTCTATTGCAAATAGTATCTGAATTTAGGTCGTGAAAGATAGCCAATGCATATCTGCCATTTTTAAGGTTTTTGATCGTGTATTCTATTTCATTTGAAGTGACTTTAAAATAGAAAACTTTGTATTGTTTATCGACTTCAGGAAAAACTTCAGCATTGTTGTACAAGCCAATTTCAATGTGGCCGTCAACCTCCTTAATATTGGTTATTTTAACATGTAAATCTGAATACTGAGCAATTGTATTAAATTGTAAAAAAATGAAAATAAGTAGATTAAATTGCTTCATCTTGTAGCATAAATATTTACTAGGTCAGTTTCTTCTAATGCTTTCTCTTTGTCTTTTATGATGTTATTGAACCCTTTACTCTTTAATAATTTTTCAACTTTTAATACTCTTTCATCAATATCATGTACTTCCATAACTATCGATTGGATTTTCGGCCAGTGCTCTTCTTTTATGCCTTTTACAACTTCCCATTCATGTCCTTCGCAATCCATCTTTAATAAGTTAATGGTCTTGATGTCTTTTGATTCGATCACTTCAGATAAAGTGCACACCTTACAGTCTATTTTTTTTTCACCTTTTTTAAGATACCATGCTATTATTGGGATAACGAATCCAGGAATTAATTTTGACCACCAGAAAGAATCTGGTGAATTTTTTATGCTGCCTTTTACTGCATTTTTAAAAGCTTCTGGATTGTCTTCCCATAATTCTGGATTTGAGGTAGATAAAGCAGGGCTATTTGGAAAATAGGTAAAGCTAATGGTGTCTGATTGTGATCCTAATCCCATTTGATAAGCAAAAAAAGATTTATTATTACTTAGTTCGGTGTTTTTTAAGAGTACTTCATAGATCTGAGGAACCGGTTCAAAGCTATGGATATCAATGTTATTGTATGTTTGAGATGCTCTAACTCCAAATACTCCAATATTAGCACCAATATCAAAGATCACATCACCTTCTTGTAAGCTAATTCCATGGTTAAAATATCCTTTTATATGGTCATCTAAGACAATTGCTTCAGTAGATCTAAGACAATATAATGAAGTACCATCAGTTAATTTGATTTTTTTCATACTTTTAAAAGACTTTTTTTAGAGATGACTGCATTTAATTTTGTATTAATAACGATGATTATTTTATTGGCTTGTAATTTTATTGGCTTAGTATTGTCATTGATGCCTATTTATTTTAAAAGCCTTTTAAAATACCGTATCCAAGATAAAAAAATAAATTCAAAAGAGTTTTTTAAAAGACTTCCTTTAATAGGTATTAACATAATTACATTGGCTTTAGTATCTTCTGTTGGGTTGTATTTTATGTTTCCTCTATTTTTTGACCCTTCTTTAGAATTTAATAGTTTATTGGTTTTGAGTCAGTTGGTTTTCGTTCTTTTAATGGACGATCTGTTTTTTTACTTTCTGCACCGTTGGATGCATGAGAATAAAATGATATTAAAAGCTATTCACAGAATTCATCATAAAGCTACATCTCCACTTGCATTAGAATATTTATATGTTCATCCTTTTGAATGGATGATGGGGTATATAGGTCCATTTATTGGATTGTTGATCATAGGTTCATTTTTTGAATTAAGTTGCTGGACTTTCTGGATTTACATGCTCATAAGGAATTTACATGAGCTAGATATTCATTCTGGTTTTAAATCTTTATTTAGTCATTGGATTCCATTTTGGGGAGAATGTGAGCATCATGATAAGCATCACGAAAAATTGGATGGTAATTATGCCAGCACTTTTACCATATGGGACCGTGTTTTTGGAACTAAGATGAAAGATTGAATTTTCTATTTCCATAACAAAGTGATTTTGGACAGATTTAATATCATAAAACAAAGTAATTTGAATAAGGTTTTTTCAAGGGTTTTATTATTTGTTTTTATATTGAAATTTAATGTTCATTATAGCCAGCTAATTAATTTTGAGAAAATTGCTGAGTTTTCTAAAGATTCAATAAAGTCAATATGGGTAAAATCTAAGATTCCTAAATTTATTACTCCAGTAAAAAATGGTGTCACAATATATCATGTCAATTATTATACTAAGTGGATTGATGGTGAAAGAATAAAAGCATCTGGAAGGTATTATGTGCCAAAAACTGACAATGAATATCCCTTGGTTATATATAATCATGGAACAAGAATCAAAAAAGGCAGACCTAAATTACAAGGTGGGGAAAGTAAAATTTGTTTAATTTTTTGTACTGACGGATATGGAGTAATAAGTCCTGACTATATAGGGCTAGGAGAGGGGGAAAAAGAGCACCTTTATTGTCATATGGAAAGTGAGGCTGATGCAGGCATAGATTTTTTGTTTGCTATTAAAGAGCTAGATAGTATCCTTAATACAAAAAGAAGAGAGGAATTGTTTGTGACTGGATATTCTCAAGGTGGACATGCAGCTATGTCTATACATAAAAAAGTAGAGAGGGATTATTTAAATAAAATTAAGATAACTGCTTCTGCTCCTTTGTCTGGTCCTTATAATTTATCTGGTGTTCAAGGTGAATTAATGTTTAAAGAATATTCTCAACCCCATTATTTACCCTATCTTTTAAATGGTTTAAATACAGCTTATAATATTTGGTCAATTGATTCCTATTATAAAATATATAAAAGTCCATATGATTCTATTCTTCCAAAATTATTCGATGGAAATCATAAAGTAAAAACAATAAATAAAGCGTTGCCGAAAATTCCTGTTGATATTCTTAAGCCAGAATTGGTTTTTCAATATAAAAATCAACCAGACTTTATTATACATAAGCTTTTAAAAATAAATGATGTTAGTAATTGGAAACCCATTGCTCCAATTCAAATGTGTTATTGTGAGAATGATGAGCAAGTCCTTTATAATAATGCAATTGTTACAAGGGATAACATGCTTGCCTTAGGAGCTAAAAATGTTCGCGCTAAATCAGCTGGTAAAAAATTTGGTCATAATCAGTGCGCAGGATTTTCGGTGATATATACAAAATATTATTTTGATAGTTTTTTGAAAGGAAGTAAAAAAGGTAGGAAAGGACCATTAATAAAAAGGGCGCTTTTGGGTATTTATAAATTATTCATAAAGAAAAAGTAACCCAATATTACCCAATTCTTAATTTATCGATAAAATAAAATAATACATCATTATAATTCAGTAAATAGTCATAAATTTTAAAAGCTATGTCACTATTTGCCTTATATTGATCATTTATTTTATAAATTCAACAATGAATCGAAATTTTATTTTAGTATTTTTTATATTTTCTATATATCCTGTTTTATCTCAGGAAGTAATTGCTACACAAGGAGATACAAGATCTAATTCAGCTTGTATATTAAACTATACCATTGGAGAGGTGGTAACCAGTTTTGGAACAGATGGTTCTAATGATCTTACTCAGGGATTCCAGCAGGTGTTTTTTGAGATAACAAAAGTAGAAGATCATAAAATAGAAATGGATGTTACCATTTTTCCTAATCCTGCAGTTAATCAGGTTACCATTCAAATAAGTAATTATTCAAAAGATTGTAAATATTATTTGTACGATAGTTATGGCAAAGAATTACTTAAGGCAGATTTAAATACAAATGAAATTTTAATTCCTTTCAGTCATTTTTCTACAGGGACTTACTTCCTTGTCTTTAAAAATAAGCATCAAAATTTAAAATCATACAAGATTCAAAAATCTCATTAATTATGAAAAGATATCTACTCTTAATTATACCCCTTTTTTGTTTGTTAAATATAGGTTATACACAGTCACCACCTGAATCGTTTAAATATCAGTCTGTAGTTAGAGATGCGTCTGGTAACATGTTGCAGAATCAGATGGTTTCTTTTCAGTTTACTGTTATACAAGGTAATCTTCCTGGAACTCCTGTTTATCAAGAAACCTTTACAATTAGCACTAATTCTTATGGTTTAGTGAATCTAGATATTGGTAGAGGATTTGTTATAAGTGGTAATTTTTCTACCATTGATTGGAGTTTAGGTCCTTATTTTATTGAAACCGGATTAGATGTTACAGGTGGAACTAATTTTTCTATTATGTCCACCAATGAGTTAATGAGTGTTCCATATGCATTATATGCTAAAACTTCTGGTGGTGGTCCTCAGGGACCACCTGGTCCTCAAGGGACACAAGGACCTTCTGGTCAGGATGGAAATAACAGTATTATTAACCAGACTGTTCTTAATGTAGGTGATCCAAATTGTCCATTTGGTGGATTATTAATAGAAAGTGGTGTTGATGCAGATAACAACGGCCTGCTTTCTCCAAGTGAAGTTACTTCTTCAGGATATGCATGTAATGGTGATGATGCACAAGATGATCAAAATTTAACTGGTGCTAGTTTAACTGGTACTGTATTACAAATTGACATAGAAAATGGATCATCAGCTTTAGTTGATCTAGCGTTATTACAAGATGGAACAGGAACAGATGATCAAAACATACAATTATTAACATTTGATTCATTAACTAATAGTTTAACAATAGGAATTGAAAGTGGGAATACAGTATCTGTAGATATGACTGGTCAAGCTGGTCCGCAAGGACCACAAGGTCCTGATGGAAACCAAGGACCAGATGGAAACCAAGGCCCAGACGGAAACCAAGGTCCTGACGGAAACCAAGGACCGGATGGAAACCAAGGCCCAGACGGAAACCAAGGACCGGATGGAAATCAAGGATTACAAGGTCCAG
>CAYSEW010000017.1:0-15841 GCA_964430245.1 uncultured Flavobacteriales bacterium
ATCCCAATCCTTTTTGTTTTATTGCTCTTTACTGATTGCGAAGAGAGTAATTCAAGAATGGAATCTTAATAATCCTGGAAATGTGGAGATCAGTGAAGTTAAAAATGGAACAGAAGAGAAAAATAATCAGCGAATTTCTCTGGTAATAGGCACTTTCCAATGCGAAGGATCTGATCATGTTTCTGATTTCAACTTCACCTTCATCTATGATGAATCAAGCGGGAAATGGGAAATCATCGATTTTAAATTTGAGGGTTGCTAAGTTTAATAAAGTAAGACCTCGTTTCTTTTTATTATAAATTCTTCTTGCCCCTCTTCTTCTAATGAACAAAGTTCATCATAAGAACCATTATTCTCAACCCATAACCTTAGCTGGTCAGTACCATTTAATATATCTATAGGCATGAGCTTGTATTCATATTCATAAGGAGGGTTTTTCCACCTAAAATTATCTCCCATGTAATGATATAACTTTTGACACAATAGTTGACCTACCTTCCAGGGCTGAAATTTTTCAAGCTCAGTTGGATGGACCTGAAAGCCATTACACACCGTTCCTTCATGTTTGTTAAATGTAGGGATAAAGGTCAATGGCCTTAAAGCAAATCCTTCCAATCCTACTTTTTTATATTCGCTTTCTAATTCTTTCAACATAGCAAAGCTGTCCAGCTTTGGACTGCCAACGATCTCCAAGCTTCTTGTGGTGCCTCTACCTTCCGATAAATGAGTGCCTTCAAAAAGAACTGAACCAGGAAAAACGAAACAGCCTATGATAGTAGGTAAATTAGGGGAAGGCAATACCCACGGCAATCCAGTATCATAAAAGTTCATGCTTCTTTCCCAGCCTTTCATGCTAATTACTTCCAATTCGCATGTTATCCCCCAAAATTGATTGGCCATTAATGCCACCTCTCCTATAGTTAAGCCATGCCTCATAGGCATTGGGTACAACCCAATAAAAGAGCTAAATGCCGGATCAAGCATATTTCCTTCTATATCATTTCCATTGATTGGATTAGGCCGATCTAAGACAATCACTTTAATTCCATTTTCCCCACATGCTTCCATCATTAAAGACATGGTATAAATAAATGTATAGATCCTAGTACCCACATCTTGAAGGTCTACTAAAACACAATCTAACCCTTGCAACATTTCAACGGTGGGTTTTCTAGTTTCTGAATACAAGCTATAAACAGGTAGCTGATAGAATGGATGAAAAAAATGATCAGACTCTATCATATTATCCTGCTCTTCTGCATAAAGACCATGCTGAGGAGAAAATAATTTCTTTAGTCTATCACCAAAACATCCTTTAAGAAGATCTATCCCATGTTTATAGTTAGAATCAATAGACGCGGCATGGCATAAATAACCTATATTTCCTTTTATTGAGCGCTGAAGATCTTCATCATTAGCTAGCACTTCTAAACCTGTCAACACATTAGCCTTTTGAACTGAACCTTTCATTTGCTTATAATAGAATTAAAACGAATATAATAAATAGGCACAAATTAGGATTTATTACTTTAGTAGAAAGTGCTCTATTCATATGGTCATAAAGCTAAGTGTACTGTTTATTTATTTTGCCATCCTTTTTTTGATCGGTATTTACGCCTCAAAAAAAATCAAAGGAGTCAGTGATTATTATGTGGGTGGAAAAAAATTAGGCTACTGGGCTGTGGCTTTTTCTGCTAGAGCTACAGGAGAATCTGGATGGTTGTTGTTGGGCTTAACCGGGATGGGGGCAATCGCTGGAGTGTCTGCCTACTGGATTGTCCTTGGAGAGGTCTTAGGGGTGGGTATCTCCTGGTTTTTAATGGCAAAGCGATTCAAGAAAGCTACTGATAAGTATCAATCCTTAACTATACCTGATTATCTGGAGAGTCATTTTCAATCAACTAAACATACCCTTAGGATCATTGCAGCATCAGCCCTTACTATTTTTGTGATCATCTATGTAAGTGCTCAGATCGATGCAACTGGTAAGGCCTTTGAATCCTTACTAGACATGAATTACTATGGGGGTGCCATATTGGGATTCGTTATTGTGATGGCCTATATTTTTACAGGAGGATTTGTTGCTGTTGTGTGGTCCGATTTTTTTCAGGGAATACTCATGCTGCTTGGGCTAATTGCATTACCTCTTGTAGGTTGGTGGACCTTAGATAATGGAGCAGAAGTAATAAATGGACTCCATTCTATAGATCCCAACTTAACCAATATTTGGGGAGGCAACGATGATATTTGGATGACTGTTTTTACTCTGCTTGGGTTCAGTATGATCGGTTTAGGGTTTTTAGGATCCCCTCAGATATATGTTCGATTTATTTCTATTAAAGACACCAAAGAAATAGATCATGGAAAATGGGTAGCTGTTCTCTTTACATTGATTACTGATGCTGCGGCTGTAAGTATTGGATTATTAGGCAGGTATTTATTTACAGAGTATGGTCAAGATCCTGAATCAGTTCTTGGAGAAGGAGGTGAGGGGGTGCTTATAAAAATGATTGAGAACTTATTTCCATTAACAATTGTTGCTATCTATATCGCTATTGTGCTTTCTGCAATAATGTCAACCATAGATTCTTTAATTATTGTTGCCTCCAGTGCCATAACAAGAGATTTTTATCAGCAGATCATCGCCCCGAAAATTACCGACAAAAAGCTTACTAAAATATCTAGATACGTTACCCTTACTATTGCTCTATTATCATTGATTATTGCAATGATAGTGGCCATTAATTCTCCAGACAGAACTATTTTCTGGTTTGTTATATTTGGCTTTTCTGGCATTGCTGCCACCTTTTGTCCGGTGATTATTTTATCTCTTTTCTGGAAATCCTATTCAGAAGCAGGCGCCATTGCTTCTATGGTTTCCGGCTTTTTATGTGTGCCGTTTTTTAAATTTATTATTCAGCCATTAGATGGTATTGGTGTATATTTTGAAAAGCTAGATGTGCTAGCTCCTTCCTTTGCCATCTCAATATTCTTTGGTTGGTTATTCTCAAAAATATACGCTAAAAATTCACCTAAACTTTAGCAATCCTTAAATGCCGCTTTATCCTTATTAGCTGCTTCATTGCACGCGGCATCTAACTCCTCAATCTCTTTAGCAATAGCCTCATCATCTGCATCTTCTTGCTCCATTTTAGAAGTTATTTCTTTCATTTTTTTCTCACAAGAACATTTGGTTTCTGAAATTTCCTTTTCTTCTGCTTCTCCACATGCAACAAATAATAAAAGTGTTAGTGGTAAAATAAATAGTTTTTTCATGATTTTATAATTTTCCTTTAAAATTTATAAAATATACTTACTTCAAAATCGCCTTAAGGTAACCATGCTATTTTTAAATCATATATACCAACTTTCCTAGAAATCACAGAATCAGCTATTTTATAAATAGCTATATTATCCTTAAGTAAAACATTCTCTTCTATTTTTTCAAATATTATAACCTTAGGATTGAATCTTTTAATAATGTTTTTATGATTGATATAATCTTCAAAGAAAGGAATAGTAACCACCTCTGCATCTCTTACTAAGGAGGAAGCCCAGGATCCCATTATGGGTCTGTGGTCATAGTCGTATTGACTGAAATATTCATTAGTCTTTTGAATGTCAAATGTCCTTGAATCATAAGCTCTTTTTAGTTTCATAAAATTATTAACGCTAAATGTTAACAAGCATAATGATACAAAGTAAAATACTATTGTAGTATATTTTTTTCTGCTTTTAAATTGTATTATAACTTCATAAAACACAATTGCAATCAATAAGCCCAAGGCGAAATATAAACTAAGAAGGTACCTAGTGGGTAGGTAATTCATTGAAAATTTATGCATCTCCACAATTATCCATGAAATCGAGATTAAAAAATTAATTTGAAAAAACCTTGAAACATTGGAGAAAAACAAAAAGAAAATACCTAATGGAATGAAAAACAATGAAAGAATTACTATTGGAGAGGTATGTATAGATAAAATTAAAAACTTTTTAATGTTTAATAAGTAGTCAATAATAATTCCAAATACATTTAAATGCTCAACCTGAATAGCTCTAGTATTTGTAGAGTTTTCTAAAACAAGATTTATCATCTCTTTATTAGGCAAATACCAGGATAGCAAATAAAATAAAATAACGCCAGCTATTGCAATACTAAAGTTTACTAGTAGCTTTTGGATGCTAAAACCTAATTTCTTTTTTCTTGTAGCCTGATATATAAACCATAATAAAAGAAATGTCGGAATAATCAATACAACATAAAAAAACTGAAACTTTAAAAGAAAACTACATGTGAAAAACAATGTACAATAAAAACAATTTTTTCTCTCTTGCGAAATAATAGACTTATATAAAAAATGACAACCAAGAAAAATCATTAACGTAGCTAACCCATCTGCAAGACTATAATGTAGAAAATGAAAAATATGTTCTTCTATAAGAAGAATGGGAATTAAAAATAATATTGTGTTTTGAAGTTCTTTAACCTTAAAAAACGTAAAACAGATTATGGTAAAACAGCACGCCAATACTGTTAATCTACTAACTAAAGAGGACCATCCAAAAACTTTATATGGCATAAAATTTATTACTGAAAAAAGAGGCGTGATTGACATACATGAAGACTCCACAAAATCAACCTCCCCTTTGATTATTGCATTTTTAACTTGAGAAGTATACAGGCCCTCATCCGTCCAAGCTCCTCTAGAAAAAGACACATCTATATTAGGATCTGCATTTAAAAAAGAAAAATGAAATGAAAAAAGCAATACAATGCTAACTACAAAGACTAATTCTTTATAATTAATTATTATATATTCTTTTAATCGGTTTTTCAAAGCCCTATTTAAGTTTATTAAACTATAAAAAATACATCATTCTACTTAATTCTAAACTCATATTAAAACAACAAATAAAGTTAAAATTCAATATTTTCCTCTTAATCTATGATAATTTTACTATATATTGAATTTGATTATTAATAATGATGAAAAAATACACTTTAATTACTGGAGCTAGTCAAGGAATGGGGAGGCAGATGGCTGTGGAATGTGCAATGAGGGGGAGAAACGTTTTACTAGTCTCCCTCCCAAATGAAAACTTAAAGAATATTGCCGATCATATAGCTAAAGAATATAACATTGAAGCCGACTATTTTGAATGTGATCTTACGTTAATAGAGTCAGTAGAAAACATTTATAACTGGACAAAAAACAATAATTACGCTGTAGATTTTTTGATCAATAATGCTGGTTTTGGGGGAGCTGGACCTTTTGAAGATTACTCTAATGAATATGTAAATAGAATGCTAGACCTTAACATTAGAGCTACAACTAATTTAACTCATTATTATATTCCTGAATTAAAAAAGAACGCACCTTCTTATATATTAAATAGCGCTAGCATGATCGCTAACTTCCCATGTCCCTATAAAACAATTTATGCAGCCACAAAGGTATATGTGAAAAGTTTTACTAGAGCTTTAAGGGAAGAATTAAAGCCCTATAATATAAGTGTTAGTGTCCTACAGCCTGGAGCTACACCTACTAATAAAGTGGTGAGAAATCAAATTGCTTCTGGAGGTTTCTTTTTTAAAATCTCTGTCACTAATGTTGAACAGGTAGCAAAAAAAGCCATAAATCGTACTTTAAAAGGTCAGGCGGTAATTGTGCCTGGGTTTAAGAACCGATTATCTTTAAGAGCAATTAAATTACTTCCTATGTCATTAGTGCAATATATAGTAGCTAGATCTGCTAAGAGAATTAAGAGTGATAATTAAATCCCCTAAAAAATCGATTCTTTAATTGTCCGGAGCTCCATTATCTGCCCAACATTGAATTTTTTGGATGATTGTATCATTCAACTTTGGTAAGTTTTTAGGCATTGTGGGGTAGCCAGGGTCATGGTTAATAACATGTAGTATGTAATCTATATTTGATGAAATTATACTATGGGAATCCCAAGTAAATCCGCCTGAATTAGTAGCTGCATCATGACATCCTGAAACTGTACAATTAGTCTCAAAAATGGGAAGAATATCCTGACTAAAACTAGATCCTAAAACATTACATGGCTCAACTTGTATGGCTTTATCCTTATTGCAAAAAGTAAAAAAGCCAAAGCTTAGAAAAAATAATATAATTATTCTAAGGGGTCTCATTTGCAGATAAATTTATTTAAATTTAGTTCTTTAAACTAAGAATTAAACCTATATGCTAAAACTTTTTAAAGGATTATTTTTCTTTGTTTTTTTGACTTCCCCATATATGTCTCAGGAAGACTGGGATTTTGGAGGTGATTCAAACAACTTCACTTTAAACCCTTCATTTAATGACACCAGGGTTGTCAATGGGCATTCCGTTGAAGTGCTAGAGGATAAGACGCTAGACCTAAGAATTTCACATAGGTTTGGAAGTATTGCTGTTCCAAATGCAGGAAGAACATTGTATGGGTTTGACAATTCAACAGACATAAGAATTGGTTTTGAGTATGGAATTACAGATAAATTAATGATTGGAGTTGGAAGAAGTAAAGGGGCATTTCCTTTAACAGAAGTCTGGGATGGGTTGGCTAAATATAAAATTCTTGAACAGTCAAAAAAAATCCCTTTTTCTTTATGTTTTAGCTCTTCAATTTTTGTCACATCAATGGCGGTATCATTAGACTCTTCGGCTATAAATTCCTTTCAAGAGTTTTCTCATCGTCTCTCTTATTACTCACAATTAATTTTGGCATATAATTTGAATAACCTTATTACAATACAATTAGCGCCTGGATTACTTCACCGTAATTATGTTCTTTTTGAAGATCAAAACACCAACTTTGTTATAGGAGCCATGACAAAGGTTAAGCTGTATAAAAAAGTAAGCTTGGTAGCTGAGTACTATCATATTATGAGAAAAACAAATATTATTAATTACACCGAATACCTAAACCCATTGGCTTTTAGTATGGAAATAAAAACACATGCACATGTATTTCAATTAAATTTTATGAATTCAAGAGGCATAGGAGAAGGGCAATTTCTTCCTTATACTAAAAGCAGCTGGTTAGATGGGGAGTTTAGATTCGGGTTTACAATATCAAGACATTTTTAACTTACCATATTTTAAAACTAATATCATGAAAAAACAATTTTTTACTTTAGGAATTTCTCTTTTTGTTACCTTATTATCAATAGGTCAAACACTTAAAATAGACCATGACAATGCTATTGTTGACTTTAATTTTATTTCAGAAAAAACTACTGGTACGGTCAAAGGGATCAAAGCAACAATAATTTTTGATGCTAAAAACCTTAGTATTGCTTCTTTTGTTGGAACTGCTGATGTTACAACCTTAACAACCAATAATAAAATGCGTGATAATCATCTTCAACAAGAAGACATGTTCAATGCTAAAAAGTATCCTACATTGGATTTCAAAAGTAGTTCAATTGAAAAAACTGAAAAAGGATTTCTAATGAGCGGTGACCTTTCGATTAAAGGTACTACCAAAGAAGTAAGTATCAATTTCACCTATGAAAAAAATGTATTTATTGGAAAAACCGTCATCTTTTCTAATGATTTTGATGTGTTTTCTCAAAAAAACAGAGACAATAGCAAAGTGCTGGTTAAAATAACCATTCCTGCACTTTAAGCCTATTTCACATATAATCATAACCTTTGTTCTAATATGAATATTCTGGTAATAGGCGCCAATGGGTTATTGGCAACAAATACAATTTTATTATTGTTAGAGAAAGGCTTTATTGTAAAAGCATTACTTCGAAATAAAAACAAATTCATTCCTTATAAGCATAAAAACCTAGTGTTCATTGAGGGTGATATTACAAATGTAAGCTCTATAGAAAATGCATTTGTAGGTTGTGACTATGTTCTGCATGCCGCAGCCAATACATCTCAAAGTTTATTATCTCTATCCGACTATTATCCTGTAAATATTCAGGGTACCAAAAATATTATTGAATGTTGTAAAAAACACAAGATTAAAAAGCTGATTTATATTGGAACTGCAAATAGTTTTGGGCATGGATCACTTGAGAATCTTGGGAATGAAACTATTGAACAAAAAAAACCATTTACTAATTCTCTTTATGCTATTAGTAAATATGAATCTCAGCAATTAATTAATAATACTAAAGAGCTTAATATTGTATCTATCTGCCCTACTTTCATGATAGGTGCCTATGATGCTAAGCCAAGCTCTGGAAAAATAATATTGCTTGCTAATAAAAAAGTAATCTTCTATCCCCCAGGTGGTAAAAATTTTATTCATGTTAAAGATGTGTCAAACGCTATAGTTAATGCTCTTGAGTATGGAAAAAGTGGAGAGAACTATATTCTTGCAAACGAAAATATGTCTTATAAAGCCTTCTTTAAATTAGTCAATGAAATAAACAACAAACACCCCGTACTCATTAAACTTCCAAAATTACTGTTACTGACATTAGGGTATATTGGAGACTTCATTAGATGGTTTAGACGGCCTATAAATTTATCTTCGGCCAACACTAAGCTAATTATCATTAATAGCTATTATTCAAATGAGAAAGCTAAAAAAGATCTTAAAATAAATTTTACTTCTACTGAAGTAGCTATTAAGGATGCTCTTGAATGGTTTAAAAAAGAGGGCGTCCTAAATAATTAAATTTTAAGGTTTATTATTTTATTTACCCAATTTAATTCTCTTATTTTATTTTGGTCCATCAACAATAAGAACAGCACTAGTATAAAAGGAATCAATGGCATTTTATATCGAACTATTGCGCCTGAAATTGGAACTGTAAGTCCTATAATTATGAATAAAAGAATGACGAATGATAATAAGCCGTATATCCAGAATTTTTGTGAAGAGTTGACTTGTCCAGTATAGAAAATAAGGGCTAAAGGAATAAGTAACAATATTATATTTTCAATTGAACTTAAAATTGCCAAGCTGTTTTTTGATTCCCATAGAAATGGCTTAAAAGCTGTATTCAATATAGCCTTTGGACTAGCCAATATAAATGCTCCTAAATTATTCTCTAGCTTTTGAAAATCTAAAAATCTTTTGGGGGTTTGATCGTTGGCAACATTAATAAAATCTCCTTGCTTCATTACGAAATATTGAGGAATGTCTAAAGAGTTATCAATGTATTTAAGACTAAATGCAATTGAGACACATACAATGTGTATCCCTAAAATCTTGATGATTAAATTTTTATTGCTATTTCTAAAAAGAAAGAAGAAAATTAAAAATGGTATTAAGCCAAGAAGAACATAAATTTTTGTAACTAACAGAATACCTATTGTGAAAAATAATATGACTATAGATTTTAATGAGTAATTGTTGGAGTAGATCTTTTGTAAACTAAAAAACAATAACCCTAGAGCAAAGATTAAAATTCCTTCTTTAAATATTCCTGACCCCCAAAACAAAACACTAGGCGCAAGAAAAACAGCAATAAAAAGCAAGTTTTTAATTTGCTTTAAGTAGTTACAAAAAGCCCTATAAATTGCAACAAACCCAATAAGGGTAATAAAACACATAAATATAGAGTGTATATGGTAAGATCCATGTGAAATGATACTAAAAATTAAATTCAACCTGATCAAGGTTCTATTATCATTGTAAAGCCCATAATCATATTTCTTATACCAAAAAGAGGTTTCTCTTAAAATTGATTCGTGCTCGAAATCTGAATATCCAATAGAAGTAATAACACTAAACAGGTCTGCTGTGTTGTTCTTTAATTCCTTATAAATTATCTGGGCATCATTAAAAAAGTAATAAGAATCACTTTGATAACCATAAAATTGATCATATATAATATATAGCAAAAATGAAGATGCAATCTTTAAAAGGAAAATAACAGAAATACTTTGGAACCTAATACCAGAATTTTGAAAAAATGACCATTTTTTGATAACAAAAAGCAGAATTAAAATATATACTAAACTTAGAAAAACTTCCATATTATCAAGATAATGCTATGAACTCAACACTAAATTTAATTCCAAGATATTATAAAATTTATGTTATTATGCTTAAAATATAACATCTCAATAATTAGTCTTTAATACATCTTATATAAAAGCCATTTCCCTTATTAGCAATATTTCTATTGATTTCTCCATTCAATATTGAAATATTCCTTCTCCATGCGTCTATTTTATCGTATTCAACAGAACACCACCAACCTATTCCTAAATTAAGATGGTCAAATTGTCCATTATAATATAGCCCACCCCCAGGCAATGCATTAAAACCAAATTCATCTTTATGAATTGATTCCCATCCCTTTTTACTTTTAAGTAAATTTCCTTCCTTTCCTCTATATCCTTTATGTTGTAAATTCTCTTTGTTCATTCCTAAATTATGTTCTAGCTTTTTCCAATCTTCATCACTTGGAATCTTCCAACCTTCAGGCGCTAAACCCCTATTGTCATTAACCGCATACCAATTATATAGCTTTCCATATTTAGTGCCATATGAAGAATTGTTTTCATAATAACACCAACCTCCTGTTTCATTTTTATTTAACTCTACCCATTCCGTCATGGATTTAGATTCAATAATCTTATCTCCATTACAATATTCAGCTACATTTAGATTTCCTGACATCCATACCTGAGAGTCTAAAGGATTTTTAGCCGTAATCAGGCAGCTATTATATGCTTTTTCCTGTGATTCTGACATGAAAAATTACATAAACTTTGGTTTCAAAGAAGCTGATGCCCCTTTTACAAATAATTCTGGGTTCCTATATCTTAAAGTAATCTCAAACCCGCCTTTTGCTTGAGTAGCAACTGCTAATTTAGAAGTGTTTAGGTCATAGCTTAGCAACAACATATAATCTCCTAGATCTACACCGAAAGAAGGAATAACTGCGTCATTCCACCTATAATGGGTGCCAAATAACAATGATGCCTCACTTATTGTACCGGTATGACGAGATTCTTCTCTTAAATTTAATCTTATTAATGTTCCAAATGAAAACTCCTTTAAGGGCCCTTGCATCATAAATAAATAAGAGGGCATAACTGATATCTTAAAATACCTAATTCCAATATTCATGTTGCCATGCGCTACAATCTTTGGAAATAGCCTATCTGGGGCATTAAAATTTAAATTCGGTCTATTCAGGTGAAAAAAAGCGACCCCTAAGTTAATGATGAACATGTCGTTTGCTGCTATATTCGATTCTCCTGATGCATAATTCCAAG
The DNA here is from genome assembly GCA_964430245.1 of uncultured Flavobacteriales bacterium. Taxonomy (GTDB): domain Bacteria; phylum Bacteroidota; class Bacteroidia; order Flavobacteriales_D; family Parvicellaceae; genus CAYSEW01. The sequence continues at coordinate 11,211 of CAYSEW010000017.1, forward strand.
TAGCTCCAGTACTTACATCAAAAAATGAAAAAGGTTCAAATGCTCCTGGCTCACCAGTAGGAATAGTGGGATTGTATCCAGCTCCAATGAATTGTGATCCTGTCATTGCATTGCCATAATTCATATTGTACTGATTAAATGTAGTCTGAATACCTACAGACATAGTAATTTCATTACTTAATGAAAGGACATTAGAAACAGTAATGTCGGTTTGAGTAGAACCTAAATTCAAATCTCCAGCACGATCATTATATACATCCAATCCAACCCCCAAAAAGCTGTTTTTCCACTTGTATTTAAACACAGGTACATCTACAGAAAAACCATAAGTTCTAAATGGTGAATCTATACTAGACCACTGATTTCTGTAATTACTAATTACCCGAAGGTCTCCCCTAAACGCCCCAGCATTTCCGGGGTTTAACTTTAATGGAGCATTAAAGAATTGCGAAAAGTGAATGTCTTGTGCGTTAAGCCCAACAGCCAACAACAAACCTATTATTACTATGCACCTTTTCATTACCTAATTAAAGTTATATTGCCATGTTGCACCTGCTCTCTTCCGTCCATATATGTCACTTCAAGAGTATAAACAAAAACTGCTGAATTTAATTCTACCCCCTTAAAAGTTCCATCCCACCCCCAGGTTGGCGACCCCGGAGTTGATATGTTAGGGTTAGTTGATTGGAAAATTAATTCTCCCCATCTGTCATATACCCTAAAATCAATTTCGTCAACACTCCATCCGTATATATGCAATAGGTCGTTATTGTTATCCCCATTTGGAGAAAATAAATTGGGGACAAACACATCTCCTGAAACCTCTACTATAATTGTAATCTCATCAATGCTTAAACAACCTGCAGAATCTGCAATTACTGTATATGTCGTTGTCTCGGTAGGGCTTGCTATTGGATTAGGGCAATTATCACAACTTAAACCATCAGATGGAGACCATGAATATGAAGATCCTCCAGCCCCATTTAAGACAATAGATTCCCCAGCAAAAATAGTCGTGTCACTACCTAATTCGAGGAGTGATGTAGGTATGACAACTAAAGAAACTGAATCGTCAAAAACACCACAATGATTACTTGTTTCTACACTTGCCATTGTATCTCCAAGAGTAAAAATACCCAATAGCTGACTTGAGTTTTCCCCATTATTCCATGTAAAGTTACCTGCTCCGTCAGCATATAGAAAAAGAGAATCTCCTTCGCATCCAATAGTGTCACCTAGAATATTTACACCAAACTGATCTACAACACTTACATTCAAAGAGCTTGAGCTATTTCCGCATTTATTCAATGCTTCTATTTCTATGGTAAATGTCCCGAGAGTATCCCATAATAAACTGATCTGATTATTACCTGTGTCTATTAAAGTGCCACCAATGGATGGATTCCAGTCATAATAAGTGCCATTATAAAACTGCACTAAGTAATCTAGTGTATCTCCAATACAAGCTGTATCTAAACCGATAATCATAGTTTGAGGCGCTTCAATAATATCAATTTCAAATGGGTTCGAGATAGGTCCAGAGCATCCAAAGCTTGTTTCTTCTAGCGTTAATGTTGCGTTTCCTGTTTGCGTCCAATACACACCAAGCATCACTGGAGGGTTGTTAGGTGCAATAGGACTTCCATTAATATAATACATGAAGTCTGAAGACGGATTATATGGGGATACATTTACAAAAATGGGATTGTTAACACAAAGTATTGTGTCATCTAATGTGGACCATGGAAATGCTGGTTGAATAGTATACGGTATTTGTTGTGGACATCCAATTGAAAGATGAGAAATACAACTTAAAGATTGTTCCATATTCGAAGCACTATCAGCAATAACTCTCATATAAAATGCTCCGCCAGGAAACCCCATTGTTGTTAATCCTAACAACGGCAAGCTATCACATGGAGGAATATTCACTATTAAAGATGATGAAGCGCTATCTACTAATGTACCTAGGCCGCCTAAATTTATCTGTGAAAAGGACATCATATCCAGGACCTCAACACTAAAAGTATTTCCTGAAGAATAGGTGGTAAGCGTATCCCAAGTATTGATGTCTATAGGTATTGAATATGAAATTCCTGAATCACCTGGGCATGCAGTTAATCCTGCGCAATTATTTGAACTAATATCGCATTCCTGAATACAGAACGGCCCCCACATTTGGCCTATAGTTCCGGGACTAGAAGAAAGCACTCTTATGTAATAACCACAGCCTTCAGGAACTACTGGAATAGACCCGCTTACCATTCCAGGAGACGGGACAAGGGTTGGATCATATGTTGTATTATCAACTAAGGTTCCCAAAATCGATGGATTAGAAAAACTCCCTGATGAATCCGAAAGTTGTGCTATGTATACATTATTGGGATTATAAACGCCTGTTGACCAGAATGGAACATCAATGGCGCTATATATACAAACTGCATTAGTATCTAAAGTAACAGCAGGGGGGTCAATAGTGCTGATCACATTAGGGCAATTATCTACTTCTACACATCCACTAACAGTACCTGTTATAAAGGGTGGGGGTGAAATTCTTCTTACTCTAAATAAATAGCAAGGGCTTGGAGGGGTTGTAAATGGTATACCTAGTGCTACTGTAGATGTGGTAGCTGGATAATTTAAATTGACAATCCATGAAGAAAAGGGGGGATTGAAATTTCCAGCAGCATCAGACATTTCAATATGATAGGATCCATCACATAACGTGTCGGAAATTTCAAATGATAGTAATAAATTATCACCAGGACACACAATAGGATCTACATATGTAATGTTGATATCAACTGGACTTGAAATACTATCATATGTTCCTACAATTTGAATATCATCTATTCCAAAAGCAATAGAATCCGCTCCACCAGAAGCATCATTGACCCATCTAAAACCAAATCTTAAATTTTCAACATCATCAAAAGCAGGATTGCTTACCACCTCAAATTTCCACTTATTTTTCCCTTTATATTGATTAGTCCCTATTTGGGTCCAATTACCAGTACCTATATGATAATATAGCTCCCCATAATCACCAGAACCACCCTCACCAATATAGAAAAATGAAAGTTCAACATTTGAAATGCCTTTTGTGCAGATCCCATCAGACATTTCCATAAAACGATCTGCCCCCGTTAAATTATCGTAATTTGAATTGCTTACCGTAGAAACGATTACTGAATCATGAATGTGGGCATATCCGCTGTAAGGCGCAAAACTTATAGTTCCACCATATGTGCTATCCTGACTTGTTGTATTTGGCTTAACTCCCATCCCATCATACTCACTATTAATAGTCCATTTATTAGGTCCATTATCTAACCCAATGGACCCTGAGTTTAAATTAAATGTTGTATTGAAATTATTGAAGTCCTCAATGAATAGCTGAACTGTTGTTTGCGAAAAACCCCCTTGAAAAATAAAGGAAAAGAAGACAAATAATATGATTATTCGGGGTTTTATCATCCTTAAAATTAACTAAAATATAGACAGATACAAATAAGGGGAGTTCTATTGCTTTAGAATTCTAACTAAGTGAATTTTATTTTGATAGCGTATTTTTAAAAAATAAACTCCTTTAGAAAATTCATTTATATACAGAATAGGATTTGAGGTAGACAGCAATTTTCTTCCTAGTTGATCATACAATTCAATTTTAATTGGCCATTGTTCATCAATATTTACTTTAATCAAATTTTCGGTTGGATTTGGAAAAACCAATATTTCTGAATCAGCACTTTCTCCATTAATAGATGACAATGTAACAAACGCACAATTAGTAGTGTCTGTACAATTATTAATAGAGATTTCAACTGCATAATTACCATTTTGAGTTGGCTGATAAGTCTGATTTATTTCTCCAACAATTGGAGAAAAATTATTATCACAATCTAACCATTGATAATTGGCAGAGTCTGTATATGCTATCAATATATTATTACTGTTAATAATAGAGTCACTTGGGCTGGCTATTGTTAAATTGACCTGTATGATGCTATCACAGCCAATTGCATTCAATAAAGTGTCGAGATAAATTCCAGAAAAAGACCAGCTATAATTTCCGCTAGGAGAAAGAAAATTAGAACATACAGCTGTATCAATACTAGAATTGCTTTCATTAAGGATCGTTAAATCAATATTAAGTATACTATCGCATCCTTGCTGATTGATAATAGTGTCTGTGTACCATCCAGAATTATTGAAAATAATGCCTGAAGGGGCTTGATATTCATTACAACTAGTTATTAAAATGGTATCATAAGTTGGAGGAAATATCACCAGATCATAAATAATGATACTATCACACCCTAAATGATTATTGATCGTATCAGTATATGTTCCAGTAGCTGAAAAAACTGAACCAGATGGTGCAATGAATGAATCGCATGAGCTGACCATAACTGAATCAAAACTTGCTTTAAGTATGGTAAGGTCAATGGTAATTATGCTATCACAATTGAAATGATAAGCCAAGGTATCGTAATATATTCCAGATGAATCCCATGTGTATAATCCACTAGGTGAAATATAGCTTTCACAAGCTGTTACTGTTAAAGAAGGGCTGCACAATATCATTTTATGTAAAAAAGCATCATCTCCTCCTAAACTATTTAGTACAT
>CAYSEW010000017.1:15941-56580 GCA_964430245.1 uncultured Flavobacteriales bacterium
CACAATATCATTTTATGTAAAAAAGCATCATCTCCTCCTAAACTATTTAGTACATCAACACCTAATCCTGGGTTAAAATCCACAGCCCCTTCAAAATATCCTGCTGTGATTATATCTTCTTTTTCATTAATATCAATTGAATTTGGTGCATCCCATCCAGCACCACCAAAAGAAGTGGACCATAAATATTGTCCTGTAACATCCATTTTCTGAATAAAAACATCATAGGAGCCAGAAGAAGTATGCGATGAAGTGTTTGTGGATGGATCCATATCTGCAGTGCCTATAAAAATTCCTGTTGTGTATATATTGCCCAAAGTGTCGATGTTTATAGCATCTCCCCTATCTAATCCTGAACCTCCTAAATGATGGGCCCAATCTAATTGTCCATTTTGATCTAGTTTCCACACGAATGCATCATGTCCTCCTGTACTATTAATAAACAATGAAGCTGCAGAAGGATCAAAATCCACACTGCCATTAAAATATCCTGTAACATAACTGTTTTTATTTTCATCTATAATTAAATCATATCCTATATCACCACCCAAACCACCAGCACTTGCACCCCATTGAAAAAAACCGTTAGGGTCGAGTTTCTGAACATAGATGTCTTTATCTCCTAAAGCTATAACATCATAATCATTACCAGATGGATCTAGATCGGAGGTTCCCTTAAAATATCCTGTAGAATAAACATTGCCATTAGCATCTGTAGCTATTCCATTACCTTGAGATTGATTATCTCCTCCTATTTTTTTTGCCCAACTAAAATTACCATTCATATTTAACTTTAGGATAAAGGAATTGAATCCTCCCATTCCTTGTGAATTCATGTTATATACTCCGCTATTAGGGTCAAAATCAGCTAGCCCTAAAAAATAGCCAGTAATTAAAATATTGTTGCTTTGGTCAACTGCTATGTCTGTAGCCTTATCCCAAGAAATGCCCCCTATATTGCCAGCCCAGATAAAATTTCCTAATGAGTCCATTTTTAGTACAAATACATCGAAATCTCCATAGGTGTTTAAATTATATACACCTGCTCCAGGATCAAAATCTATTGTGTCCTGAAAAAAACCAGTAATGCATATATTACCTAATTGATCTATTTCAACTGCAGTTGCCTCATCTTCAAAAGAGCCCCCTATATGTTTAGCCCAAAGTAAATCTCCTTGCTCATTGAGTTTCTGAATATAAATATCTTTATTTCCATTTGAAACTAAATTTGTAACTCCTATCCCTGGATCTGAATCAATAGTTCCTTTGAAAAATCCAACATTATAACTATTGTTATGGGGGTCAAAGACCACAGCATTAGACCTAACATCATTAGTGCCGCCTATTTGTGCTGTCCAATCATAAACTTGAGAGTATCCTAAGATTAAATTGCTAAAAATATATCCCGTTGCTAAAAGTAATTTTGTTTTCATCATTAAGGGTGTCTATTGTAATTTAAGCATAATTTTATACAATAAATTAGATTTATATTCATTAAATAAGTTTTCTAACTTAAAATGATGAAAAATAAAATATTCGTTGTTCAGCTGCCTATTGTCTTATCATTGGCAATTTTATTTCTGATTATTGCAATGTTTCTTTATCCAGGAGGTACTATTTTTGATCATCATGCTACATCTTATCAATTTTTTGAAAACTTTTTAAGTAACCTAGGACGTGAAAAAACCTATCTTGGAATAGATAATTCAGTTTCAAAAATTCTTTTTAAATCAAGTATCTACTTAATCAGCGGCTCTTTTGTTGTATATTTTTTAGCACTTCCATTTTTTTTAAAATCAAATACTAAAAGCTTTAAACTAACATTAGCAAGCTCTTTATTTGTTATGATATCCGCTTTAGCTTTTATTGGTATTGGATATTTTTCTATAGATCCCTCTACTATTTTTTATCACTTACTCTGTGTGAAACTTTCATTCTATCTATTTTTTATATCAAGTTTACTGCAAACACTCTCTATCTATTATCATCCATTAATGAATAAAAAAATGTTCTATAGTTATTTTGCCTTTACAATAACGCTATTTATATACAATCTTCTAATTGAATTTGGGCCCTTGCCAAAAACTAATTATCAGTCCTTGGTCATTCACGTAACTGCTCAAAAGGTTATTGCTTTTGTTTTCTTTTTGAACTTTTATGTCCAAAGTATAACATTAATAAAACTCATTAAAAAGCCTTAAATCCTACTGTTTGAAAATTTGTACTTTTACAATACATGAAATTTAATAGCTCATATCTCTTTTTTTTTCTCTTTTTTTTCTGCTCATTTAGCCTTTGTTTTTCACAAAGAGTAACTCAAATCAACACACTTGAAGAGAAACTAAAAAAAGAAAGCTCTGTTTCAGCTGCTATTTTAATTTCCTTAGAACTTTCAAAACTATATTCAGCTGAAGACCTAGAAAAAGCCCTAAGCTACGCTGAATCTGCTTATAAAAAAAGTGTTGAATCTCAATCCTATAAAGACCAGGCTAACTCCCTTAATCAGATAGGGAGGATTAATATGCTTAATAATAATTATGATCAAGCTTTAGAATCATTTATTAATTCATTAAACATTAACAAACAATACTCAGATCTAAAAGGTGCTGCAATAAGTAATATTCATATCGGTGATGTATATAGAGAAATTGGTGACGAAAAAAGAGCAAGAAATCAATATGAGCAAGCTCTTCAAATAGGGATGAAGACTAAAAACCTAATTACCCAATCGTTATCAAATCTTTCATTAGGAAAACTCGAAGATAAAGTAGGAAATCAAAATCTTTCTTTACAGTATCTCATTTTATCCAATGAACAAATAACCTTAACTAATGAAACCCCACTTAAGGCAGAAATTTCCTATAGCTTAGGCATGTCATATGTTAAATCGAATCAATTCAATACAGCCACTCAAATATTAATACAATCTCTTAAGGCATATGAGAAAATTAATGACCTGAAAAATCAAACACTTCTCTGTTTTGAAATTGGTAATCTTTATGAAACGCTAGAGGATCATGACAATTCTCTTTTATATATGAAAAATAGCCTAGGTCTTGCAGAAAAAATTGGCTATAAAGAGTTCATTAAAAAAGGCTATGAAAATATTTCAAAAGTATATGAGTCAAAAGGAGATTATAAAAGGGCGTATGAATTTTTGCAATATTATACAGCTATAAAAGATGTTAGAGAGATCAATGCGCTAGAAACTCAATTAGAGTTAGCTAAAAAAAATCAAGCACTATTATTGGTGGAAGAAAAAGAAAAAAGAAAAAAAGAGATCAGTGACGTTAGGTTCTTTTTTATAACTGTTCTCTTGATTATCTTTCTTTTATTCTCTGTTTTTATGCTTTATGCATACCGACAAAAATCATCTATTAATATTGAACTTAAAGCAGCAACTGATGAAGCTAATAGGTCTAGAAAAGAAAAGGAAGATTTTTTCGCTTATACAAGCCATGAAATACGCACTCCTTTAAATGCCGTTGTTGGAATGTCTCAATTATTATCTGGAACACATCTAGATAAAAAACAACAACATTACCTTAAAACAATTAGTTCAAGTGCCAATAACATTCTTTTCTTAGTAAATGACATACTAGATCTTGCGAAAATTGAAAAGGGTGCTATCCAGCTAGAAAAAATACCTTTTTCTTTAAAAGATCTGGTTAATGACATCTGTCATACGCTAGCTTTTAAAACAAGAGCTAAAAACATTGAGCTAAAGTCAACTATCGATGAAGCTATTCCAGATTTAATCCTGGGTGACCCTGTAAGAGTCAATCAAATAATATTAAATCTTGCAGATAATGGTGTGAAGTTCACGGAAAAAGGACAAGTGATTATTGAATTGTCATTGAAAAAAAATTCTGCTAACTCTGCTGTTATCTTGTTTTCAGTGAAAGATACAGGCATTGGAATTAAAAATGAAAAGCTCGAGACCATTTTTGATAGCTTTAAGCAGGAGTCATCGGAAACAACACGACAGTATGGAGGAACTGGATTAGGGCTTTCAATTACTAAAGAACTAGTGCAATTAATGGGTGGTGAGATCAAAGTAGAGTCAGTAGCTGGGAAAGGGAGCAACTTCTATTTTTATTTAAAAATGGATATTGCAAAAAATGTCACAAAATATAATGCATCAGAAACTGAAAAAGCTGACGCATTCCTTTCAAGTGTGAAAATCCTTTTAGTTGATGATAATCAGCTAAATAGAGATGTATTTATTGACCTAATAAGTGACTCTAAAAATAATGTAAGTGTTGATATTGCTGAGGACGGCATCCAAGCAATACAAAAATTTGAATCCAATAATTACGATATAATTTTAATGGACCTGCAAATGCCAAATATGGATGGCTACGAAACATCCAAGCATATTAGAGAAAAGTTTCCACCTATTAAAAATCAAATTCCAATTATTGCTATGACTGCTCATGTTTTAGAAGGCGTTTCTAAAAAATGCTTAGCTGCTGGGATGAATGATTGTGTTTCAAAACCAATCAACACCTATCAATTAAGTCTTCTGATTAATCAATTATTAAATAGAGGGTCTGACTCTCTTGTTTCGATTGAAAAAAATACTAAAAGCAATAATAATAAAGAAGGCACTGTAATTGACCTTTCAATGATCAAAAAAATAAGTAAAAACAACAATGAAAAAATCATTAAATATATAAACCTCTATTTAGAAAGCGTTCCTTTAGATTTACATAAAATGAAAGAAGCCCTTGCTGAAAAAAACTACAAAGTTTTGGGGGAATTAGCTCATAAATTAAAAGGTAATGCTGGGTATATGGGATTAAATAAGCTTCTTTCGTGTCTTGAGAAAATGGAAAACCTCATTGAAAATGATGAAAAGTCAAATGAAATCGTTATTATTGTTAATAGAGTTGAGTCTATAATAGCTTTATCCATTGATGAGCTTAATTCTTATAAAAAACAATGTCTAATCTAACTTTAAACTGTCTAGTTGTAGATGATGATAGTCTTTCTAGGAATATCTTAGAGGATTTAATTAATGATACAACTTCATTAAATTTAGCTGCTTCATGTCAAGATCCTATACAGGCATTTAATTTTTTAAAAGAGCAACAAGTAGACCTTCTATTCCTTGATATAGAAATGCCAAAAATGGACGGCATGGAAATGTTGCGAAACTTAAATCCTCTTCCTCAAGTAGTATTGGTTACTTCTCACACAGAATATGCAGTTGAATCGTATGAGTATGACGTGACAGATTTCATCAAAAAACCTATTACTCCAGCTCGTTTTTTAAAAGCCATAGATAAAGTTTATAAAAGGTTAAGTACAGAAGAAACTAAGATCACTACAAAAGGAGATACTATTTTTATAAAGTCTGACTCTCGTCTAGTTCAGATTAATACCAATAAAATATTCTGGATAGAGGCTTTAGGAAATTACATGCGTGTGATTACTGAAGATGGTAAGTATACTATTTTAAGTACCATGAAAGATGTAGCTTCTAAATTACCTTCTGATGAATTTGTAAGAGTGCATCGTTCCTTTATAGTTAGAGTAGATAAAATAAAATCTATTGAAGACAACTATATTATCATTGACGAGAAACAAATCAATATAGGAAAAGCTTATAAAGATGGGCTAAACAAATTTTTAAACCTTCTATAACATTTTAATCAAAATGCTTTAACTCTAAAGCTATTTATATGATTTAACATTTCTCAAGCAACTCTCGATTTTTTAAAATGTAGCTATCAATATGAAAAAACCATTATTACTATTCTTTGTTGTTGCTTTTCTAAACACCTGTAATGTTTATAAATATTCATCTGACTTTAAACATGCAAAAGCTAATAACGAAATAGTACTTATTTATAATGAAATAACCACAGTAGAAAAAACTAAAGCCCTTAATGTCTTAATTTCTAAATATTTAGACACTGCTCCAAATGATGAAGACATTACAACACTTATTAATCAACACATTAAATATTATTTAGATGCCAAGGGTTATAAAACCATTATACTAAAAAAGGATTTTACAACCATCGAACAAACAAAAGAATTAAGTTATGAGTTAGTTTTTGACAAACTGCTCATAAGAGAATTCAAAAAATCTGAATATGTTTCTGACCAAGGAAGTGGAACTTCGGATAAGGTAAAGTTAAGAGGAATTGAGACAACAATATCTGCAGATCTCTATCTTCTAAAAAACAAAATGCATATTGAAAGTGCAACTAAAAAAATAAAGGCCTCGGAACGTGAGATTGAAAGTCACTCAGGGGAATTTAAGCACACTAAAAACTTAAAAGAACATGTCATGAAAGAAAACGGAAGCGTAAAATATCTAGCAGAAATTAACGACCTCGGTGGGGGGCTTTTTCAAAACCAATGCATATTAGTCGCTGAAAAAATAGCGGAAGAAATAAACTCAAGTCTTGTTCAGATTTATATCAAGGAGAAAAGAAGGTCCAATAAAAAGTCAAAAAAATAAATCCTTCATTTACCTGCCAATAGGTTCATTATTTTTTTAGGTTAACCAAACACAACATTTTGCTTCAATTTATGTGTTTATTTGCTAATAATATTGTATTTCAAAATACAATAAATTGCTCTGAAGCCATCTTTCCAACCAATTTTCTTTCCTTCCTCATAAGTTCTGCCGTAATAAGAAATACCCACTTCATAAATTCTTATATTAGGAACTCTTGAAAGCTTTGCTGTAACTTCAGGCTCGAAACCAAATCTTCGCTCTTTTAATTGAAGGCTTTGAGCAATCTTTGTGTTGATCATTTTATAACAAGTTTCCATATCTGTTAAGTTAAGATTAGTAAACATATTAGAAAGTCTTGTTAAAAACCTATTTCCTATTGAGTGCCAGTAAAACAAAATTCGATGAGGATTACCTCCCATGAACCTAGAGCCATATACAACATCCGCATTTCCCATTATTACAGGTTTTAAAAGAATGTTATATTCTACGGGGTCATATTCAAGGTCTGCATCTTGAATAATCAAAAAATCTCCTTTAGCTAGCTCTATTGCTTTATGAATTGCTGCTCCTTTACCTTTATTGATCTCTTGATTCTCTAAATGAATATTTAATTCTGGATGTTGGTTAATATACCTTTCTACTACTTCTTTAGTATTATCTTTAGAACAATCATTAACAATAATAATCTCTTTTTCTATATCATTTAATAGCGTAACTTCCTTTACTTTATCCAATATCATATGGATTGTATTGGCCTCATTATAGGCAGGAATTAAAATAGAAAGCTTTTTGATATTCATTTTATTAAATCTTCATTTCTGGGATTTCCCCTTCGACTAGTAATTTTCCTTCAGTAGCAGCTTGAATTTCTTCAACTGATACTCCGGGTGCTCTTTCCAATAGTTTAAACCCTCCTTCAGGCAAGATGTCCATTACCGCTAGATTTGTGACTACCTTTTTTACACATCCAACTCCAGTGAGTGGAAGTGAGCATTCTTTAAGCAGTTTACTCTCTCCTCTTTTATTAGCGTGCATCATGGCTACAATAATATTGTCGGCACTGGCCACTAAATCCATTGCTCCTCCCATTCCTTTTACCATTTTACCAGGTATTTTCCAATTGGCTATATCGCCATTTTCAGATACCTCCATAGCTCCCAATACTGTAAGTTGAACATGCTGTCCTCTTATCATTGCAAAACTTGTGGCTGAGTCAAAATATACTGCACCACTTAAGGCTGTAATAGTCTGTTTACCAGCGTTGATCAGGTCAGCATCTTCTTCCCCTTCGAAAGGAAATGGCCCCATCCCTAAAATTCCATTCTCTGATTGAAAATCTACTGAAATTCCTTCAGGAATATGATTGGCTACTAATGTTGGAATACCTATTCCTAAATTAACATACCAGCCATCACTTAATTCTTGTGCAATTCGTTTTGCAATACCGTTTTTATCTAGTCCCATTCTATTTAAAATTATTTATTGGCCTTTTGACCTAACCGTTCTTTGCTCAATTCTCTTTTCATAATTGGTGCCTTGGAAAATTCTTTGAATAAATATTCCTGGAGTGTGGATGCTATTAGGGTCTAGCTCTCCTGGTTCTACCAACTCTTCTACTTCAGCAATAGTAATTTTACCAGCCATTGCCATAGCAGGGTTAAAATTTCTAGCGGTTCCTTTAAAAATTAAATTTCCAATAGTATCTCCTTTCCATGCCTTAACTATGGCAAAATCAGCAGTCAATGCTGTTTCAAGAATATGAGGTTTCCCATTATATTCTCTAACTTCTTTTCCTTCCCCAACCTCTGTGCCGTATCCAGCAGGCGTATAAAAAGCAGGAATTCCTGCACCGCCTGCTCTGCACCTTTCTGCCAGACTACCCTGAGGAATTAGATCAACTTCTAATTCTCCACTAAGCATTTGTCTTTCAAACTCATCGTTCTCTCCAACATAAGAAGATATCATTTTTTTGATCTGCCTTTCTTGTAATAAGAATCCTAACCCAAAATCATCAACCCCTGCGTTATTTGAAATGCAAGTAAGCTCATTCACTTTCATCCTTACTAACTCCGAAATACTGTTCTCAGGTATACCGCAAAGCCCAAATCCTCCTAACATAATGGTCATGCCACTTTCAATACCTTTGCACGCTTCATTGGCGTCTGCCACTACTTTATTTATCATATTCTATTTTTTACAAACTTACCAATTATCTTCCTGCTCATCGTTCCATATATTATCCGATTCATTTTCTTCGTTGAATTCCTCTTCTACATTTTTATATAAATTATAATCTGTACAGTCTAATGGATCTTTTGCAATATCTAACGGAACCTCAAAGTCATCCTGAGAAATACTTAAGGTAGAATCTGAATTTATTTTTTTTGTATAATACCCCCATATTGGAAGTGCCATATTTGAACCCATTCCATCACTTACATATTTAAATCTTACTGATCTATCCTCAGCTCCTACCCATACCCCAGTAACCAAATCTGGAGTAATACCTATAAACCAGCCATCGGATTGATTTTGAGTAGTTCCTGTTTTTCCTGCAACTGGTTGTTTAATCCCTGTATAGGGCCTTTTATCTGATGCTTTATACCTGATCCTTGCTCCTGTTCCCCTTAGAGTTACTTGTTTCATAAGCTGTAGCATGGTATGTGCCGTATGGTGATTCCAGACTTGCTTTGCTTTAAGTATTGGTTCATAAATAATATTTCCATACTTGTCTTCTACTTTTGCAATAAATGTAGGGGCTATGTATATCCCATTGTTTGCAAAAGAACACATTGCTCCTACCATATTGTATATTGAAATGTCAAATACACCTAAAGCCATGGCTGGAATTCGCAGATAATTAGAAGTGTCAATTCCTAATTGTGAGATCCTATTAAAGACTTCATTGATCAAACCTTCGCTCTTAATAATACTGGCTGTTATATTATTCATGGACTTGGCAAGAGCAACACTTATGGGAATCATTTCATGTGTAAATTCTGCTCCGGCATTCTCTGGGCACCAGACATCGTTCCTGTCCTCATTATAAGGGATTTCCACACAGTGTTTATTATCTGGAATTTCATCACATGGATGAATAGCTCCAGTTTCAATAGCAGAGGCATAAACGAATGGTTTAAAAGTAGACCCCACCTGTCTTTTTCCTTTGTAAACCATGTCGTATTTAAAATGTCTGTAATGAGGTCCGCCAACCCATGCTTTTACTTGACCATTGTGCGGATCCATAGATACTAGGCTTGCTCTTAATAATCCCTTATAGTATCTTATAGAGTCCATAGAAGACATCAACGTATCCAATTCATAATTAGGAGATTGCCAATCAAAGATCTTCATTGGCCTTTGCTGATTCAACTTTTCGAAAATTTCCTTTTCTGATATAATAGGTGTGCTATGATCGCAATAGCTACAGTGATAATGGTTGTTTACTTCAGAAATGTATTTCTTGCTTCGTTCACAGTACCCACAAATTTGTCCATTGTGTTTTTTATAGATTTTTGTCTGTTTAGCCGCTCTATTCAAAATATTATCAATCTGCTCTTGCTTAAGGTCGTTTGAAAATGGAGGTCTTTTCCACCTCTTGTTGTTTTTAAAAAAATCTTTCTGTAATTGATACTTCAAATGCTCTGCTACTGCATATTCTGCATACGTTTGAATTCTAGAATCAATAGTCGTGTAGATCTTTAATCCATCTGCGTAAATATCATAAGGAGATCCATCGCTTTTTGCAATAAAATAATTTCCATCATTGTCTTTTTCACTGAATATTTTTCCTAATTCGGCCCTTAAGCTTTCCCTGAAATAAGGTGCTAAACCAGCTTGATGGTCAACCCTTGTGTAGTTTAATCCTAATGGAAGTTTTCTAACTGAATCGTAAGTTTGCTGGTTTATATGGCCATTTTTTTTCATTTGTTTTAATACGACTTCTCTTCTTTTATGCACTTTTTCAGGGTATCTTAATGGATTAAAGAGGGAGGGGTTCTTTGCCATTCCCACTAGCATAGAGGCTTCTTCTAAATTAAGGTCTTTAGGAAGTTTATTAAAATAAATATTAGCAGCGCTATTTATACCTACTGCATTATTTAAAAAATCGAACTTGTTAAAGTACATGCATATAATCTCCTCTTTGGTGTAATTTTTCTCTAGTCTTGCTGCAATGATCCATTCCTTGAACTTTCTTTTTACTAATTCCCATTTTGTTAACTTTTCTCTAGGAAATAATAATTTGGACAATTGCTGAGAAATAGTTGAGCCACCTCCTTGACTAGAATTTCCAGTTGCCACTCCTTTTGTCACTCTCCCGAGTGCACGGACATCAATGCCAGAATGCTCATAATATCTTTCATCTTCAGTAGCGATCAATGCTTTTATCAACCACGGAGATAATTCATGAAACCCTACATTAGTTCTGTTTTTATGGTAAAACTTTCCAAGTTCTACTGCGTCAGCTGTATAAATAACTGAAGCTAAATTTGTCTTTGGATTCTCTAGCTCTTCGAAACCCGGAAGCGTTCCGTCATCAGCTACATACAATAAAGAATAAAGGCCAATAAATGGAATTAAAGAAGAGCTCCACAAAAGAACGATCAAAATTATTTTAATTGGCTTTGGAATGACCTTTTCCATCAATTAATGCTGTTATTAGATTGTAAAAGTATTTATTTTTAGCATCCTAGGAAGAAGAATTTGAATTCTTCATAAAAAATCCCGTTTATTTTATAGTTGTTTATCAGATAAAAAAACAAATATCAATCAAAAACTTTCTGTAAGATTTTCTTAACTAAATTATTTATCTAATTTTGCCGAAAATTTAAAACAAACATCATTACATGAATCGTCTATTCAAGGTTATTACAATCGGTGTTTTTATCATGACTGCATCTACCTTTTATGCAGCTGAAAATAATTCACACTCTACAGAAGATCAAGACACAAAGAAAGATGAAGCCTGGGATCCAGTTCCCGTTGTAATGGATCACATAAAGGATGCGCATGATTGGCATTTCTTTGATTATAAAGATGAGCATGGTCATGATCATCCAGTTTCCATTTCTCTTCCTGTTATTCTTTATACTGATGGAAACTTAGATGTTTTTATGTCAAGTGAATTTGAACATGGTCATGCTGAAGTTTCTAAAGGAAATAGGACTTATAAATTAGAGCATGGTAAAATTATAGAAACAAACGGCCTGTCTGTATTAGACTTTTCTATTACAAAAAATGTTGCGGCCATGTTTATCTCAGTTATTTTACTCTTTATTTTACTACGAGCTACCGCAAAAGCTTATAGAAAAAACAATGGTGTGCCTAGGGGGCTTCAAGCATTTTTAGAGCCACTAATCCTTTTCGTAAAAGACGACATTATTAAACAAAATATTGGGAAGAAATACACCAAGTTTTTGCCGTTTTTAATGACCGTTTTCTTCTTTATTCTTATTAATAATTTATTAGGTTTGATACCTGGATCGGCTAATGTAACTGGTAATATAGCGGTTACTTTTGTTTTATCATTTATCACTTTTGTTATCACTACAATTTCAGGAAACAAAAATTATTGGGGCCATATTTTCAGACCTCCTGGAGTTCCTGTCGTTTTACTTCCTATTATGATTCCTATTGAATTCTTAGGAATCTTTACCAAGCCTTTTGCGTTAATGATTCGATTATTTGCCAATATTTCTGCTGGGCATATTATTATACTAAGTTTAATATCCCTGATATTTATTGCACAAGATGCTTTAGGAAATGGTGGTGCATGGGGTGTTGCTCCTGTATCGGTATTGTTTGTTTTATTTATTAGCCTTATTGAAATTTTAGTAGCCTTTTTGCAGGCTTATATATTTACCTTATTGTCTGCCGTTTTTATCGGTATGGCGGTTGTTGAAGAACATTAAACTTATATATTGTTTAACTTAAATTAATAAAAATGGAGCTTAGTGAATTAAATTTTGGTTTTGCTGCAATTGGTGCTGGATTAGCAGCTATTGGAGCTGGTGTTGGTATTGGAATGATCGGGGGTAAAGCCCTTGAAGCTATGGCTAGACAGCCAGAACATTCAGGTATGATACAAACCAATATGTTTATTACTGCTGCACTTGTTGAAGGTGTTGCTTTATTTGGTGTTGTTGTTGCTCTTTTACAAGGGTAAAACAAAATTAAATTAACCTGATCTGCCTTTAACGGTTGGTTAAAGGCAGGTTTTTTAAAAAAACAAAAAATGGAATTAGTAACTCCCGGAATTGGATTAATATTTTGGACTTCAGTAGTCTTTATAGTATTAATTATTTTATTGAAAAAGTTTGCTTGGAAACCTATTCTTGAAGCAGTAGAAAAACGCTCTAATAGTATTGAAGAGGCGCTGAATGCTTCTGAAAAAGCAAAGGCAGAATTAACAGAGCTTAATGAAGAAAAGGATAAACTAAGAAAACAAGCATTGGCTGATAGAGATGCGCTTTTAAAAGAAGCTGCTGCTACAAAAGCTAAAATTGTTTCTGATGCTAAAGCTCAAGCAAAACAAGAAACTGAGAAAATTCTTACTAATGCTAGAGAAGTTATCAAAAATGAGAAAATGGCTGCAATTACTGAACTTAAAAATCAAGTGGCTTTATTGTCTTTAGATATTGCGGAGAAAATTGTAAAAGAACAATTAACTTCAAGCGATAAACAAAAAGCATTGGTAGATAATCTTGTAAAAGAAGTGAACTTAAATTAAGAAGATGAAAGATTCTTTAGCTGCTAAAAGATATGCAAAGTCATTGATTGAGTTATCTCAGGATAAAAAAATCCTAGCTGAGGTTTACAATGATATGGTTCTTATTAATGGAACTATTAATGAAAATCATGACCTGCAACTCTTATTGAACAGCCCTGTGGTAAATACAGATAAAAAACAAAAGATCCTCTCTGAAGTTTTTAGTAAGGCTATTTCTGAACTCTCAAATGTATTCCTTCAACTAATTTCTTCTAAAAAAAGAGAAAGCTTAATTCAACAAATCACCTCTTCTTTTATTGCTCAATATAAAGCCCTTAAAAATATTGTTGTTGCTGAAGTAACTTCAGCTATTTCGCTAGATGACAAACAGCTTGATGCTATCATTGATCTTATCAGTAATGACCATAAAAATAGTTATGAAGTAGTAGAAAAAGTTGATCCTGAAATTATTGGCGGATTTAAGTTAAGGGTGGGTGATCAGCAAATTGACGCCTCTATAAGCAAAGAATTAAGAGAATTAAAAAAAGCATTTAACGACAACCCCTATATAGTAGAATATTAGGAATTAAATTAATATAAAATGGCAGAAATAAAACCAGCAGAAGTATCAGCAATCCTTAGAGAACAACTTTCGGGATTTAAATCTGAAGCTGAATTAGAAGAAGTAGGTACTGTTCTTCAAGTAGGAGATGGTATCGCTAGAATTTATGGTCTTGGAGGTGTTCAATATGGTGAGCTTATTGAGTTTGACAATGGATTACAAGGCATCGCATTGAATCTTGAAGAAGACAATGTAGGAGCTGTTCTTCTAGGAGTTTCAACAGATATTAAAGAAGGAGATAATGTAAAAAGAACAGGTAAAATAGCATCTGTAAATGTAGGTGAAAAAATGCTTGGAAGAGTTGTTAATACTCTTGGTGAGCCTATCGATGGTAAGGGGCCTATTGAAGGTGAATTATTTGAGATGCCTATTGAGCGTAGAGCTCCTGGTGTTATATATAGGCAGCCCGTTAATGAGCCTCTTCAAACTGGTGTTAAGGCAATTGACTCAATGATTCCTGTTGGAAGAGGTCAAAGAGAATTAGTGATTGGTGATCGTCAAACTGGAAAAACTACTGTTTGTATTGATACTATTATTAATCAAAAAGAATTTTATGATAGGGGAGAGCCTGTTTATTGTATCTATGTTGCTATAGGGCAAAAAGGATCAACTATTGCTGGTATTGTAAACAAACTAGAAGAAGCTGGCGCTATGGCTTATACAGTGATTGTTGCAGCTAACGCATCTGATCCTGCTCCAATGCAGTTCTATGCGCCATTTACAGGAGCTGCTATAGGTGAATACTTTAGGGATACAGGCCGACCTGCATTGATTGTTTTTGATGACCTTTCTAAACAAGCTGTTGCTTATCGTGAAGTTTCATTATTATTAAGAAGACCTCCTGGTAGAGAAGCTTATCCTGGAGATGTTTTTTATCTTCATTCAAGACTTCTTGAAAGAGCTGCAAAAATCAATAATTCAGATGAAATTGCTTCTCAAATGAATGACCTTCCTGACTGTCTTAAGGACAAAGTTAAAGGTGGTGGATCATTAACTGCGCTTCCAATTATTGAAACACAGGCAGGTGATGTTTCTGCTTATATTCCAACCAATGTGATCTCTATTACTGATGGTCAGATTTTCTTAGAAGCGAACCTATTTAACTCTGGAGTGCGACCTGCTATTAATGTTGGTATATCAGTATCTAGAGTAGGTGGATCAGCTCAAATTAAATCTATGAAAAAAGTGGCTGGAACACTTAAGCTAGATCAGGCACAATATCGTGAATTAGAGGCTTTTGCAAAATTTGGTTCTGACCTTGATGCTGCAACAATGGCTGTCTTGGAAAAAGGAAAAAGAAATGTTGAGATCCTTAAACAAAACGAAGGTTCGCCTCTTTCTGTTGAAGAGCAAGTTGCTATCATCTATTGTGGTTCTACTGGTATTTTATCTGGTGTTCCTGTTGAAAAAATAAAAGAATTTGAAGAAGAATTCTTGAGCTACATGAAGAACAAGCATAAGAAAGAGCTAGAAGAATTAAAAGCAGGGAAACTTTCTACAGATATTACTAGAGTAATAAGACAGGTAGTAGAGGATCTTAGCCAAAAATATGAAAACTAATATTTAGCTAATTAATTTTATTGTATGGCTAATCTTAAAGAAATACGAACCAGAATTACTTCGGTAAACTCTACCATGCAGATCACCTCTGCCATGAAAATGGTATCTGCAGCTAAATTAAAACGAGCACAAAATGCTGTGGTTCAAATGCGTCCGTATGCTGAGAAATTGCAAGAAATATTAGCTAATGTTTCTTCATCAATTGATACTGCAGACAATGAATTCATTAAACCAAAAGAAGAAAAAAAGATTCTTATTGTTGCTCTGTCTTCTAATAGAGGTCTATGTGGAGGGTTCAATAACAACGTAATCAAGCAAGTAAAAAAAATAGCTGAGGAATCTAATTCTTCCATAGTTGAAGTTTTGCCTGTTGGTAAAAAAGCAACTGATGCTTTTAAAAAGAGTGAGCTTTTGGCTAAAAAAGGTACTCTTCCTGATAATCTTGAATTATTATGGGATAATCTTTCATTTGACAAAGTTTCACCATTTGCTGAGAACCTAATGGGTCAATTTATTGAAGGTTCTTATGATAAAATCATTATCGTATACAATTCATTTAAAAATGCAGGTGTCCAAATTTTGAAATCTGAACAATTTCTACCAGTAGTTAACAATGAATCCGATGAAGCTGAATCTAATTCTGTTGATTATATTTTTGAGCCATCTCAGGAAGATATCATTACTTCTCTTATTCCAAATTCATTGAAAACAACACTTTATAAAGCTATGCTAGATTCTTATGCTTCAGAACATGGTGCTAGGATGACAGCTATGCATAAAGCAACAGACAATGCATCGGAGATGATTAAAGAATTAAAGCTTACTTATAATAAAGCTCGTCAAGCAGCCATTACCAACGAAATACTTGAGATTGTAGGTGGTGCTGAGGCGCTAAGTAACTAATAATAAAAACAACAAATTCTGTAATCCCATTAGTTTAGGCTGATGGGATTTTTTATTTTTACTTACAATGAAGTTTTTCAATCTTAATTTAAGAGGTCGTATCTATGTTTCTATGCTAGCTCTTATACTGCTATCTTTATTTGTAATAGGGATTACTACCATTATTTTCTTTAATGAACAAAACAAAGAATACCATGAAAAAAGACTTCAAAGAAAAGAAAAAACAGTAATTACCTCTTTAAAAATTCTTTTTCAGGAACTTGATCTAAATGAAAAAATGGACTTTTTTCAAAAAGATTTTGATGATAAAATTCATGAGTTATCTGTCGTAAATAATATAGAGATCAATGTGTTTAATTTAGAAGGAGAAATTCTAATGTCTAGTAACTTTGAATATTCAGACACTACTTTTTATAAGACAAAAATTGCTGGGCCTATTTTAGATAAATTAAAGGCTAATGGGAAAAGACAAATCGAAAAAATTAATGCTAGTTATTTTAACACATATACCTATGTTAAAAATGAAAATACGAAAGAAAATATTGTTATCATTAACATCCCCTACAATACTGAATTATCCCCTGAAAAAAATGAATTATCACGTTTTCTAACTACTTTATTGGAAGTCTACATTTTGCTTTTAATTGGCGCTAGCATAATTGCTTACTTATTATCAAATTATATTACAAAATCATTGCGGGTAATTGCCGAAAAATTAAAATTAGTTAAGATAAATACTGTCAATGAATCTATTGAGTGGCAAGGAAATGATGAAATCGGTGCACTCATTAATGAGTACAATAATATGATCTCTCTGTTAGAAGAAAGTGCCTTGAAATTGGCTAAAAGTGAAAGAGAAAGTGCCTGGAGAGAAATGGCGAAACAAGTCGCTCATGAAATCAAAAACCCCTTAACTCCAATGCGCCTGAGCATACAACACCTTGAGAGATCCTTAGATCCAAATAGCCCTGCTTTTAAAAAGGATCTTGCCAATTTTTCAAAAAAATTAATCCAACAAATTGACACCTTAACAAGTATTGCAAATGAATTTTCAAGATTTGCTCAGATGCCAAAACTTCAAATGAACAAAGCTGACATTAAAGATATTATCAACACCACAATTGAATTATACAAGGATGTAAATCATCTTCAATTTAACTTTGATTATACTCAGTTAGAAGATGCATTTATTAATGGTGATAAAGAACAATTAATACGGGTTTTCAATAACTTAGTGAATAACGCAATACAAGCAATACCTGATGAAAAAAATGGAACTATAAATATTGTGCTAAAAAAAGTAACCTCTAATTACCTAATCACTATTGTTGACAATGGAAGCGGTATGTCTGATGAAATTAAAGGGAAAATTTTTGAACCTAACTTCACCACTAAATCAACAGGTGCTGGGCTTGGGCTTGCAATGGTTAAGCAAATAATAGATTCTCATCAAGGAAAAATTTCATTTATTTCAACTTTAGGAAAAGGAACCTCTTTTTTTATTGAATTTCCAATTTTAGAAAATGAAGCAACAAGTTGAAGGTTTGTTTTTAAGTGCTCAGAGTTACACTGAATCCTCTGTTATAATACAATTGTTTACTAGACAATATGGACGCCAATCCTTTTTTTTTAAAGGTGTAAAGAAAAAAAATCAGCCTTATATTTTTCAGCCATTTCATTTTATTGAGTTCAGCTCATATTTTAACCCCGATAAAACCTTAAACTCTGGGAATGCACCTGTATTAATACATCCATTTCATGAGATTACAAATGATGTAAGAAAAGTAAGTATTGCATTGTTTTTAACTGAAGTATTGCATTCACTTTTAAAAGAAGGCGTTTATTCGCCACTGCTTTATCCCTTTTTAGAAAAGTCAATTTCAGTTTTTGACAAGCAATCTTTTAATCCAAATTTTCACCTAGTATTTTTAGTCAACTTACTGTCTTTTTTAGGAATTGAACCTAAAAATAATTATTCAAAAGCAAATCAACTATTCAGCATTCATGACGCTCAATTTGTAAATGACACAAGCCACCAAATATGTGACAATAAAATATCTTCTGCCTTTTTTGATTTATTAGGCACGGAAATTGATGCTTCAGTCAATATATTAACTGATAAAGCGGTTAGAAATGAGCTAATTGAATTAATTTTTAATTATTTAGAAATTCACTTTCAATTTAATGCTAAAAACATCAATTCTCATATAGTTTTAAAATCCATATTCAATTGATCCATGCTTCATAAGATTCAATTATTATTGTTACTAATGCTTCCTTTTGCTGTTATTTTTAGTCAGCAGGTAAAGGTGGTTAACGAATATTATGAGCCCATTGAAAATGTAGCCATATACACTCCAACTAATTCTACCTCAACACAAACCAATTACAAAGGGGTTGCAGATCTTTCTCTTTTTAATGTTTCTGATACTCTTTATTTTTATGTCGAAGGCTATGAATTCTATTGGACAACAATAGATCAATTAATTATTAATGAGCTGTGGGTTTTTCTGGAACAGTCTAATAACTTATTGCCTTCATTTGAATTGAATACTTTAAGAAATAATAAAAACAAGCTTATTGATGAGAATCTTCATCAAGAAATTATAACTGAAGAAAAGCTAATAGAGCTTAATGCTCCTACTAGTGCAGACGCTCTTAAAGCATCCTCCGGAATAACCATTCAAAAAAGTCAACTAGGGGGAGGAAGTCCAATAATTAGAGGGTTTGAAGCTAACAGAGTATTATTAGTAATTGATGGCGTTCGTATGAATAACGCTATTTACAGAAATGGACATTTGCAGAATAGTATTACTTTGGATAACAACATTCTTAGTCAAATAGACATTCAATATGGCCCCGGATCTGTTATTTATGGAAGTGATGCTATAGGTGGAGTTGTTCATTTTCAGACCAAAGACCCCATATTATCTGATGACAGCGTAATTGTTAGTGGGTCTAGTCTATTTCGATACAACAATGCTAATAACGAAATGACTGCACACGCAGATGTTTCAATTGGTGGTAAAAACTTAGGGAGTCTAACCTCTATTACCTATAATCAATTTGATGACCTTAGAATGGGAAGCAATAGATTACATGGATATGAGCAATGGGGGCATATACCCTTTCAAGTTGCTAGTATTAATAATACTGATTCTCTATTGATCAACCCCGATTCCAATATACATATTGGTAGTGGATATCAGCAATATAGCTTACTACAAAAATTTATTTATCGACCTAGTGATAAGGTAACTTTAAAAGTTAATACACAATTAAGCTCATCTTCTAATATTCCCAGATATGACCGTTTAAATAATGTAGAAAACGGAATTCCTGAGTATAGCGAATGGCATTATGGTCCTCAAAACAGATTCTTATTTGCGCTGTCTGGTGAATTTAACAATTACAATAAGTTTTATGACCGAGCTTCTATAATTGCTTCTTATCAAAGAATTGATGAAGATCGCATAACAAGAACCTTTAAAAACGATCTTAGAAGTGTAAGAGAAGAAGACGTTCATGTTTATGCTTTAAATTTTGATTTCGTTAAAATAATTGACTCTACTAAACAATTATTTTATGGCAACGAGCTCACTTATAATACTGTCTGGAGTAATGCTTTTAAGGAGAACATAATCAATTCTGAAATTTCTAAAGAATCAACTCGTTATCCTGATAATGGAAGCAATATGCTAACTAGTGCTTTATATAGTAGCTTTAAATGGCAGATCAATAAATTTAATCTACAAACTGGCATTAGGTACAGCCATACAATATTAAATGCTAATTTTAGTGATACTACTTTTTTTCAATTTCCTTTTGATAAGATCACCAGTAATAATGGAGCTCTAAGTGGGAGTTTTCAATTGGCTTATAACCCTTCAAAAAAAACAAATCTAATACTAGACCTTAGCTCTGGATACAGAACTCCTAATATTGATGACTTTGGAAAGGTCTTTAAAAAAGATAATTATGTAGTTACTCCTAATAATCATATTAAATCTGAATATGCTTATAGTGGTGAGCTTGGTCTGGTAAAGGCATTCTATAAAAAAAACAAAACACCACATCAGAGGTTACTAACCTTCAGAGCTTCAGCATATGCTACCCTATTGGATAATGCCATTATTAGAGTAGATCATACTTTAAATGGAGAAGATTCTATATTATTTGATGGAATAATGTGTAAAGTAAGAACAAATGATAATGCTGAAAGAGCTCTTATCTATGGAGCTACAGGTACAGTTCAAGTTTATTTTTCAAAAGTATTATCTCTATCATCTTCTATAAATTATACACAAGGATATATTCTGGGTAATAATGAACCCTTTGGACACATCCCTCCTATTTTTGGAAGGTCAAGAATTCTTTTAGAAAAAAATAAATGGGATATTGAAATTTTCTCTGAATACAATGGCTGGAAAAAAATTGAAGATTATGCTTCTGGTAGTGTCGATAACCCAAATGAAGCCACTATAGATGGAACCCCCCCTTGGTATACATTAAATTTAAGACTTGGAATTGAACTTCATCCGCTTATTCAAATGCAAATTGCAGGCTATAATTTAATGGACACACACTACAAGGCCTTTGCTTCAGGAATCAGCGGTCCTGGGAGAAGCTTTATGATTTCTATAAGATCTGTTTTTTAAATTAATGAAAGGATTGGTGAAAAAATTAATCCAGCTTCATTCCTTTAGAATAATCCATAGGCATTACAGGAGTGTTTTTCTTTACTGAGAGCACAACAGTTGTTTGCATCTGCCCTATCTCTTCAATTAGTCCGAGTTTGCTAGAGACAATACGATCAAAGGCAGGAATATCTTTTACAACAATTCTGAGTTGATAATCAAAATTTCCTGTTAACTGTAAACACTCAACTATTTCATCAACTTCATCAATCTTTGTTAAAAAGTTTTTAACTGCTGCACTATTTTGACGTTGCATGGAAACCTGAACCAAAGCCATAAACCCTAGTCCAAGTTTTGAAGTATTAACTTTTGCATGATAACTTGATATAAACCCTTGCTTTTCCAGCTTTTGTACCCTTCCTAAAGTTGGAGCAGCAGACAATCCAATTTGTTTGCTTAATTCAATATTTGTGATCTTACTATTTTCCTGAAGAACTCTTAAGATCTTTAAGTCAATTATATCAAGTTTCATGTGAAATATATTATCAGCCCTAAGGTTGTTTAGAACAAATATAAACTATTTATGAAAAAAACAAAATTATGTTTTATTGTTTTAGGCTAAAAAGCAATGGTCTTGATGGAGAAGCGTCATTTTCGAGATTAGAAAATGATAGGTTTAATAAGTATAAATCATCTAGGACATTATTAGGGACATATATTAATTCTGTTATTGTTCTGCTAAGGTCAATCTCATTGTCGTAATTCCAAAATGCGCGATGGGCTAATAAACCACCTCCATCTTCTTCCTTGTCAATAGACGGCTGGTCAATTAATAAATGTTTTATGCCTGAGTCCCTTATATATTTAGCTGCATCAGGAAGTAAATAAGGCCAATTAGTATCGTTATGATCTCTGGATTTTTTGTCTATGGTATTAGGGGTTGTCCTTATGATAAGCGCCTCAACATTTGAGTTTATCTTTCCTTTGATCTCCTTCATGCTTATCTGAAAATCTCCTTTTTTTTCAAACTCAGAAACATCACTGTCTATTTGTATAGGCTCAATTGTTAATAGCTGAGCTAAAAAGTGATATTTTTTTAGCACTTGATTAACTGGGTGAATTTCCATAGATAAATGCCCCACACTTTCAGTGTGAGTACAATTACCATGAGGATTAAATAGTATGTTTCTAAAGTTAACATATCCTCCTTTTTGTACTGATCCTATGAATCTATCTGATATTACTGGAAAAATCTTAATTGGCGGAACATACCAAGCTAAGGGACTATTAATTTCTGCTGTGACTAGAGAGATGTCTATGGGTTTATTCAAGTCTGCATACCAGCATTCATGGTCTATGGTTACTTCAACTTTCATTAAGGCAAAATTATTAATTCTCTAGCTATATAGTCTGAAATAAAACGCATATTACCATCAACAAATAAATGGTCTTTATCAATGCGAATAAAATTCTTCTTTTTAAACTCCTCTAACTGTTTTAAAAATACATTCTTTTGCTGTTGATTCAAATAATTTAAAACTTTATTAACTGACACCCCGAATATTGTTCTTGTTCCTAATAGAATTAATTCGTTTGCAATGTCTATTTCTGATAAGATTTCTTTTGATGAATTTAACGCTCCGCTATTGATTGATTTTATATACTTGATATTATTTGATACATTCCATTTCCTTACTCTTTTACCATCAAATGAATGAGCGGATGGGCCTACTCCTAAATAAGGAGCTCGATCCCAATAGGCACTATTGTGCCTTGACCTAAATCCGTCCATTGAGAAATTAGATACTTCATATTGCTCGTAACCAGCATGATTTAAAGATTTAACTAATGCTTCGTATTCTAAATTACAAGCTTCTTGTTCTGGCATTACCTGTTTTTTTTCATTTACCCATTTATGTAGCGCTGTCTTTTCTTCTACAGTTAAATTATAGGCAGAAATGTGTGGAATATTTAATTCTAAAAGTTTCAATACTTCTTTATCCCAATTCCTATTCAATGATTTTGGAATTCCATAAATTATATCAGCACTAATATTTATAATCCCTGCGTCCTTTGCATTCTTGATGCAATTAATTGCCTGCTCAGCAGTATGAGAGCGATTCATCCAATTTAAAATGTGGTCTTGGAAAGACTGTATTCCGATACTCAACCTATTTATTCCTGACCTTGCAAACCCTTTAATTAAATCAATAGTAAGATCTTCTGGATTAGCTTCTAATGTAATCTCTGCATCTTTTGAAACCTCATAGTCATTTCGACATTGCTCGATCAGCTCTTTAATTTCATTTTCGCTAAGAATACTTGGAGTTCCTCCCCCAAAATAAATAGAACTTATGGGAGTTTCTAATTCTGTTTTTCTAATATGGATTTCCTCTTTAATACATTTTAATAACTCTTCTTTATAACCTAAAGAAGTGCTAAAATGAAAATCACAATAGTTGCAGGCCTTACGGCAAAAAGGGATATGGATATAAACACCTGCCAATTATTTTAATTCTTAATATATTTCAAAACTTGATCATCAGTTTCTTTCTCTTTAAGCTCTGTGATTAATTCAGCTATTTGATTTTGCTTAGATCTATAATAATTCAGTTTTTTTTCTAATGATAATACCTCACTTCCATCTTCTCTTAGTTTATCCATTTCATTGGTCACCTCTTGTGCTTTTTCATTATAAAGGTCTTTTATTCTAATAATCATTTGATATCCAGACAATTTTACATACCAGGAATAGCTGTTATTCACAACATCAACACAAATTGGAATGGAGGTTTCTATTTCTTCATCATTCTGTTGTAAAATAAATTTTAAATACTGTTGCATAAAACTGTATTTATTAAAGCCGTTTAATTCTTTAATCGTTGTTCTGAAATATTCATGCTCTGTAGCTTTTCCAATCTCTGCATAAATACTAGCAATAGTAATGTTGATTAAAACGTTCTCAATTTCTTCCATGCCTTTGGCTAACTCAAGACCTCTTTGAGGGTCCACTTTCTTTATCGACTTTAGCGCTTCACTAATAACACGGTAAGAAGAATCTTTCAATGCTTGTATGTAAACTTCGTTTAGCTCTTGTTGTTCTACATCAACAAGCAAAGAAATCTTTTGAATGGCTGTTGCTCGAACTTTTGGATGCGGGTCAGCTAATGCTAATTGTTTTAACTTTATAAATGCTTTTTTAGATTCTTCCTCGATAACACTGCTGAAGTTTTTCATGACCATTGTCTTGACATTCCAAAAATCATGCTCTAATGCTATTAAAAAAGCATTAATTATTTCTTCATTGTTATTCCCCTTAAGTTGATCAATGGCTTCTTTTTTATCTAACCAAAGAGGTGCGTTTTTTAATTGGTAGATCCATTGGTCTATGGGTTTATGCTCAGTTTTTTTTGAAAGCACTACTTTATTAGCATCAATATTTACTAATAAAGGAGGGTTTTCGAGTGAATAAATAACGGTGTCAAACCTATTTAAAATCACATGTTCTTTCCTGTCTATTCCCTCATTGGTATATATATCAATATAAATAGGCAGTTTAAACAAAGGCCATTTTTCTAAATTTTGCTTTTGTGTTACCATTATTTTTATCTCTTTTTTTTCTGGTGAATATTCTTGCTGGATATCTAAAACAGGATATCCCTTTGCAAAAAACCACTGATTAAAAAACCAATTCAAATCTTCCCCTGCAACATCTTCAAAAGACATTCTTAAGTCGTGAGCCTCTGTTGTGCTATAAGCATGTTTTATTAAATACCTTTTTAGGCCTTCGAAAAAAACAGCATCCCCTAAATAATCTCTGAGCATGTGTAAAATCCTTCCTCCTTTATTATAAGAATGACCATCAAACATATCTTCTTTATCTATATAATCAAACCTAATAAGGTCATAATGTCCACTCTGTTGTGCAGAAATAAAAAACCCTTCCATTTCATAAAAAGCATTCATGTCAGCTTCCATTCTGCCATGTTCTTTTTCATCCCATAAGTATTGACTATAATTAGCAAAAGACTCATTCAATGGTAAGTTTGACCAGCTTTCACATGTAACCATATCTCCGAACCAATGATGAAAAAGCTCATGTGCAATTATAGATTCATTTCCGCCATCGATAATCTCTCTTTTAGTTTGGTGCAAAAATTCTCCATGTATAGTAGCCGTAGTATTTTCCATAGCGCCAGATACGTAATCCCTTACAACAACCTGATGATATTTAACCCAAGGGTAATCAACCCCTAATAATTTCGAAAAATAATTGAGCATTTTAGGCGTTTTTCCAAAAATAGCCATAGCGTGTTCTTCATACTCTGGCTCCACATAATAATGTACATCCATCATCGATCCATCATTTTTTTTCCATACATCTTTTACAATTGAAAATTCACCAATTGCCATCATAAATAAGTAGGGTGAATGAGGCTGATCCATTTTCCAATAATCAGTTCTTGTGCCGTCTCCATTAAGTGAAGCATAAACAAGTTCTCCGTTTGATAATGTTTTAAACCTGTCCTCAACTGTTATGTATATTTCTTGAGTTGTTTTTTCAATAGGGTCATCAATCGTGGGAAACCATACAGAGTTAGCTTCTGTTTGTCCTTGTGTCCATATTTGCTGAGGCTTGTTAGGTTCTGAACCATCTGAATTAATAAAGTACAGTCCTTTAGCCATTGATATGGCTGAACTTCCCTTTTGTTTAACTTCTTCTGGACAAGCTGTGTATTTTATATAAACCTCATATTGCTCTTCTCTTGAGAACTTTCTAGGCAACTGAATTTGTAAATAATATTGGTCATAATCATACTCCAATATTTCACTTTCTAATTCATTAATCAATGAAACTTCCAAAATCTCCATGCTCTTAGCGTCTAGAACCAATTGATCAGTATTGTGAAAATAAGGCTTCACTTTTAACCATGCCTCCCCGTTCATTTTTTTCTGTTCCCAGTTAAAGTTTACTTTCAGCATTGTATGAACTATATCATTGCTTCTTTTTTCACTAGCTTGATAACTGGGTATTTCTTCCTGAATATTTACTATTTTCTGTGGCTCAATTTCTGTGTCAGAAGAAGCTACTATAGGTTTTTTATTAAATACAGAACATGAAAACAAAAGAAGTATAGGGGAAAAAATAATGAAGTAATTTGATTTGTTTCTCATTGAATAGCGTTTTAATTAGCAACAAAGATGAAAAATTGTTAGTAAAACAGAAGGTTAAAGATTTAATTTGTTTAATTATCTTCGCAAAAGAAATGAAAACAGCTTTTTCAAATAATCATAAAATCATTATTGATGAACTTCTTCTAGCTGACTATTCCGTTATCGGCAGGTCACATAATGAAATAACCTTATTAAAGGAGGGCGTGAAATATAATTGCAGAATTTTATACCATGATAAAAAAAACAACCACCTTCATTTAAAAATCAATGGAAACCCCATTAAAGTAACTATTAAAAAGGACATAGAACTCCTCCTTGAAAAAATCGGAATAGGTAACATAGATAATCAATCTATTAAAGAATTAAAAGCTCCTATGCCTGGCGTTGTATTAGACATAAAGGTTAAAGAAGGTGATTCCGTAAAAAAGGAAGACTCTCTTGTGATACTTGAAGCAATGAAAATGGAAAATGTGCTGACCTCTCCCATGGATGGGGTTGTTTCATCAATTGAAGTAAAGGAAAAAGAAACTGTCGAAAAAAACACACTCTTAATAAAATTTAAATAATGCCTAAGCAACTCTATTATTTTGTATTCATGTTCTGTCTTACAACTTCTTGTGCTAATAATAATGATACCTCTCAAGCACAAGATGAAGAGAAGAAAACTGATGAAAGCTCCTTTATCTATACTTATGACAACGCTTCAACTGAAGTAAAATGGACTGCATTCAAACACATGGCTAAAGTTCCAGTTGGAGGAAAATTTGAGGAATTTGAAATTACTGGTTTTAATCCCTCTGATAAGCTCTCGGATGCTGTTAAAAATGTTTCCTTTAGCATTAACCCTTCTTCAACAAACACACAAGATAAAGACAGAGACTTGAAGATTGTTGCTAATTTTTTTGGGAATATGTTGAATCCAACTGTTATATATGGGGAAATAAAAAACATAGAAGGTTCAGAAAATGGAAATGGAAATGTTTTGATTAGAATGAATGGTGTTGAAAAATTGATTCCTTTTGACTGGAAGGTGAATGAAAACAATCAATTTATTCTTACCACTAAACTAAATGTGCTGGACTGGAGTCTTGACCAAGCATTAGGAGTATTAAATACTGTCTGTTTAGAAAAACATACCGGAAAAGATAAAGTGAATAAATTATGGCCTGATGTTGAAGTAATTGTTTTTACAACATTAAAAAAAGAACAATCATCCTGATTTCAGGATCTTAGATACATATTTACCAATAACATCAAATTCTATATTAACTTTATTTCCTTCGATGATTTGTTTAAATGTTGTGTTCTCAAAAGTATAAGGTATTATCGCTACACTGAATTGATCTTTAATTGACTCGACAATTGTCAAGCTTACTCCGTTAATGCATACTGAGCCTTTGTTTACTGTTAATTTTTCTACTTGTTGATCTCCTTTAAAAGTGAATTTCCAGCTACCGTCCATTTCTTCTACTTTAACACAAATTGCTGTTGCGTCTACATGACCTTGTACTATGTGGCCGTCTAATCTACCCCCAAGCTGAGTGCATCTTTCTAAATTCACTAAAGTACCCGCATTCCAATCTACTAAATTTGTTTTTTCCAGGGTTTCTTTAATTGCTGTAACTGTATGGCTGTCTTCTAAAACATTAACAACTGTTAAGCAGATTCCTTCATGTGAAACACTCTGATCGACCTTTAATTCATTTGAAAAGTTAGATCGTATTGTGAAATGAACATTGGTTTTATCCCTTTGTACATTAATAACCTCTCCTATTGTTTCTATAATTCCTGTAAACATTTTTCTATTCTGCTATTCAAAAGAATTGTAATCTCTGAATAAATGTAAAAATCCTTGTATTGAAACGGGCACAATTCCAGAAAGCCTTATCGAATTTGCAATACAATAATAATAATAAACACCTGAAGGAACAGCTTCATTGTTTACCAAGCTATTCCCGTCCCATCTAAAATAAGGGTCTTTAGATTCAAAAACTAGCTGCCCCCATCTATTAAATATTTGAATATGAATACTTTCTATATAGTTAAATGGCTCGATTGCCATAAAAGAATCATTCTCTCCATCACCATTAGGAGAAAACACATTAGGTAGCCAATATTCAGGGCAATTATCAACACAAACAGTATCACTCAATATGCTTTCATTTCCATATTGAGCAGAGTCGGTGGCGGTAACAGCATAACAGCCCGCAACAGAATTCAATCCATTCCAATTATAGCTATGTATGAAACTCGTATCTGTGTTATCGTTGACGGTAGCAATAAGTTCTAAAGCTGATGTGTCTGTAGGGCCAAAATAGATACTATAAGACATCACGTCATCTGCACAGCTATTGTTCGGGTTAGTCCAGCTGATTAAGTTTTCCCCTTCTATACAATCTCCCTGAATAAAAATAGAGGGTGGGCATGGAGGAGTTAAGTCGACTGGAGTTGCGCATACTTTTTGAGACTTGTTTAAAATTGGATCTATAATACTAGAAGAACTATAATGACCACTGCTTTTTATATAATAACAATACTCAACTCCATTTACTAAACCAGTATCCAAGAATTCTTGTGTATTTACTATCGCAATACTAGAATAAGACCCATTGATGGAGCTAGCTCTAAATACTTCATAATTATCGTTGATCCAAGGCACCTGTTCATTCCATAGTAATTTTATTTCATTATCATTTGGGATAGTGTTCAAAAATATTGATCCCGCAGTGTTAGTTGCCCCTACTAAACTATCTGCAGTGTTATTGGTATAATATAATTCAATTCTATAATAATTAGCTTGTGTTTCAGTATCTACATTATTATGAATAAATACTGTATCAGAATTTTCAAGAAATATCGAAGAATTGGTAGTGCCAATCAATAATGTATCTGAACCTTGACTAATTCCATGATAAACCTTGTAATGATAAGGACCAGGGTATTGAAGCGTATCCAATTCAGTTGGCTTAGACCACATTATTGTATCTGAACCTGATGTTAGATCTGTATTAATTACAGACACATGCGTAATTACAGGAACTTCCTTTATCAACCGAGCACAAGAAGTGTCAGAAGGACAGCTTTCAACCTGTCCAAAGCTATATATAGCAGTAACTACATAGCAATAGTCTATCCCTAAAGTTAAGCTAGTGTTGTCATAATAAAAGGTTGTATTAGCGCCAATAACCTGATCAACATACGTAAAGCCATAATCCTCTAGATCAAATGGACTACAGCAATCCGGAAGTGTGAAATTAGGATTTAAGGTTCTATAGATCTTATAGCCATCGGCATTAGGGCAGGATGAGGGGTCCCAGCTTAAATTGACACCATTTCCAAAAGCATTTGCAGAAAGCCCTGTTACAACTGGTGGAATAACTCTAATTGAAAAAGATTCATAATCTGAAAAAACAGGATCTCCATCATCAGTTAATGCGATCATTACAGAATAAACTCCAGCTTTAATGTGAGAACAATTGGTCTGCCAAAGAAAAGTTCCATTTACTCCGCCTAAATTAGTTACATAAGAAAATTGAGCTGGTGATGAATTTACACTGAGCGGTAAACCAGATGCCACCATCTCCAAATCATCATTATTTACATCAATGCCTGTAATATTTAAATTTAGAGTAGCTCCTGCAACAATACAAGTGTCTGGAATTGGGTCAATCTCTGGAGGGTCATTTAAACAATTGGACTGCACTGTAAGCTGTATGTCCCTTATAACCGATCCAACTAAATTTCCATTTCTCCACTCAGAAACCTTTATTGTAAAATTAAACTCTCCTTGGACCATTGGATTATTCCAACAAACAGTCCCGTAAATAGGGTCAATTGTCATGTTCCCTCCACCAATATCATCTGGATACATATATATAGCTGGTATCGATAATGGGACTGCCTGAACTCCTAGTGGAGCTACTAACTCATAGGAAAGAGAGTCGTCATCTATGTCATACGCTAAAGGGTTGTAACAATAAGGCTTATTTACGCAGGCAATCTCTGGGCATGGACAATCGTCAAATTGTACTGAATTATTAGCTCCTGCTATTCCCTGTGTAGGGTCTATGATTAAATAGGTTTCTAAAGCAAAAACAATATCATCACTATTACCCCCTGATGGATAAACATTCAAAAT
This sequence comes from uncultured Flavobacteriales bacterium, assembly GCA_964430245.1. Classification (GTDB taxonomy): domain Bacteria; phylum Bacteroidota; class Bacteroidia; order Flavobacteriales_D; family Parvicellaceae; genus CAYSEW01. The sequence goes on from CAYSEW010000017.1 coordinate 46,161, forward strand.
GCCTGCATTTCTATTTGGGTCTTCCATCGTAATTCTATGTGTACCTGCAGAAGTAAAAGTGTGTATTCCCCTATAAATGTTTTTTTTATGATCAAATGGCATTGGGGTGTCTGAAATTCTTTGTAAGGTATCTGTTTGGGCATAGGGGGTTCCTAGATCAAAGTCTAAATACAACTCATCACGATCGGTTTGAGTGCTTGAGCCTACGTCTGTACAGGTAGTTATAGTAAATTCATATGTTAATCCTGAAATATGAACATAGGTAATCTCTCCTCCTCTATTGTGTGTGGCGAAAATATTATTTACCAACAACAATAATGAAAACAATATGCCTTGCCTAAAATTCATGCTTTCTCTAAAAACACTAAATTACTTAAATTGTTGCTTATCTAACTCAATATAATATGCTGTATTTTTGGCCAATAAAAAAAACTAAAAAAGGGTGATGAATTAATCCCTAATTTTAATTTAAATTTTTAATAATGCTAATAAAACTAAATAGTAGTCAAAAATCAAATTGCTTTGCCTATATAATTAATGAAACCAAACAGTTAACTAAATTCCTCTCAAAAAAGGAAATTGCATTTTTAAATATAAAAGAAAGTGAGAACGCTAAATTATATGAGTTTTCAAGGATAGAAACATCTTTTTTTATTGTTAAAATAAAATCAATTGACTTTAATGAAAGAGAAAAAATAAGACTTTTTGGATCAGAAATAACATCAAAATTAAATCAAGGTGATTTTAAGAATATACAGGTACAAAATTTAACTCCTTTTTTAGATGCTGAATTAGACCTATCAGAAGGGCTTTCTTTAGCTAATTATCAGTTTATTAAATACCTAACAGATAAAAAAAAGAAAAGGAGTAGATTCACTTCTATCAACATCATCTCTTCATCTTGTTCTAAGAAAAAAATAAGTGCCCTTAAACATTTGATTGACGCTGTGTTTTTCGCTAGAGACCTAGTGAATGAACCCGCTTCTTTTTTAACAGCTATTCAAATGGCAGATGAATTCAAAAAAAATGCTGAAGAATTAAATATAAAAATTGAAATCTTTAACCAAAAAAAGATAGAATCTTTAAAAATGGGAGGGTTGTTATCTGTAAATAAAGGAAGTGTGGACCCTGCTACCTTCACTGTAATGGAATGGAAGCCAAACGACCCTGTTAATAAAAAACCTATTGTTTTAGTAGGTAAGGGTGTTGTGTATGATACTGGCGGTTTAAGTCTAAAGCCAACTCCAAACTCTATGGATATAATGAAGTGTGACATGGGTGGAGCAGCAACAGTTGCAGGAGCCTTTTTTGCAGTTGCTAAGTCTAGCATCCCTATTCACTTAATTTCGCTTATCCCGGCTACTGACAATAGGCCAGGAGGAAATGCTTATGCTCCAGGGGATATCATTAAAATGTTTGACCAAACAAGTGTTGAAGTTCTAAACACAGATGCTGAAGGAAGGTTAATATTGGCTGATGCATTAAGTTATGCTAAAAAATATGACCCTGAACTCGTTATAGATGCCGCTACATTAACAGGCTCTGCTTTAAGAGCGATCGGAGATCATGCTGCTGTAATTATGGGTACTGCTTCAGGAAAAGTTTTTTCAGCATTAGAAACCGCAAGTAAAAACACCTATGAAAGAGTAGTACAATTCCCATTATGGGACGAGTATGCAGATGAATTAAAGTCTCCTATTGCTGATATTAAAAACCTAGGTGGCGCAAATGCAGGGTCAATAACTGCTGGTAAATTTTTAGAGCATTTTACCGGTTACCCTTGGGTGCATCTTGATATTGCTGGTCCCGCATGGAAAAATTCACCAAAAGGTTATTTAACTAATGGAGGAACTGGATATGGAGTTCGTTTACTATTTGATTTCCTTAAAAATTATCAATCATGAAAGAAAAAAAGAAAAATACTATAATTGGCTTTTCAATAGGAGATGTAAATGGAATTGGTATTGAAGTTATTTTAAAAGCTTTATCTGACAATAGAATACTAGATATTATGACCCCTGTAATCTATGGTTCTGAAAAAGCCCTTACTTTTTATAAAAACCTAATTACACCAACAAATATTCATCTTCATAAGATTAAAAGCATCAATCAAGTATCCTCCAAAAAGGTGAACTTTATTTCTGTATGTAATGAAAATATAACTATTAATCCAGGTGAAAACTCAACAGCCGCTGGCAAATATGCATTTGAATCTTTAGAAGCAGTTACAAATGATCTAGCTGCAGCTAAGATTGATGTTATTGTAACTGGCCCCATTAATAAAAAAAATATTCAGAGCGATCAATTCAACTTTCCTGGTCATACAGAATACCTAACTTCTCTTTCTAATGCTGATGATTCATTAATGCTCATGGTTCATGAAAATCTTAAAGTTGGCGTAGTCACCAATCACCTACCTCTTTCATCTGTGAGTGAGGTGCTAGACAAAGAGCTTATTTTTAAAAAACTAGTTCTTTTAAACAATAGCTTAAAGTTAGATTTTGGTATTGCCAGTCCAAAAATTGCTGTTTTGGGACTTAATCCACATGCGGGTGAAAACGGAATGCTTGGTGATGAAGAAGAAAAATTAATTTCTCCTGCTGTTCAAATGGGGAAATCAAACAACATTTTTGCTTTTGGACCTTTTCCGGCTGATGGGTTCTTTGGAGCAGGAAGCTTTCAAGAATTTGATGGGGTTTTAGCTATGTATCACGATCAAGGGCTGGTTCCATTTAAAACAATTGCAGGAGGAAGAGGGGTAAATTTCACTGCAGGTCTACCAATTGTTAGAACTTCGCCAGATCATGGAACGGGCTTTGACATAGCTGGGAAAAACATAGCCAATGAAACCTCATTAAGAAATGCCATCTACTTAGGAGTTGACATACACAAAAACAGACTTTTTAATAAATCCATTAATTCAGATCCATTACACAAGAACTAATTCTTACCACCGTCTTTTTTAACTGCTTTTGTGTCGCTATTAGACTTAATGGGGTTATTAGTATTGCTGTTTTTTGGACTTGTGGCGTTAGATGACTTAGTTGAATTGGTACTCTTGGTAGAATTACTTTTATTAGAATTCGACTTATTAATAATATTTGTTTTCACCTTGTTTTCTTCAATTAATTTTAATTTATTTTCAATCGTTGAAATGCGGGATTTTGAAAACGAATCATTCGGTTTTAATTTTAATGCTTTATTGTAATATGACTTTGCGTCTGACCACCTTTTAGAGTTATAATACATGTTCGCTTTATTGATCATCTTTTGATGCTCATTGTTGACCTGCTGCTGTTTTTGATCGGAAGATCCTGTGGTTTTTGAATTAGTGTTATTCGAAGCATTATTTTTTGAATTCCCACTAGAACTCCCTGAGCTTCCATTGGAATTAGAGTTGTTGATTGCCTCCTTACTTAAAAACAATAACTGAACGTCTTGCCCCCATTCATTGGACGCTTTAATAGTGAATTTAAGTAGCTCCCCATCATTTATATTAACTATTCCTCTAAATGTTCCATTTGATGAATTATAAATAAAATTAAAAGGACTTCCGTTTAACGTTGCTTTAAAATCTACATCTTCAAAATTTGTAATATATCCAATAATAGACACCCTTGAATTTACCTGTATGTATTCAGGTGCCTTTGCTGTTGTAGTCTCAGACCTATTAGTTAAATGAATAATTGGTGGAATACCCAACCTTATTAATTCTGCATTTGCCTGATCTGATCCTGCTTCATTTTCTGCTTCAACTATTAACTGATTCCCTCCCAACTCAAGATTCGTTAGGACGGTAATAAACCCTGTTACAGCATTAAAAGAAAATCCTATTGGGTGTCCATCAAGATAAACATGAATATCGTTTTGGTTGGTAACATTAGTGATTTTTCCCGAAACTGTTACTTGCTGATTTTGAGTTTGATGAGGAAATGATTTTGGTTGTGTTAATTTTACTTTCGGGGGAAGTATTGGTTCTTCTAATTCTATCTTAGCAGATTTAGAAGCCTCTCCACAATTATTTTTTACTTTCACTAAAAATGTATTCATCCCCGTTTGCAGCATTACATTTGATTGCACCTCACCAGAGCTAGGGTCAAAATTAAAAGGCATAGTATTTCCATTTAACATTAAAACTATTTCTGCTTTTGACGAAACTTCTAATACATTAAAAGACAAATGGTATTTTGTTGTAGTTGTAACAGGAATTGATACTCCAGTCCCTAAAGGACGAATAAAGTTAATTACTGGTTCATTACATGGTATTTCCTTTTCATATACTATAGCTACTTTTTGAATTGTTGAACCACATTCGTTTGTTGCGATTACTTCATATGAATTCATGCCCTCAATTAAGTGCAGAAAAGAGCTGAATTTACCATTGTCGTAATTATAAGAAGGAACATCTTCACCATTAACTTTAAAAACAAGACTCTGCTCATTAATGATCTGCATTTCTATGTATCCTTTTGAATTAGTTGTATTAGTTTGCCAATTATTGGGGGCTGTTAAGTTAATTACAGGCTTTGAACATTCTATAGGGACATATATCAATGTAGTAGCTTTACTAGCAGTACCTGCGCTGTTTACAGCGTCTACTTCAAATATATTAGCGCCCTCATTTAGCACAACGTCACATACAAATTTGTCTGTATTTGGGTCAAAAGTAAAATTGCTAATTGGTTGATTATTAATTGTAGCATTTGCATTTGATGCTATTTCTACATGCTCAATTAAACCATTAATTAAATGAGCATTATTTGCTGTATTATATGGGTTCACAGCTGGATCTAATATTGTTATTTTAGGCATTTCAATTTGCTGAGGAATATTATAAATAATATTCAATTCTTCAACGTCAGTTCCTGCTTGATTGGTCCCGCTAATCTTAAGAACATTTGACCCTTCATTCAAATTTAAATTTACTGTAAGTAACTTTGTAACACCATTAAAAGAATATCCACTAATATTTGAGCCATTAAACCCAACTGAAGTTTGGTTTTTACTAGAGACATTAAGCACTTTTGCTATTATTGTAACATTACTCACCTGTACTTGATATGGAGCAGATGATGGCTGTACGTAGCTAACTATTGGAGGTGATGTTAATTCTGGAGTTTGATAAATAATTTTTGTAAAATCAGAAGCTGTTCCAGCCGAATTAAAAGCTGCTATTTCTACAATGTTTTGTCCGTGAATTAAATTAACATTAAATGCAACTACTTTGCTATTTATATCATACATGAAATTTGAAACGTTGTAGCCATTATGCCTTACGGTGATGTTGTTTTTTGAAGGAACATTTAGCACCTTTCCGCTAATATTAATTAAAGGAGTGCCAACAGTTGCTGGAGATGAAGAAGGAGAAGTAATCTGAACAGTAGGAGGAGTTTCCTTGATATAATTAATTAATTTAGAATCGCTTGCAGTACCGGCATTATTAGTAGCGGTAATAATGATCTGATTAGGACCTTCTTCTAATAAAATGGATGATGTAAATACATCTGTTATATTGTTAAAGCTAAAATTAGAATGGCTAATCCCATTGACTTTAAATTCTATTTGTTGAGCAGTTGCTATATTTAAAACCTTAGCAGTTATAACTATTTCTTTATTCTCAGAATCATACGGTGAATTGTGTGGGTAATTAATGACGACTACAGGGGGGATCTCTGTTATTTGAGGCACTTCATAAATAATTTCTCTTTCATCATGGTCACTTCCATAATCATTAGTGCCTGTAATCTCTATAATGTTCTCTCCGGGAGATAATGCTAAATTAGCTTTTAGCTCATTTGTATTAGAATTAAAACTAAAATTCGTTATAGAATACCCATTATGAAGCAACTCAATATTTTGAGCGCTTGTTACGTAATAAACTTTTGCAATTAAATGATAGGCACTATTGTGTACAATAGTATTACTATGGGCAGGGTTAATAATATTTACTAACGGTGGATTTCCTTGAGGAATTGTTATAATATTATTATCCTGCTGAGTGTTAGTGTTGTCTGTAATTGTTTGTGAGGTGTTTCCAGAAATCGTTTGCTCTGTTGAATAATCTTGATGATTATAGCTAGTACCTCCATTAGATTGGCCCTCTCCAAATAAGTTAATGCCTAATTTAAAGGCAGTATAATGATAGTTATCATTTTTCAGATCTGATGATAGTCCGTCCAAATTATTATGAAAGGCATAGGTGATTTTATGTTCTAAACCTACAGAGATCCAATCATTTAGTTGGTATCCTAACCCTAACCCTAAAGATGGCATAAATTGCAACTGATCTCCTTCAACAACTAAACCATTCTCATTTATTGCATTAGATTCAAAGTCTAGATCACTATTTCCTTTTATAATACTGGCATTTGCAATGTCTGTATTAGAGGATGATAAAAAAGGATAATTATACTCGGAATTCCCATCTAAAAAATCAGATTTAACTCTGTAGTCAATTATGCCTAAACCTCCAAATCCGTATAGAATAATTCCTGTTCTTTCCCTAAGTCTATTTAAAGTCAATACGCCTTCAAGCGAGAATTCATTTAAGTCCATTTTATAATTCCTGTGAGCAGAAATATCATTTGGTTTATATTGGAAATGGTCAGAGGGTATTGTGTCTAATTTAGCTACCCAGCCATAATTTTTTCCTCTTAAATACCTGAACCTTAAGTCAAAAGCAAAAAATTTACCCTCCTCTTCATAGATGGATTTACCAAAAGTAAAGCCACCAGAAAAACCAGCATAGGGTTTAGTAAACGAAGTATCATTGTATTTAATAAATGCTTCTTTTCGTTGCCAGGTTCCTCCAGTGTTAATTCCGAAATTCCAGCCATTATCATATTCATAATTAATGAATTGTCTGTCTCCAGATTGGGTTAAGCCCGTAAAACTTAAAAAAATAAAAGAGGTAAAAAAAAGTAAAAATCTTTTCATAATAAGGTTTTAATATTCACTTAGTCAGAAATCATGCCATTTTTCAAAAATATTAATTATACATATTATATCCTCATAAATTTCACTATGAAATAATTTATACATTTATAACGTTTTAAAAATTTGATCCTTTAAAATGAGACTTCCCAAAACATTTGCCTTAATATTTTTGGTTTTTGATCTTTTTGGTCAGCCGACTAATGATAACTGTATAAATGCCACCATACTCTGTGCAAATCAAATACAATTATTCTCAAATGCAAATGCTACTATTGACACCTGTACGGGTTGTAGCGATGGGGTTACCAATGCTGGAAATTTTTGTTTCGAATTAAATAATACTGTTTGGTTTTCTTTTACTACCAATAGTGATGGGGGTACTATGATAGCCACTTTTTCAAACATTGTTTGTAATGGTGATACTTTTGCTACTGCATCTAACGAATTACAAGCAGTAATAATTGAAGCAACTATTCCCTGTGATGAAAGTAGTTATACTGCTATTTCAAATTGTGAATCTGGCTCGTCAAGTAATTTCACTTTACTCGCTAATAATTTAGCACCTAATACTACTTATTATATTCAAGTAGATGGAGGAGAATCTGGATTAGGTATTACTGACCCTGCTGAATGTGGATTTTCTATTGTTTTGTCTGGTGACGCTATTGAATCTAGTGTGAATGCTGGTGAAGATCAATATGTTTTTCCTGGTGAAAGTGTAATTTTAAATGGCACTGCCGATGGAACTGTTAATTGGACACCTTCAACATCATTATCTAATGCTTCAATAACAGCACCAACGGCAACTCCAACTGCAACAACAACCTATACTCTTTCTTCTAATGAAAATAATTGTCTTTATACTGATGAAGTAACTGTTTATGTCCAGCCTAATATTTCCATCCCTAATACTATCACCCCTAATGACGATGGCTTCAATGATACATGGAGCATTGGTAACATTCAAAATTATCCCGGGGCTCAAGTATCTGTATATGATCGTTGGGGGCAACGTGTGTTTTATGTTACTGGCTATACTGCTGCAAAAGAATGGGATGGTAGTAATCACGGGCTTCGTTTGCCTTCTGCCACATATTACTATGTGATTGAATTAAGAGCAAATGGCGTGGCAAAACTATACAATGGAGCTATAACAATTATTAGATGAAAAAAGTATCCCTATTATTACTCTGTTTCTGTTCAATTAATTGGATAATTGTTGCTCAGCAAGTTCCTCAATACACTAATTACATGCATAACTATTTGGCATTAAATCCTGCGCTGGCAGGAATTAACGAATGTTTAAATGTAAAATTAGGCTATCGTAGCCAATGGATGGGTTTTGAAGGAGCTCCAGAAACAACTTTCGCCTCTTTTTCTTCTGAGCTTAAACATAAAAAACTACAAACCCTTCGCACTAGACATGGTATAGGTGGTTATATAGAAAATGACGAAACTGGCCCCTTAAGTCGTTCTACTATATATTTAGCATATGCTTATCATTTTCCTGTTGGCAGAAATGTAACTGCATCTGTTGGTGTTTTTGGAGGTATTATGCAGATGGGGGTAGATGCAACAAAACTAAACCTTCGGGATCCTGGAGATCCTGTTATAGATGGTACAGGTAGGGTTTTTTTAATCCCTGATTTTTCTCCAGGATTATTCCTTAATCATGATGATTGGTTTGTAGGGTATAGTATTCGTCAGATCATGCTTAATAAATGGTCAAGATTGTTAGGTTCTGACCTTTCTCGAAATAGATTCCATCATTATTTTGTCGGTGGAAAAAGATTTAAAACCGATCTTTTTAACGTAATACCTTCTGGTATATTAAAGTTTGTAGGGTATGCACCTCCAGCAATAGACTTGAATTTAATGTTGGAATTTTCCAATAGATTTGAATTGGGTGTTTCATGGAGAAATACTGATGCAATTGCAGCTTTAATGCACATAAAATTCCTGAAATATTTTTCTCTAGGATATGCATTTGATATGACAACGTCTAAAATTAACACCGTAAGCTCGAATACACATGAGTTTATTTTAGGATTATCTGCCTGTCCATTTAATGATAAAAACACCTATATATGTCCTGTCTTTCAATAATTTTTCATCCTATTAACATCAATAAAATTGAATTTCAAAAGAATATTAGATCACTTTATCCTAAAAAATGAAATATTAAGCAACTTAATAAGAGGTGAAGTCGTCAATTCTAGTACATTATCTTATTAATGGAGATTTTTAGTTCTTTAATTAATTAAAATTTATAACTTAATGTTCATTTCTTCGTATGTATAACGCTTTATGAAAACCTTACCAAAGAATCAGATAACAAAGCACCTCTTTTTTTTAGCCCATAGGCTAGTGATTATAGTTTTGGTTTTTTGTGTGTGTTCTTTAAATTATTCAGCACAAACTACTTGTGGTTCTCTTACAATAGATGCCGTTGTTACTTCGGATTATAATGGGCAGGACGTAAGCTGTGCTGATTCTTCAGATGCTACAATATGTGTTAATGTACTAGCGGGGTCTGGATCCTATAATTATCAATGGGTAGGAGGTCCAAGTGGCCCAACAGCTCAATGTTACTCTGGGGTTGACGCTGGAACCTACACTGTAATTGTTACAGATATAGTATCTGGTCAAGTTTGTTTCGAAGATGTAATTGTAAATGAACCCGCACCACTAACTGTTTTTTCATTTAACATCTCTGATCCTACATGTAACACTACTTGTGATGGTAGTGGTACAGCAATTGTTATTGGTGGAACTTCACCTGTTAATTATTTATGGGGAAGTGGAGAAACTGGATTTACTGCAAATAATTTATGTGTTGGTGTTAATACTTTAGATGTGACTGATGATAATGGTTGCTTTTTTGATACTACTTTTAATATTAACACTCCTACTGCTATTTATCCAAATGTAGTAGTTACTGATGTTAGCTGTTTTGGTGACTGTGATGGAATAGTAGAATCTTTTCCTTCAGGAGGAAATGGAGTTCCTTACCAATTTTCTTGGGTAGATAACTCAACTTCAAATGTAATAAGCACAACAGAAATTGCTAATGGTTTATGTACGGGATCATATACAGTTACTGTTACTGACCCTAATTTATGTAATGATGACACTGTCGTTTTTGTAAATACTCCAACTCCTATAGTTATTTCTGTTGATAATAGTACAGATGCAACTTGTTCCTATATCTGTGATGGCACAACAACTGTGTCAGTTTCTGGAGGCACATTGCCTTATCTATCTATTGAATGGTTTCAAGGGAGTATTGGTAGTGGAATACCTACAACATTTACAGGTTTAACAATTGACTCATTATGTCATTCAACTGATTATTATGTTACTGTAACTGATGCTAATGGATGTATTCAAAATCTTCAAATTCCTCAAATTTCTGCGCCTTCACCAATAAATATCTCTACAGTTATTACTGATGTAGATTGTAATGGTAATGGCAATGGTACTG
>CAYSEW010000018.1:0-56270 GCA_964430245.1 uncultured Flavobacteriales bacterium
TATGCCAACGTGTATGATGATAATGGTTGTTTAGGAATAGATAGTATTACGATATCTCAAGTAAATGGCCCTGTAGTCTCATTAGATACTATCGTTGATGTACTTTGTACTGGAACAGAAGAAGGATCTATATTTATTTCAGTGTCTGGAAATGCTTCTCCTTTTTCATTTGACTGGACAGGTACCATTTCTCCTGATCCTGCACATCAATCCAATGAAGATCTTGATACTTGGTTTGCTGGAACGTATTCTGTTATGGTTACTGACACAAATGGCTGTTTAGATAGTTTAACTGGGCTTATAATTGACCAGCCCTTTGCTTTAAATACTAACATTGCTACAACAGATGTTCTTTGTAATGGTGATAGCACTGGTAGCATCGACCTAACACTTACTGGAGGAGTAACCCCATATAGTTATGAGTGGACTAACGGAGGTGTTATTATTTCAACATTAGAAGACCCATCTAACCTTCCTGCTGGCACCTATGACCTGTTAGCAACTGATAGTAATAGCTGTACTATTATAGATCAGGCAGTTATCAACGAAAACTCAATTTTAACATTAATTGGTAGCTCTGTAAGTTCAACGTGTGGAAATTCAAATGGTGAGGTTTCAGTTGTTGCTTCAGGAGGAACAGTAGCAGTAGATTATATATATAACTGGTTTGATATTGGTGCTGGTTATCCTGGTTCTACTATTGGGACAGGAAATGCAACAGAAACTGGGCTGCCTGCCGGAGCATATCATGTTATTGTTTCAGATGATAATGGTTGTACAGATTCTACTATTGTCACTTTATCTGATGTTAATGGTCCAGTATTAACCTATGTTTCTACCAATATATTATGTTTTGGTTCTGCCAATGGATCTATAGACCTTACTGTTAACGGAGCAAGCCCGTTTACTTTTTCTTGGGTAGGTCCACCGCCTTTTACTGATCCTGGTACTGAGGACATTAACGGTCTTGATCCCGGAACCTATACCGTTGTTGTTGAAGATGATAATGGCTGTATTTCCACTGAAGCTATTGATGTTAATGGCCCTAGTGGTGCTATTCAGGTCAACTCAACTATTACAGACCTAAATTGTTTTAATGACGCTAGTGGTGAAATTTCTATTGATATTGTTGGTGGGACACCTCCTTATCAAACTAGCTGGTCAGGACCCAATGGCTTTACTTCATCACTAGAAGACCTTGTTGCACTAGATTCTGGTCAGTATATATTAGATGTTTTGGATGATAATTTATGCCCTCTAAATGGGGAGCTCTTTGATCTTACCCAACCAGATTCTATTGTAATAGATACTTCTATCATTGAGCCAACATGTGGTCTAGCAGATGGCCAAATAAGTGTTACTGTTACTGGAGGTACTATTGCGTTTGATTACACCTATGACTGGGATGATCTTTCAACTCCTTCTTCAAATATAGGCTTCACGTCTACGATAACAGGTGTGGCCGCAGGAAGTTACCAAATTACAGTTGCTGATGACAACAACTGTATTGATAGTATAGTAGTAGCTATTTCTGATTTAACTGGCCCTATTTTATCAGCTGTTACTACTGATGTTGATTGTGTTGGGGATGATGACGGAACAATTAATCTTACTATTACTGGCAGTGGGTCTTATGCTATAGACTGGGATAATGACGGGGTTGGAGACAATGATGATACTGAAGATCTAATTGCTTTAGCTGCTGGTACATACAATGTAATTGTAGAAGACCTAATGACAGGTTGTATAGCATCATTGTCAGTAGATATTAATGTTGCTAATTCTATGGCGATTTCATTTTTACCAACTAACCTTACCTGTTTTGGCGATAGCACAGGGAGCATTGATGCTACTGTTTCTGGAGGAACACCTTCTTATATCTATGATTGGACACTTGGCGGATTCACTGTTTCTAATAATGAAGACCCTTCTGGTTTAGCTGCAGGGAACTATTTACTTACTGTTACAGATGACAATGGCTGTGATTATACTGATTCAATTGAAGTTTTTGAACCAACAGATCTTGTATTATTAGGCTCATCTATTAATTCTACTTGTGGAAATGCAAATGGAGAGGTCTCTGTTTCTGTTTCAGGAGGGACTACCGCAACAGACTATTCTTATTCATGGTTTGATATAGGTTTAGGTTATCCCGGAATAGCTATTGGTGCTAATAATGATACTGTTACAGGGTTATCTTCTGGATCTTATCATGTTATCGTTACGGATGATAATAGCTGTGTTGATTCTGTTGCTATAGCTGTATCTGATGCAAATGGGCCAATTATTACTATTGATTCCACCATTGACGTATTGTGTTTTGGAAATACTACAGGTGAGATCTATTTATCAATTTCAGGAAATGGAGGTTTTGGATTCAGCTGGACAGGCCCTCCTTCATTTATTGATCCTGGAACTGAAGATTTAACTGGTCTAGAAGCTGGCACCTATTCTGTGGTTGTAACAGATATTAATGGCTGTACTGGCACTGAAAATATTGATATTACAAGCCCTTCTGCTGCAATCAATATAAATTCTACAACATCCAATTTATTGTGCTATGGTGATTCTACGGGTTCCATTGATCTTTTAATCACTGGCGGCACTCCTTTATATTTAACCACATGGTCTGGACCTAATGGATATCTCTCTTCTAATGAAGACATCTCAAACCTTGATACCGGCCAATATATATTAAATATTACTGATTCTAACGGGTGTCAGCTAAATGGAAACACATTTACCATATCTCAACCAGATACACTTTCAATTAATTCAACCATTACTTACCCTACTTGTAATGCATCAGATGGGCAAATAACTGTTACTGTAACTGGTGGAACTGTATTTGCAGATTATACATATAACTGGGATGATATTAGTACTCCTGCATTTGGAATTGGAAGTTTTGCAACAATTACAGGAATTGGAGCTGGTAATTATGAAGTTACTGTAACCGATGATAACAACTGTACAAATGCTGAAGTTCTTTCAATTACTAATGTAAATGCTCCTACCTTATCTGCTAATGTAACTGATGTTGACTGTAATGGAAATTCTACAGGCTCAATTGATTTAACAATAAGTGGTTCAAGCTCATATACCATAGACTGGGACAACGATGGGGTTGGAGATAATGACGACACAGAAGATCTTTCTAGTCTATCTGCTGGAACGTATTCTGTTATTATCAATGACCTTTCTACAGGATGTATTGCTGCTTTATCTGTAGATGTGATAGAGCCAGGTGTTTTAACTATCTCTGGTATTTCAAATGACCTATTATGCTTTGAGGATTCTTCTGGTAGTATAGATATAACTATTAGTGGAGGTACATTGCCTTTTACGTATGATTGGGACAATGATGGTACTGGAGATAATGACGACACGGAAGACCTTGATAGTCTTTTAGTTGGTAATTACAACCTAATTATTATAGATAGTAACAACTGTAGCACTACATCTTCTTATACAATTATTGAGCCTACTGAAATTACTATTTCCGCATTACTCGCTGATAACTTATGTTTTGGGGACACTTCTGGATCTATAGATATAACTGTTCTGGGCGGCAATCCAAACTATTCATTTGAATGGTCGGACACTTCTGGTTTAATTAGCACAACGGAGGATCTTTCTGCCCTTGTAAATAACATTTACTCTCTTACAGTTACTGATGATAGTACTTGTACTAAAGACACCTCTTTTTCTATCACATCACCTTCAGAAATCACAATGAATGTAACAGTAACTAATTCAAATTGTGCATTCTCCGATGGTACTGCGTCTGCTAATGTTTCTGGCGGTACACTTATCAACCCTGATTATATTTATGATTGGGACAATGATGGTACTGGAGATAATGATGATTTAAGCTCTATTAATTCTCTATCTTCTGGAAATTACACACTAATTGTTTACGATGATAATGGGTGTCAAGCTGATACTACTGTTGCTATTAATATTATAAATGGCCCTACTATTACTATAGATTCAACCATTGATGTTAGCTGTAATGGAGGTAATGACGGAGCAATTTATACAGCTGTTGTGGGGGGAACCTTACCCTATAACTATATATGGAATCCCGGTATCAATCAACAATCAGAAGATATAACAGGCTTAGCTGCTGGTATTTACTACTTAGAACTAATTGACGGAATAGGCTGTGTTTCTTATGATACCGTTACCATCAATGAACCTACACTAATTTCTTACAGCTACTCTTCAAATAATGCTAATTGTAATTTATGTGATGGTACTGCAACTATTACTGCATCAGGGGGAACTTCAGCTGGAACTTATAATTATTTATGGTCTTCGGGAGATGTTGGCAGCTCAAGCGATTCCTTGTGTTCGGGAATTTATTCTGTTGATATTTCTGATGATCTAGGGTGCTCAATTACAGCCTTTATTGGTGTTGATGATAGCAGCGGTCCATTAGGTGAAACTTTCGTAGCTACCGATCCTTCCTGTTATGGTTCAAATGATGGGTCAATTATTGTGTCTGCGAATGGTGGTGTTGCTCCTTATAGCTATTATTGGCTTCATGACGCATCAAGCAATAATAATGTTAGCGGTTTAGTTGCTGGAAATTATTTTGTTGAAATGACAGATGCAACTGGATGTACAAAAGTGGCTGAAATAGCATTGACTAATCCAGCTGAAATCACCTTAATCCCAATGATTTCACCGTCTAATTGTGGAGCTAATGATGGGCAAATTGATTTAATTGCTAATGGAGGCAGTGGTAGCTTCTCTTATCTATGGTCTAATTCATCCACTAATTCATTAATCAACAATTTAAATGCAGGTGTATATAGTGTTACTGTCACTGATGCAAATAACTGCGAACAAACTGGCTCTTATTCATTGTCTGACTTCAATAATTTAGGTTTATCGCTTTCGCCAAATAGTGTAAGCTGTTTTGGGTCATCTGATGGACTAATTACAAGTACTATTACAGGCGCTGTTGGGGCCTTAAATTATAATTGGCTAGACAATAACGGCAACACATTAGGTGTCAATAGCTCTGATATTTCCAACATTAGTGCCGGTCTATATTATCTTGAGCTTACAGACCTAGCAACTGGCTGTACTCAATACGAATCTACATCTATTACCGAACCATTAAACCTATTTATTAGTATTCCTAATATTCTGACAAGTTCATGTAATATTGCATGTGATGGAGCTGCTACTGTGGTAGTGTCAGGTGGGCAATTGCCATATAGTTTTGATTGGTCTAATGGAGAATCATCAATAACAGCTTCCTCATTATGTGTTGGTCCATCAACTGTAACCGTAACTGATAATAACGGTTGTACCATACAAGAGACTATAAATATTATTCCTAATAATACGCTTTCAAGTAATTATTCAGTTGTTGATGCAGCTTGTGGCTCATGTGATGGCCAAGCTTCTGTTGCTCCTAGTGGTGGTAGTGGAAATTATACAATTACTTGGTTTGATGGGACTAATGGAAATAGTCATGCTAATTTATGCGCTGGTGTTTATGGTTATGAAATCATAGACAACAATGGCTGTAGTGTTTCAACTTCTATTACAGTAAATAATTCGGGTGCCCCTAATAATGCTACGGTTAATGTAAATAATGTTACTTGTTATAATGGAACTAATGGTTCTGCTTCTGTTATTCCAAGCGGAGGAACGCCCCCTTACAACTATTTCTGGGTGCCAACTGGTCATAACACCAATATAATTTCAGGTCTTGAAGCGGGAACTTATCATTTAGAAATTGAAGATGCTAATGGTTGTATACAGGTAGTTCCTGTGACTATTGATCAACCTAATCCTATTAACATTCAATCTGTGATCTATGATGCAAACTGCGGTAATTCTGATGGAAGCGTATCTCTTATACTTAGTGATGGCGCATCGCCTTATTCTGTTTCATGGGATGGTCCGGGAGGCTTTAACAGTACTGGTTTAGCTATTAACGGAATTAATGCAGGAAATTATAATGCGTACATACAAGATGTGAATGGGTGCGTTGACACAAGTGCAATTTCAGTAAATGAAATAAATAATGCAGATATTTCACTAAATATCACACATACTACATGTTATAATTCTTGTGACGGTGAAGTAATTGCCTCACTAACCAATGGCTCTGGTAATTATAATTATAATTGGAGTAACGGAGGCAACAATAGTACTAATACAGGGTTATGTGCTGGTCTATACAGTGTGGTAATTTCGGATATTACTAGTGGCTGTATATCATCATCCTACTTTGTAATTAACAGCCCTGATTCGATTTCATTAAGTCTCCCTTTCACTACACCTTCTTCATGTAATGATTCCTGTAATGCAGAAGCGTCAATTATACCATCAGGAGGAACTGTGTCATTTACTTACAATTGGAGCCCTTCTGCTGGTACATCAATTTATGAAAGTGGTCTATGTGCAGGAAATCAAACTGTTATAGTTACTGATAATAATAATTGTACAGCCGTACAAAATATCGTTATTTTAGAGCCTGACCCTATTGCTGTTTCTATTGATAATATTACCAATGCGTTTTGTTCGACTAACCCAGATGGTTCAATAGACATTAGTGTAAGTGGTGGCGATGGGTCTTATAATTATTCTTGGTCTACCATTCCTGCTTCCTCTTTTAGCTCCACCAATGAGGATGTTTCCAATTTATTACCCACTACTTATGTTGTTTCTATTTTAGATGATAACAATTGTCCTGGTTCTGATACTATGTTAGTAGATGCGACTAATGTGCTAATAGCAGACGCAGGACTTGATACTGCTTTTTGTATGGATGGCTGTATTGTAATTACTGGTACAGGGACTGGCACATCAACATTTACACTTGAATGGCTAGACACATTAAACAATGTTGTTTCTTCTGCTGATACCCTCGAAATATGTTCATCTGATCCTTCAATTACCAACTTTATATTACATATAAGTGATCAAAACTGTAATGATTATGATACAATATCTGTTTTAGTTAATGAGCTACCAGTAGTTGATGCTGGATTAGATATTATTGAGCTATATGGAGATATCGTAAATCTTGGCGGTAACCCAACAGGCCCAACAGGTGCATCATATAGCTGGGCACCCTTATCTAATTTTATTTCTTTAAGTGATTCTATAGCTTCAAATCCTGAAATTGAATTACTGACAGAACAAGAATATATAGTATATGTAACTGATACTAATGGCTGTATTTCTAATGATAATATTCTTGTTACACCTATACCTGAAATTTATTTCCCCACTGGGTTTACACCTAATGGAGATGGTGTAAATGAAGATTGGCAAATTGACCGAATAGAAGACTTCCCAGATTGTGTTGTGGAAATATACAATCGTTGGGGTGAATTGTTATTTAGGTCAATTGGTTACAATCAAAGATGGGATGGAATCTATAAAAATAAACCACTCCCTGTTGGAACTTATTATTACGTAATTGAGTTAAATCATCCTAAGTTCCCTAACCCATACACTGGGCCAATAACAATTATGAGGTAATATGATAAATAATTTAAAATATCGTTTTCTTTTTCTATTGTCCTTTGGTTTTATTTATAATCAGATGTATGCTCAGCAATTGCCTTTTTATAGTCAGTATTTGTTGAATGACTACGCCTATAATCCATCAATAGCAGGTGCAAGACCTTATTTTGATGTTAAGTCAAATCATAGATACCAATGGGTGGGAATCACTGATTCTCCTAGAACTTATACGCTTTCTATCAACGGGCCCACTAAAAACAGAAAAATGGGATTGGGTGGCTTCTTATATACAGATCATGTAGGGCCTACTAGAAGAACTGGATTTCAATTTTCATATGCTTATCACTTTAATATGAGTGATAAAATAAGGCTATCACTTTCTTTAAGTGCTGGATTAATTGAATGGAAATTAGATGCCCATAAGATTACACTATATGACCCTAGTGATCAGGTAATTGTTAATAGTGTTATGAGGGCTATTGCGCCTGATGCAAAGTTTGGATTTCTTCTCTACCATGATAACTGGTTTTTTGGAGGTGCTGCGCCTAACTTAATAAGAAGTAAATTGAATTTTTCAAATAGTATAAATACCGGCTTAAGTAGGCTTGAAAACCATTTTTATCTTCATGGTGGTTATACTTTTGACCTTTCTGAGGACCTAGTTATAGAGCCTTCATTTATGGTGAAATTTGTGTCTCCTGCCCCAATTCAATTGGATTTAATGTCACGTATTGTTTGGAAAAAACAATTATGGCTAGGGGTCGCATATAGGACTATGGATGCAGCTTCAGCAATGATTGGGTATGTCTTTAAGCAAAACCTTCTACTGGGTTATTCTTATGACTTCACTACTTCTAATTTAAGGAACTACAGTTCTGGTACTCATGAATTAATGATCGGAGTACGTTTTGTTAGGAATCAAACTTTTGAACTGCCAAGTACGGATTGATCTTTCTTTTCAATTGCAAATAATAAGATGCTGTTAATAACTATAAAAATAGTTACACCCGCCTGCCTATTGAGCATATCATCAGATATAAAGCCCGCCAATATTATTATACTAAATGCCATATATAATGGTCTGAATTCCTTTTTGAGTAATCTAACAGGGTATATTAACGCTAGTATAAAGAGCAAAAAACCTATAGCTCCAAATGTGATCAATAATGACAAAAATTGATTATGTACTCCCTTTTTTTTGGTTTTTTCATCAAAGTCTTGAGGGATAAATTCATATTGATCCATGATTGCTTTTTTCACACCTCCAGGCCCAACCCCAAGCCAAAAGTTCTTTTTTAAAGCCATAATTCCCGCTTTAAAAAAAATGATTCTTTGCGAAACTGAATGATTATTTGCCTGTCCTTTATCAAAAAATAATTGAACCTCTAATAATATCTCCCTTATACGGCTTTCATATCCGTTATATTTTACAACAGATGTTACACCGTCTTCAATATTTTTGATGTCCTGTTTTGTTAATTTAGAAAACCCCAATGAATCTTTTTTTAACCCTTTTGAAGCTAAATACCTATAAAAAGTGAATTTTAATTGTTGCCCTTTTTTATCTGTACTATCGAAATAATATGTGCTAGCTGAATTCCATGAGCTTCTACATTCATTTTCTGCAATGTTTATATAAACATAATTGCCATTTTCAATTATAGGATTATTGATATTATGAATATATTTTTCGCCATTGATTGACTTTTTATCCAAGTTTGATAGATCACTTTTATCCTTTATTTGATAATAATCAACTACTATATAGCATGTGTAAATTCCAATTATTAGTAAAACTATTCCCCACAAAAAACCTATATATAGATTCGCCCTTATAAAGCTTTTTTTAGTAGCTATTAACATAATGGAAATAGCAGCTAAACAAGCCAAAATTCCTGTCATTGATGGTATTAATAATAACATTATGCCCATCCAACAAATAAAAATTGTTAGCCATTTTTTTTCTTTTACATTACTATATAAAATTAGGTATAAGGCAATTATTATTGAAATAGCTATGAGTAATGAATATCTTATATGATGCATTGTTCTTGACAACTCTCTAAAGTCTCCTGTACTCTCTTTTGGAGGAAGAACCTCTAAGTAAATCATTAAGCTAATTAAGCTACTAAGTACTAAACCCGAGAAAAATGTTATTACTAGAATCTTTAATTCTCTTTTATTAAAACTACTTGATGTGCCAACAACTATTGGTAAACTTAATAGAGGGAGCTTTATTAATAATTCTTTGAACGCATTATTATAATTGTTTGATTGAATCAGCCAAATAACATATAAAATGAATGTGAAAGACAAGACAACTGGTCCCCATTTTAATTTCTTTAGCCTAATGTATTTTTCTTCACCCCCTCCTTCTAATAACCAATTAATTGAAATTCCTATGGTTCCTATGCTCATGAAGATTTTCCCCATAGAAAGCCCAAACAATAAAATGATTATAAAAAATAAATAAATTGTTCTGTGAGGTATGTATTTTTCTAACAAAACGTTTTATTACTCTGATGGGTTTAAAATTTTATTATATAAATCAAGGTCATTAAAAACACTTACAGCTTTAAGTATATATGGATCTTTTTTTAAGCTTGCTTCTACCCTGCCCTTTTGATAAAAATACCGTGCTATAATTTCGTTTTCCAAGACCTCAATTATCTCTTCTTTATACCTTTCTAAGTCTTTAGAAAGGTTTGGTTTTAAAGCAACCTTTAAATCTTCGAAAACATCTTTATTATTAGTGTAGTACTTCTCTCTTTCAGATGAAGAAATCAATTCATTCAATCGTTCGCTACTTTCATTTGTATACTTAACCTCTTCTGTAATTATGTAATCTTTAAATAAAGCATAATCATTATCACTTAACTTAAATTCATTAATAGACGGTATTAACTCCTTATTATTGACATATTTATTGACATATTTAAATATATAATCATTGTAAATCAATACTTCTGAAAGTCTACTATAAAACCCTGATTCAATTTTTATGTCCGGATCTACTCCCCTAGAATCTTTTACCTCTCTTCCGTTTTTTGTGTAGAATGTTTGTATGAGGCTATCAGCCACTTCAAACACATCGCCAAATTGATTTTTATTAGAATAATCTAATTTTTGAATACATCTCCCACTAGGAGTATAGTATTTTGCAACAGTCAGTTTAACTTTTGCCCCAAATTTAATATCCTTGGTTTGTTGCACTAACCCTTTTCCAAAACTTCTATTTCCTATAACAACACCCCTGTCTAAATCTTGAAGACTACCAGCAACTATTTCACTAGCAGAGGCAGAATATGAATCAATTAAAACAATAACCGGGATGCTAAGATCAAAAGGGTTATTGCGTGTTTTGTAAACTCTATTTATCTCTTGTATTCTACCTTTTGTTTCAACCACTTTTTGATCTTTTGGAATAAACAGATTAACAATATTAACTGCTTCTCCTAAAAGCCCCCCTCCATTTCCTCTTAAATCAATAATCACTTTTTCCATATTATGGTTTGATTTTAACTCTGTCAAGCCTTTTACAATTTCTATGCTGGCTTTATCAGTAAAAGTGGTAAGCTTTATATAACCAATGTTTTTTTCAAGCATGCCGTAATATGGAACAGCAGGAACTTCTATCTTTTTCCTAAGAACAGAAATTTGTTTTAATTCATTATTCCTTGAGTATTTAATATCAACTGTTGTTTCCGCAGTTCCTTTAAGTAAATTACTCATCTCTTCTAATGATCTTCCTTTAGTGGCTTCACCGTCAACCTCTAGAATAATATCTCCTGCTTTTAATCCAGATAATTGAGCTGGTGAATTTTCATATGGTTCTGTAATAATTAATTGATTATCTATTTTTTTTATTATCGCTCCTATTCCACCATATTGACCTGTTGTCATAAAACGATAATCTTCTATATTACTTTCAGGAATAAATACAGTATAGGGATCTAGCGACTCTAACATAGCATCTATGCCGATTTTCATAAGCTCACCAGGAATGGGTTCGTCTACATAAAGCGTGTTGATTTTTTCATAAATTGATGCTAGAATTTTTAAGTTTTTAGTGACCTCAAAATAGTCTTGTTCTTCATAGTTAGCATCACCAGAAAAAGGAGTGGTAAACCCAAGTAGAATTAGAAATACAAATACAAACAATACTTTAATTGGTCTTTTTATCATCAGTAAAATGTTTTAAGATAAATTTACGAAATGTAATCATCATCTTATTTTCCAGATCATTAAAATCTATCTTTTGATCTCCAATATAGGTAATAACTAAATTGATGCTCTGTTCTTCCAAATAAGTATTAATGACTTTTTTGTGTAAAATTTCTTTTAGTTGTCTTTTGATTAAGTTTCTTTCAACAGCTTTTTTGAAATTTTTCTTTGGAATAGAGATAAGCACCTTTATGCTTTGTTTTTCATTTCTTTCTGTCCATATAACTCGAAATGGGTAATTCAGAAATACTCTACCATCCTTAAAGACGCTTGAAATGTCTTTTTTGCTAATTAATGTTAGGTTCTTTTTTATTTGTTTTTTCATAAGAAATTAACCTTATTTCAAAACCAAAGAACTTCCTTCTTTATAAGAAACAGCCTTAAATGACTATTTATTACTGTTAATAAATTGCTCTATTGCCATTGTCATAGATGGAATTCCTGGGCTTGGTGCCTTAATGTCAATCCTAAGACCCAAATCTTCAGCTGCTCTTGCGGTAGTTGGTCCAAAAGCTGCAATTTTAGTTCCATTTTGTTCAAAATCTGGAAAGTTTTTTACCAATGATTGTATGCCTGAAGGGCTATAAAAAACCAACATATCGTATTTTACTTCTTTAAGATCTGATAGGTCACTGCATACAGTCTTATAAAGAATAGCGTTTTTATGCTGTATTTCATTTTCATTTAGTAGTTCAGGTATATTCTTTCTTTGAATATCAGAACAAGGCACTAAGAAGTTTTCATCTTTATGCTTAATAATAGTATCTATTAAATCCTGAAACCTTTGTTTTCCGAAAAATATCTTTCTTTTTCTATAGACAACATAGTTTTGTAAATAATAAGCGACTGCTTCTGAAATACAAAAATATTTCATAGAATCAGGTACTGCAAAACGAGTTTCACTTGCTATCCTAAAAAAATGATCTACTGCCATTCTAGAAGTAAAAATAACAGCAGAAAAATTACTTAGGTTAATTCTATCTTTTCTAAAGTCTTGTGGAATAACACCCTCTACATGTATGAATGACCTAAAGTCAACTTTTAATTTGTACTTATCAGCTAAATCTGAAAAGGGGTGTTTGTTGTTTTTGGGTTCTGGTTGAGAAACTAAAATTGATTTAATATTCACTTTTGTATTGATTTTAGTTCAATGTTTCAATAATCGCTCAAAATATAGTATATTAACACTAAAGGCGAAATTTCAAGAGTGCAAAGGTATAAAAATATGTTTAAATAAGAAATTTTATTCTCTACTCCCTTTGATGCTATATGAAATAACCTCAGTGCGTATAAAATAAAAACCAATAATAAGAAAGTAATGTTGCTGTAAATAATAAGTTCAGAATCCATTTCTTTCGAAAAAAGAATAATATTTATTGCCAAAAATGGAATAGAAATAATGGATACTGCTTTAATAAATAATTTATAATAAATTAAATAAACATAAAAGGTTTGTTTTGCATCAAATAAATATCCTGAGATCTTAATAAATGAGCCTTTAATAAGGTAGAAAACAATTACAATTGAAATACATAAAAAACAATCTAAAACCTTGTTTTGGTTCAAATAAAAGTTAACACCCCCTGATGAATTAATAAAAAGCCCAATCAATGATAAAGCGGCAATTGTTAATACATCTATTTTGGCCTTATTATCCTCTGATTTATAAGCAATTCTGAAATAATGAAAATCAACAACTCCCTTAATTATTGAATAATAAAACTTAGGCGTTTTTTGATTTTGAAAAGCATAAATAATTAATAAAAGAAAAAATGGAATTAGCATCCAAATTGATTCATTAAATTCCCTTTGTATTAAATCCATTATCTTATTAAATTGTTACTTCGATAAAAATACAAATAAACCTTTTTTTTAATTTACTTTTTAGCTCATATATATTTCTAAATATTTTATCTTCGCAGTCCATAAAAAATTAGGGTACTATCCATGTCATTAAAATATCCTGAATACAAAAATTTAAACTTATCTGATATAGCTGATCAAATTCAAGCTTTATGGGATCAAGAAAATACTTTTGAAGAAAGTATAAAAAGCAGACCCAATAATAATCCTTTTGTGTTTTATGAAGGTCCTCCCTCATCTAATGGAATGCCTGGAATACATCACGTTATGGGTAGATCTATTAAAGATGTTTTTTGTAGATACAAGACCCTTAAAGGGTATCAAGTCAATAGAAAAGCTGGATGGGACACACATGGCCTTCCTGTTGAATTGGGCGTGGAAAAAGAATTAGGAATTACAAAAGAAGATATTGGCAGGAAAATTTCTATTGAAGATTATAATGCTGCTTGTAAGAAAGCCGTTATGAAATATACTGATGTTTGGAACGATCTTACTAAAAAAATGGGTTACTGGGTAGATATGGAAAAACCTTATGTTACTTATGAAAGTAAGTATATGGAGTCCATTTGGTGGTTATTATCTCGGCTTTATGATAAAAAGTTATTATACAAAGGCTATACTATTCAACCATATTCTCCAGCAGCTGGAACTGGATTATCTTCACACGAAATCAATCAACCTGGTTGCTACAAAAACGTTAAAGACACTACTGTAGTTGCTCAATTCAAAGTACTAAATAATGATTTGCTTCCTGAAAATACTTATTTATTGGCCTGGACAACAACTCCTTGGACACTGCCCTCTAATACTGCATTAGCTATAGGGCCCAAAATTGAATACGTATTAGTAAAAACATTTAATCAATATACAAAAACACCTGTTAACCTTGTATTAGCCAAAAGCTTGGTGTCAACTATTTTCAATGGGAATTTTTATCCTGTAAATGAAAGTAAAATGGTTCTTTTAGAAGAAGGGGAAAAGAAAATACCCTACTTCGTAGAACAAGAAATAATTGGAAGTGCCTTAATAGGAATTAAGTACGAGCAATTATTACCTTTTGCTCAACCTGCTGAAAATTCAGAAAATGCATTTAAAGTTATCCCTGGAAATTTTGTTACCACTGATGACGGAACTGGAATCGTGCATATTGCCCCAACTTTTGGCCAAGACGATGCCTTAGTCGCTAAAGAAGCCAATGTGCCTGCTATGCTTGTGATAGATAAATTAGGTAACAAAGTGCCTCTTGTTGATCTGCAAGGAAAATTTAGGCCAGAAATGGGTAAACATGCTGGTAAATATGTTAAAAATGAGTTTTATTCAAAAGAAGAAATTCCCGAAAAATCAATTGACGTTGAAATCGCTATCCAACTAAAAGAAGAAAACAAGGCATTTAATGTTGCAAAATATGAGCATAGCTATCCACATTGTTGGAGAA
Source organism: uncultured Flavobacteriales bacterium (assembly GCA_964430245.1). Classification (GTDB taxonomy): domain Bacteria; phylum Bacteroidota; class Bacteroidia; order Flavobacteriales_D; family Parvicellaceae; genus CAYSEW01. The sequence continues at coordinate 15,023 of CAYSEW010000018.1, forward strand.
CAGATAAGCCTATATTGTATTACCCTTTAGATTCTTGGTTTATTAAAGTAACTCAAGAAAAAGAGAAATTCATAGCACTTAATAAAAAAATTAATTGGAAACCTAAAAGCACAGGAACTGGTAGATTTGGTAATTGGCTAGAAAATGCAAATGACTGGAATTTGTCTAGGTCTCGATTTTGGGGAACTCCTATTCCTATATGGAGATCCGAAGATGGAACAGAAGAAATATGTATATCATCAATTGAGCAGTTAAAAAATGAATGCGAAAAAGCGGTTTCTTCAGGGTTTATGAAAAAGAACCCTTTATCTGACTTTGTTATTGGAGATATGACTGAAAAGAATTACTCGGTTGTTGACCTTCATAAAAATTATGTTGATGAAATAACCTTAGTTTCAGAATCAGGTAAACCAATGAAAAGAGAATCTGATCTAATAGATGTTTGGTTTGATTCAGGATCAATGCCTTATGCTCAATGGCATTACCCCTTTGAAAACAAAGAACTTATAGATGGTTATAAAACATATCCTGCAGATTTTATTGCTGAAGGTGTAGATCAAACTAGAGGTTGGTTTTACACCCTGCACGCTATCTCTGCAATGTGCTTTAATTCTGAAGCATATAAAAATGTTGTTTCTAATGGCTTAGTTTTGGATAAGTCTGGCCAAAAAATGTCTAAAAGAGTTGGCAATGTTGTTGACCCTTTTGAAACATTAGAAAAATACGGTCCTGATGCTACAAGATGGTATATGCTTACAAATGCACAACCCTGGGACAACTTAAGGTTTAATTTAGATGGAATTACTGAGGTCCAAAGAAAATTCTTTGGAACACTTTATAATACTTATGGTTTTTTTGCATTGTATGCTAACCTTGATGAATTTCAATATAATGAAAAAGAAATCCCTTTAAATGACCGACCTGAAATTGATCGTTGGATCTTATCTAAATTAAACTCCTTAATTAAAAATGTTGATCATTCATTTGAGAACTACGAACCTACAAAAGCAGGTAGGTTCATTCAGCTTTTTGTTATTGATCAATTAAGTAATTGGTATGTTCGTTTATGTAGAAGGCGGTTTTGGAAAGGTGAATTTACAAATGACAAGCTTTCTGCTTATCAAACACTCTATACCTGTTTGGAAGCAATTGCTCGTCTTTCGTCACCAATTGCTCCATTTTTTAGCGACCGTTTATTCAGGGACCTTATTTCAGTTACTAAAAAGCATAAAGTTAAATCTGTTCACCTTTCAAGTTTTCCTAAATATAACGCAGAAATTATTAATCTTGATTTAGAAGAACGAATGGAGATTGCTCAAAGGGTATGCTCTTTGGTTTTAGGACTTAGGAAAAAAGAAAAAATTAAAGTGCGCCAGCCACTACAAAAAATAATGGTTCCTGCGATAAATGATAACTTTAAAAAACAATTAATTAGCGTTAAGTCTCTGATTCTCTCTGAATTAAATGTTAAAGAATTAGAGGTTTTAACATCAGATTCGAATGTTATCAAGAAAAAAGTAAAACCTAATTTTAAAACTATAGGTCCTAAGTACGGCAAACACATGAAGGCAATTTCTTCTATGATCAATACTTGGGGGGATGATGAAATAAACACCCTTGAAAACAAGAAATCATGGAGCGGTGATGTCAATGGGGAAGAAATAGAATTATTGTTTTCGGATTTTGAAATACAAACAGCTGATATCCCTGGGTTTTTAGTGTCTTCAGATAATGATATAACTGTTGCGCTAGATATTCAAATTACTGATGAATTAATTAACGAAGGCATAGCAAGGGATTTTGTGAATCGAATACAGAACTTAAGAAAAGACTATGGTTTTAATGTAACTGACAGAATAAATATTCGTATTATGTCAAACAATAAAATTAATAGAGCAATAAATAACAATTTAAATTATATTTGCTCAGAAACACTGGCGGAGTCTCTTGAAATAGTAAATACTATTTCTGATAAGCCGGTAGATATGGAATTAGGAAATGGGTTACTAGCCGAATGTTCCATTTCAAAAATAAATTAAAATAACATATCATGGGAAAAAATAGATATAGCGACCGTGAACTAGATGAATTTAAAAAAATAATCGATAGCAAGCTTAAAGAGGCAAAGGAAGATTTGCTTTTATTAAAAGGATCCTTATCACATAAAGATGATCAAGGAACAGATGATACAGGAAGGTCTTTCAATATGATGGAAGATGGCTCTGAAACCCTAATGAGAGAAGAAATGGCTCAACTAGCTGCAAGGCAAGAAAAATTCATTAAAAACCTTGAAAACGCTCTTGTTCGAATTAATAATAAATCTTACGGTGTTTGTAGGGTAACTGGAAAATTGATCAACAAAGATAGGCTTAAACTTGTCCCTCATGCTACACTTAGTATAGAGGCAAAAAAAGCCCAAAATTAGCCTCTTTCTATAGTTCTTGTGCGAAATTCTCTAATAACGATCTTTAGTGTACTAATTTTAGATCAACTCGTCAAGTTGTGGATTAAATCCTCTTATGTATTATCTACTGGAAATTCAGTGATTAGCGAGTGGTGGATTGTGAAAATCCAGTTCATTGAAAATCCCGGAATGGCTTTTGGTTGGACCCTTGGTGATGAGGGCGCAATATGGGGGAAAATAATATTAAGTAGCTTTAGGATTATTGCTGTAATTTTTATTGGCCTTTACATTAGAAGGCTAATTAGGACTCAAGCACATCCTTTTTTTATTATCTGTATTTCTTTAGTTTTTGCAGGAGCTTTAGGTAATATAATTGATAGTGCTTTTTACGGAATTTTGTTTTCTGAAAGCACCTTCAATGAAATGGCTGTTTTTCTGCCTGAAAATGGTGGCTATGCTCCTTTTATGATGGGACACGTAGTAGACATGATCCATTTAGACTTTAATTGGCCCTCTTGGATGCCATTTGGTTTAAGTGGAAATGAAGTTTTTCCACCTATCTTTAATGTTGCTGATAGCGCTATTTCTGTTAGTGTATTCTTAATTATTATTTTTTATAAAAGAATTGTTCGAGATGAGGATTTTCAGTTTTTTAATAAAAAAAGCAGTGAGGCCTAGATTTATCCATATTACGTTATTAATCTGCCAATTATTTTTTGTAAATAACAACTTATCTCAAAAAATAATAGCTGGCCCTATACAGGGTGAAACTACAGACTCTTCGGTGACTTTTTGGATACTAGTAAAAAATGTAACTGATCTATCAATTATTGATAATAATTCAATGGTGAAATTTAATCAAGTTCTCATTAAAGAAGATTCAATAGTTAATAAATATTATAAAAAATTAAAAGCCTTTAAGTATACAATCACTTTTTCACATCATGGGTCTTCTTCTCTACATTATGGATTAATGTTAAATAATGAAATATCCTTTAATTATAATTTTACTGTTCTTACTAAGAATAATTCTTTTTTATTTGGTTCCTGTGCTTATATAGGAAAGGGATTTTCTAAAGGGTACAGGCCTTGGAACATGACAAAAATATATAAGAACATGGCTAAGGAAAATGCAGATTATATGATTTGGATGGGCGACAATCTATATCTTACCCTTAATCATGACCTTAAAAATAAGTTCAGTATCTATCGAAGATATTTAGGTGTAAGAAAAGATAAAGATCTTAATGTCTTTTTATCGTCAAACATCCCGCATTATAGTACTTGGGATGATCATGATTTTGGACCAAATAATAGTGATGGCTCTTTTAAAAATTCAACACTTACCACCAATGCCTTTTTAAATTTCTGGCCCAACCCTAACCCTGTTAATGACAAAGGCATTTATTATTCATTTAGAAAAGGAGATGCTGAGTTTTTTATGACAGATAGCAGGACGTTTAGAAATAATAATGGCTCCTCCTTATTAGGTTTAAAGCAGCTTGATTGGTTAAAAAAGGAGCTATTAAGTTCTACTGCTACTTTTAAATTTATTATTATTAGTAATCAGGTGATAAATCAAGTAAAAGGACATGAGTCCTATTACGATTTTCCTAATGAGCGTAATACCCTTTTTAATTTTATTAAAGAAAATAAAATACCCGGAATTCTCTTTTTATCTGGAGATAGACATCATTCTGAAGTTCAGGTAGAAGACCTTAATTATCCCTACCCTATTTATGATGTCACTTGTTCTGCTTTATCAAGTCCAAGACCAAAATTTAGGGGCTGGGGGCCAGAAGGAGACCTTAAAGAAAGGATGCCTGGCTCATTTATTACTAAACATAATTATGGGAAATGTATTATCCAGGGTGAGAACGAGGATAAAAAACTATTATTTACATACTATAATTATAGAATGAAGGAAATCTTTACTTTTAGCATTCATATGAAGGAGCTTGGGTATTGACCTACACAACAATATTAACAATCCTTTTAGGAACTATTATTACTTTTTTTGGTTGAGATCCTTCTAGATATTTTGCTGTTTTTTCATGCTTTAATACTATTTGCTCTATTTCTTCATTTGATAAACTTAATGGTAACTTAATTTTAAATCTCATTTTTCCATTAAAAGAAACCGGGTATTCAAATTCATTTTCAGTTAAATATTCAGCATTATAGCTTGGCCACTTGCTTGTGCTAATAGATGACGAACAACCTAGTTTTTCCCATAATTCTTCTGTAATATGCGGGGCATATGGATTAATTAAAATACAAAGCTCTTTTAAAATTTCCTTTTTATTACACTTTAGTGCTGTTAGCTCATTAACACAGATCATAAATGTAGAAACAGGAGTATTAAATGAATATCGTTTAAGGTCTTCAGTTACTTTTTTAATGGCTTTATGTAATACTTTATATTCTTCATTAGTTGGTTGATCATTGGAAGTGTTAACTCCATTGTTATCATGAAATAGTTTCCAAAATTTCTTAATAAAACCATATACGCCTGTTATTCCTTGTGTGTCCCAAGGTTTATGTTGCTCTAATGGTCCTAAAAACATCTCATAACATCGTAAGGTGTCTGCACCGTACTGATCTACTAATACATCTGGAGTCTGAACATTGTATTTAGATTTAGACATTTTATCTATTTCCCTTTTACAAATAAAATCTCCATTATCCTCTTTAATGAATTGAGCTGATTTAAATTCTACTCTCCATTTTTTAAAATAATCTATGTTTAATTTATCTCCATCTAATAAATTAATATCTACATGAATCAAAGACACCTCATCTCTGTCGTTTATCTTTCCTTTGGAAACAAACTCTCCTGTTTTATTGTCTCTGCAAATCAAGGCAGAATTTCCTTGTATCATCCCCTGATTAATCATTTTTTTAAATGGCTCTTTAAATGGAATGTAGCCTAAGTCGTATAAAATCTTAGTCCAAAACCTTGAGTAAAGTAAGTGCCCAGTAGCGTGTTCGGCACCGCCAATGTATAAATCTACATTTCCCCAATAGTTGACTTTATCCTTAGCAACGAATTCATCTTGATTTAAAGGGTCCATGTAACGTAAAAAATACCAACTACTACCTGCCCACCCTGGCATGGTATTGTATTCCATTCTGTCGCCATCAAAAGATGTGTTCCATTCATCTTTATTGGCTCTTGCTAAAGGTGGTTCGCCATCTAAAGTTGGCAGGTATTTGTCTACTTCCGGCAATTCAACCACCTCATTATTATCTATAATAAATGGAGTATCTCCTTTGTAGTAAACAGGAAAGGGCTCCCCCCAATAACGCTGACGGGAAAATACTGCATTTCTTAATTTGTATTGTGTTTTTCCTTTTCCAAAACCATTTTTTTCTATTTCGTAAATAGCCAGTTTAGTGGCTTTTTTAACAGTTAAATCGTTTAAAAAATCGGAATTCGTAATAATAGCATCTTTATCAGCATATGCTGCTTCAGAAATATTTTGATCTTTAAAAATATTAGGAATATCAATTTTAAAATGATTGGCAAAATCCCAATCTCGTTGATCGCCACAAGGAACAGACATTACCGCTCCAGTTCCATAGCTCGCTAACACATAATCTCCTATCCAAACAGGAATACTGTCTCCAGTAAATGGGTGAATAGCATAGGCGCCTGTAAATTCACCACTAATGGTTTTTACATTACTCATTCTATCTCTTTCCGACTTTAAAGATGCCTCTTTTTGATAAGCTTCAATTTTAGTAGCCTGATCTGTTGTAGTAATTTTAGCAACCAATTCATGTTCTGGAGCCAATACCATAAATGAAACACCGAAGATAGTGTCTGGTCGAGTAGTGAATACTTCTATTTTATCATTGAAGCCATCTATTTCAAAACTAATTGCTGCGCCTTGAGATTTTCCAATCCAATTTCGTTGTATGTCTTTAATAGAATCTGTCCAATCAACTGTGTCCAAGCCTTTCAATAGTCGTTCTGCATAAGCAGTAATTCTCATGCTCCATTGACGCATTAGTTTTTGCTCTACAGGGTGCCCTCCCCTTTCAGATAAACCATCTTTAACTTCATCGTTAGCTAAAACTGTTCCTAAAGCAGGACACCAATTTACCCAGGCATCTGATAAATAGGTTAAACGATAATCCATTAAAACATTAAGTTGTTTATCTTCTGACCAGCTATTCCAATCATTAGCACTAAATATTTCTTCATGATTCGTAACTGCATTTATATTAGCGTTTCCCTCTTTTTTAAATATCTCGGTTAAGCTCTCAATCTTTTCTGCCTTATCTGTTTTGTTGTTATACCAGGAATTGAAGATTTGTTTGAAAATCCACTGAGTCCATTTGTAGTATTGAGGGTCTGATGTCCTCACCTCTCTGTCCCAATCAAAAGAAAAGCCAATTTTATCCATTTGCTTTCTGTATCCAGGAATTATATTTCCATCTTTATCTGCCCCCCCCTCAATATTTGTTTGAGTAGTTATTGATGGATGTTGGCCTGTTTGAATAGCATATTGTTCTGCAGGTAACCCAAAAGAATCATAACCCATAGGATGTAATACATTATAACCTTGTAGTTTTTTATAACGTGCATAAATGTCAGAAGCAATATACCCTAAGGGGTGTCCGACATGTAGTCCTGCTCCAGACGGGTAAGGAAACATATCTAATACATAGAATTTCTCTTTCTCACTATCCTCAATGGTTTTATTGCTTTTATGTTTTAACCAATACTTTTGCCATTTCTCTTCTATTTCCCTATGTTTATAATCAGCCATATCAAAAATTCAAAGAACAAAATTAATTGATATACTGAATAATCTAGCTCTATTAAAAAAAAATCCCGCTTTCGCAGGATTTAATTTTAAATGACTTTGTCTTCTTTATTTAATCTTTATTTTTTTTGTTGTTTTTACAACTTTCTTTTTAGGCAATATAACTGCAAGAATTCCATTTTCAAAAGATGCAGATATGTTAGAGTAGTCTATATTTTCTGGTAGCTTAAATTCTTTATTAAAAGCTCCTTTTTTAAACCCAAATTTAATATAATTCACGTCTTCTGGTTTTGATTGATTATCCAATTGATGCTTTATTGTTAATAGGTTATCTTCAACATCAATAGAGAGATCATTCTTTAGAATGCCTGGGACTAATAATTCTATAATAAATTCATCTTTCTTTTCTATTATATTTTCTCTTGTCGGCATAGTGTTAAACTCCTTTTCAAAAAAGTTTGAAAAAAAATCGTTAACAAAAAGTGGTTGTTTATTTATTCTTAATAATTCCATTTTACTAAATTTTTAATGTTACATCCATTCATACTTCAATTGATGTACCAATCCCTAAAACATAGGTTTTTGTGACTTTTTGTCTCTTTTTTAAGGGTTTTTAATCTTTATTTTTAGTTTTTGTGACTTTTTGTCTGCTTTTTCAATCACTACTACAATTTCTCCTTTTGGTTTGTTGTTTAGAAAATGATCTAATAATTCACTTGCTGTACCTATTTTTGTTTCTTCATATATTTTACTTATTTCCCTTGAAATTGCTATTTTTCTATCAGAATCATATATCTCATTAATCTCTTGCAATAATTTAATTAACCTGTGTGGTGATTCGTATAAAACAACTGACCTCTCTTCTTTTGAAAGTGCTTCTAATTTACTTTTTCTTCCTTTTTTATGAGGAAGGAAGCCATCAAAAACAAAACAGTCGCTAGAAAACCCAGATTGGATTAGTGCGGGAACTATAGCAGTTGGTCCTGGCAAACAAACAACTTTTATATTATTTATAATAGCTTCTCTTATTAATAAAAAACCAGGGTCGCTAATGCCTGGAGTTCCTGCATCTGAAACTAAACCAACTTGCTGGTTTTTTATATTCATTTGTTGGGCAATTTCTTTATATATCTTATGCTCATTATGTTGGTGGTAAGACCTTACCTGTGTGTTAATTTCATAATGATTCAACAGCTTTTTTACAACCCTAGTATCCTCTGCAAGTATGTAATCAACACTTTTTAATATTTCTATAGCCCTTAAAGTAATGTCCTTTAAATTACCTATTGGCGTTGGAATAACGTATAACCTAGACATCTTTTTTATTGTTTACAATTTGTGTTTGCAGTCTAATAGATTCTTTGTGTATTAAATCAATATATTCTTTAATAAAATTTAAATCAATTTCTAAAATATCTGCTGTGTTTTTTCTAGATTCAATTATTTCATTCCACCTTTCTGGCTGGAAAACAGTTACTTTATTTTCTTTTTTATAAGCCCCTATTTTTTCAACCATTTTAAAACGTTGAGAAAACAAATTAATGATTTCCTGGTCCATAGTATCTATTTGAGACCTTAGAATGTGCAAAGCATTTGTAAACTCTTTATCAATAGAAAACTCATCTTTAAATACTAATGCCATAATAATATCCCTTAATTCAACAGGTTTAAGTTGTTGTTTAGAATCACTTTTTGCGTTAGTAGGGTCGATATGAGATTCTATCATTAATCCATTCATGTTTAAGTCAAAGGCTTTTTGTGCAATTGTTGGTATTAGTTTTGTATTTCCACATATATGACTTGGATCGCATATCATTGAAACGTGAGGGAAGTTTCTCATCATTTCTATTGGTATTTCCCAATTAGGGTTATTTCTAAATTCACTTTTTCCGTAATATGAAAACCCTCTGTGAATTAAAATAATTTCGCCTTTTATTTTTTGCTTCATCCTTTCATAGGCACCTATCCATAAATTAATATCTGGATTTATCGGGTTTTTAATTCCTACATTTATTTTAACACCTCTCAGTGCTTCTGAAATTTCTTCAGTTAAGAATGGATTTACAGTAGTTCTAGCCCCAACCCACAATGCATCAATTTCTGATTTAAGCGCAGCTTCTACATGGGCCGTACTTGCTACTTCCGTAATAACTGGTTTATTAATTTTCTTACCCGCTTCCTTTAACCACATCAACCCTTTTTTTCCCACTCCCTCAAAATAATTTGGTCGTGTTCTTGGTTTCCAAATACCAGCTCTTAAATAATCAATATTAAGATTCTGATTAATCTTTTCGGCTGTTGTAATTAATTGTTCTTTAGTTTCTGCACTGCATGGACCAGCAATTATTATCTTTTTTTTATTTTTCACTAGCTTCATTTTCCCATTTCTTCTGCAAAAATCTTAAAAATTCAGGTTCCTGTTTTAATTCACCGCTTATTTTATAAGATTCTTTAGTGTCACCGTTTCCTCTTAAAAAGTACTTTTTTCCTTCTGTTAATAATAGTATTTTTTTTTGTCTTTCTAAACACCCAACGGTATAGGTACATGTAATTTCAGCAATATAATCTTCATTTAAATCAGTAATTTGAATGCTTTCTAATAAATGATCTGTATTAAATAAATTATTACAGTTTTTAACAAAGTCTACATGCTTTCTTATTAAAACAAGGTCTTTGAGTTCAATAAAATGATAAAAATAAATATGTGTTGAATTTTTTGTTTTGTTTTTTGTTCTAAAGAAGTAATTAGTTCCTAAGCTGTCTTCCCATTTATAAGAGTCGATTATTGTTTCATTTATGTAATTATTATGTTTTTGAGATTGTGAGTTAAAAGGAGTTAATTGTAAAAAACCTTTTGGACCGGGGTAATAATTAATGGTATCTATAAATATAACCTCTCTAAGGACTTCACCTTTTACTGTAAGAACTTGTGGATAACTCTTATTGTTTACTCCTTTAATTAATGTGAAATCATCAGGAAAAGCAACTTGAGTCCAATTATCTTTTTCTCCCTTCGCTTCCTTAAAATACGTAATGCTGTCATTATAAACAGTAAACTTAGCTATGTACTTTTGTGTATCACCCCACTTATCTCTTAGCTTATATACATAATCTTTATCTATATTATACTCCCATGACTGGGAGAATGTAAATGAAAATATTTGTAGAAAAAGTAATAGAAGTAAAAATAGCCTCATTAAATTAAATTAATCCGACCGAGAAGGTCTTCTCTATAAGATCCCCCAATAGGAATAATTTTATTGTTTTGTTCTAAAATTAAATTTGGTGATTCTATTTCAAAGATTTTATGAAGGTTAACTATATATGAACGATGAACTCTAACGAAACTATCAGATGGCATTTTTTTCTCAATGTCTTTCATGGTTGAATGAATCGTGTATCTTGTAGTGTTCGTATTAATTACCACATAATCTTTTAATGCTTCAATAAAGAAAATGTCTTTTGTTTTAAGTTTTACTAACCTTGATTTACTTTTAACAAAAATAAAGTCTGAGTTGTCTTTATTTTCAACGATACTATAAAGCATATCTCTTTCTTTTAGTACCTCTAATTCCTTACTGTGCTTATATAATGCCATTTCAATAGATGTATGAAGATCTATTTCTTTATATGGTTTAATTATATATGCATATGGTTCTGTTATTTTAGCTCTAGCTAAAGTGCTTTCATCGGCATAAGCAGTTAAAAATATAATGGGTATATTTTGCTCCTCTCTTATTTTTTCAGAAGCCTCAATTCCTGTAATGTCTCCTTTGAGCATTATGTCCATTATTATAATATCTGGTTTTTTATGAATAGCTGATTTAATTGCATCTTCTCCTGTTTTTTCAATACCTAAAACATTATAACCTAACTTCTTGAGACTAAACTGTATGTCTTTAGCAACAATATTTTCATCCTCTACAATTAAAACGTTCACTTTACCCATTAAACCTTATTATTTATTAATACCTTAATATACGGTATTTATCTATTAATTTGAAAAGATTATCTATCAAATGTAATTAAATATTTTGTTCCTTCTTTACTTCTAACTTTAATATTTCCGTCTATTTGCTCAACCAAAGTATTGACCAATAACATTCCTAATGATTCTCCTTTTTTAATATCTATGTCTTTAGGAAATCCAACACCATCATCCTCTACTTTAATTTCAATTCTTGTTTTTTTAGCTTCTTTAACACTAATGAGAATTTTTCCTTTTTTGTTTTCAGGAAACGCATACTTTAATGCATTAGATAATAGTTCATTTATTATTAATCCGCAGGGTATTGAAATATCTAGTGATAAAAAAACTTTATCTATATCTAACTTTAATAAAATTCTATTTTTAGAATATTGATAAGAGTAAACCATGTTTTTAGATAGTCTTTCAATATATTCTGAAAAATCTATATTGTTAAAATCTTTTGTTCTATATAAACTTTCATGTATAAATGACATGGATTTCACACGATTCTGGCTTTCTCTAAGAATACTTAGTGTCTTTTCATCATTTATATAAGTTGACTGTAAATTTAAGATGCTAGATATAACCTGAAGATTATTTTTAACCCTGTGATGAACTTCTTTTAATAAAACTTCTTTTTCTTTTAAAGATTGAACTAGTTCGTTGTTAGTTATTTTCTTTTCTGTAATATCCCTTAATATATCTCTTGATCCTTTGAATTTACCCTCTACATAAACTGCATTACTAGACAGCTCTACTGTTTTATGTTTTCCTTTTGCGTCAATAATGTTTACTTCAAAATTTTTCACCTCTCCGTTTTCACGTAATTGTTTGGATTTTGTTTTCGCATTAGGAATATCCTTTTTTGAAATAAAGTCATATAGGTTTAGTTCTTTTTTGCTTTTATTATTTAAACCAAATAACTTATAAGAAGCTGGGTTCATATCTAAAATGTCATTTTTTTCATTAACAAGTATAATAGCATCTGTTAGATTATAAAACAAACCCCTATACCTTTCCTCGCTGCTTTTTAATGCTATTTCTGCCTCTCTTTTTTCTGTAACATCTCTAGCAGTAAAAGTAAAACCACTTATTTTACCATCATCATTTTTTTCTACTCTAGATAATTGATTTACCCAAATAATTTTTTTGTCTTTTGTAATTACAGGTACTTCAAATTGTTCTATAGATTTTCTTTTATCTATTTGATTTAAATAAAAACTTCTCACCTTCTCTCTATGTTCCTTAGGAACAAGATCCATACAATTCATTGAAAGTATTTCGTTATTATTATACTTAGTAGTTTTAATAAAAGCTTGATTAACAAACTTATAATACCCTTTTTTGTCAGTTTTATAAATTATATCTGTAGAGTTCTCAACTAATAACCTATACCTTTCCTCGCTTTGTTTTAATGCTATTTCTGCTTTCTTAATTTCTGTAATATCTCTAGAAATACCCATGTAACCTAATAGCTCACCTGTTTCATTTCTAATTGGAGAAGCTGTTAAATAAGCTGTAAAAACATCTCCATTTTTTCTTTTATTAGTTACCTCTCCAATATAATAACCTTTAGAATTAAGTTCTTTTTGAATAAATGAATAATCTTCAGTATTATCATATAAAATATCGATCCTTGACCCTATAAGTTCTTCTCTTTTATATCCAAAAATATTACAAGCTGAAGGGCTAACTTGAGTAATTTTTTCAGCAATATCTGATGCCATTATCATATCTAATGAGCTGTCAATTAAACTTCTAATAAACTCTTGGGTTTGTCTTAATTTTGTTTGAGTTTGTAAATGCTGTAAAATCTCAATTTCTAATTCTTTTATTGCCTCATTAATTTTCTTTTTTTTCTGACTAATAATCTCAAAAATTAAAAACCTCTCTTTATTAAATATAAAATTATTAACCTTTAATTTATATGGAGAAACTTTTTTTTTGTCTTTAATAAAATAAATGGTTTTTTGCCATTCATTTTTGTTTTTAGATTGCTTTTTAAATTTATCAACATCAAGTTCATAATGTATATTAAGATTAAAATAATATTCCTTTATTATTTCGTTTTTGCTTGAATATTTATTTTTTAAAAATTCAAAGAAAGAATTATTACATGTAATAATTCTATAATCACTTTCCTTAATTAAACAAAATGCATTTTTTCTATTTTGAAATATTAAATTAAAATATTCTTCTAACATTTATTTATTTTTTAATTCTAACGCCATCTATTTTAAATTCCTCTCCTCTTTTATACTGAATAGATAATAAAAGCTCTCCGTTTTCATTAAATTTTTTCCATTCCCCTTCTTTTTGTCCATTAGAATATTTTCCAGATAATTTCACCTTTCCATTTTGATGATAATATATATGTTTTTCATCAGGAATACCATTAATATATTTACCCTTAAAAGAAGTATTTCCATTCATATATTTTGTAATCCATTCCCCTTGTTTTTCTCCATCTATATAATAGCCTTCCTCAATAAAATCATTAATAAAATAATACCATGATCCATCTTTAATTCCATTTATATAATTTCCTTTAGTAATAACAATACCTAATGAATCATATTCAATAATCTCCCCTTCTTCTTTACCTTTTACAAAGGTTTCTATTCTATGTAGTTGTTTGTTTTTATAATACCATTTCCAAACACCTTCTGGTTTTCCATTTTCATACACACCTATTTGCTGCAGTTCTTTATTTAAATGATAATATATCCATTTACCAATTAATAAATCATTATTAAAAGATCCAACAGCTTTAATTTCACCATTTTTATAATAATATTTCCATTCTCCTTGTTTTAAATTTAATGAATCAACAATTCCATTTGATAATTTAATATCATTTTTATAATTAATACAATCTATTAAACTCCCTGTACTATCATATCTTCTAAATGTGCCTTGTTTTTTATTATCTGCTATAATACCATATGTAATGGTTCCATCGTTATTTATTTCTTTTTCTAATTCAAAATTAACTTTTTGTCTTTCTTCTATAATATCACCATTTTCATAATATTCCAATGATTCTATTCCTCCGTTTTTATTAAATGTCTTAATGTTTCCATTTAAAATTCCATGATAATATTTACCCTCCCATTTTATTTTCCCGTCTGGAAAAAACTCTACCCATTTTCCATTTTTTTCACCATTAATATCATGTCTATTTATGATGTCTTTGTTTTTTAAAATTCCTTTATTGTATTCCGTTATAGTTATGATCCTTCCAGATTGGTCGTATTCATATGAAATATCTTGTTGTAGATCATTTTTATAAATAAGATCCTGAATTTTATACGATTGATATCCTGAATCAATAGGTTGATATATTATTGATTTTCCATTTTTCTCATCATCCTTGTAAGTGGTTTCTTCTAATAAAGCTCCTTTATTGTTATAAATAGTTAATAACCCATTTCTTTCATTCTTTTTATATGCTATTTTTTGATGTACTAAACTATTTTCATAATAAAACACCCATATACTATCTAATAAAAACTCTGTTCTTTTTCCTTCTGTTTTTAAAACACCATTTTCATAATAAGTTTTCCAAAATCCATCTGGTTTTCCATTTTTTAAATAACCTTCACTGCTCTTCACACCATTTTCATAATAAAAAACATTAAATCCATTTTCATTTATTTGAGAATATGTATTATGAACAAACATTATTATAAATAAATAAATTAAAATAAATATTTTATGCTTATTATTAGCTTGTTGAAAATATGTATAACTAATTCTTATTTTTTTTGTCAAAGTCATTTATAAATAGATAATAACATTTAATTAACATCAAAAATGATACTAACTAGTTGATTTTTAATTTTATTATACATGTTGTTAACAATTTTAAATAATAATATTAATATAATTTAGTGAATATTTTCATTTAAAAACAAACTGTAATAATAGTTAATATTTGGTTAAATAATTAAGTATAAAAAGCAATAAAAAAAGCACTTAATCACAAATTAAATGTTAATGAAAAAAAGATATATAAATTCAAAATAAAAGTTTTATAAGTAATGAACACTTTTTCATTATTATTATTTCTTTTAATGTTAAAAAAAGTATATGAAATTAAGCATTGGGTCTGATCACGCTGGATTTGAATTGAAAAGCATGTTAATTAATTATTTAGAGAACCAAAATTATGTAGTTATAGATGTTGGTCCTAAGGATAATAATAGGGTTGACTATCCAGATTACGCACACAAACTTGTAAATTCAATTTTAAAAAAAGAAACAGAATTAGGTATTTTAATTTGTGGAAGCGGTAATGGTATAAGTATGGCGGCTAATAAACATAAAAACATAAGAGCGGCATTATGTTGGAATAGCGAAATAGCCGCTTTAGCCAGAAACCATAATGACGCTAATATTGTTTCTTTACCGGCAAGATTTGTTTCATTTGATGAAGCTAAAGCGATAATTAGTTCTTTTCTATCTTCTTCTTTTGAAGGTGGTAGACATTTAAATAGAGTAAACAAAATTAACTGTGGCTAAAAAATATTTATTATTAATTAGTGTTTTCACTATAGCTTTTTCATGTAGTCTTTTTAAGGACACAAGTATAGCAGTTATTCAATCAGATATTTTTTTAGCTAAAAAATACCTAAAACACATTAACAAAAAGGACTTAAAAGACAACTTAACTGTATTGTCTTCGGATGAATATGAAGGAAGAGAGACAACTAAAGAGGGTCAAAAAAAAGCTGCTAAATACATAAAAGATTTTTTTATTTCAAATGGAATTTCCTCACCCATAAAAGATTCTTATTACCAACAATTTAATGTAAGTGTTACTGATTATAAAAGAATAGGTATTAAGATTAATAATGAGGATTTAGAAATTATAGATCATTTTTATGTTATTGGGTCTACAAATGATACGGCTTTAAAAAACAAAGAACTTATTGATGTTTTGTATGGTATATCAACAGAAGAATATGATGACTATAAAGGTAAAAATGTAAACGGTAAAATAGTATTAATAAATGAAGATATTCCAAATAACATTGACCCAACAAACAGCTTGGAATCTTGGAGGAAAAAAGTGCAATTAGCAAAAGAAAAAGGAGCGGTAGGTGTTATTTGCATAAAAAAGAATTACAAGCAATCATTAGAAGTATTAAAACCTTATTTATTGTATCCAGAAATGAAAATGCATTTTAATGCTAGATTAAAAAGTAATTTAATACCCTATATATGTATTTCAAAAGAAACGCATGAAAAGTTTATAAATAATAAAGAACTTTCTATAGATATTGATATAGACATTTCATATGAAGCTACGGCTGAAAATGTTTTAGGATTTATTAAAGGAAAAACAGATGAGTTGGTAGTAATATCAGCACATTACGATCATTTAGGTTTTGATAATGGACAGGTATGTAATGGCGCTGACGATGATGGTTCGGGTACAGTTAGTTTAATGTCTATAGCAAAAGCATTTCAAAAAGCATACAATGATGGTTATATCCCAAAAAGAAGTGTTTTATTTTTAGCGGTTTCGGGCGAAGAAAAAGGACTGTTCGGTTCTAAATATTATACAGACAACCCAATTTTTCCTCTTGAAAACACAATAGCAAATTTAAATATTGATATGGTTGGAAGGATTGACACTGTTCATCATGATATTAACTATATATATTTAATAGGATCTGACCGTATAAGTAAGGATTTACATTACTTAAGTGAACAAGTTAATAAAGACCATATAGGATTCGATTTAGACTATACCTTCAACAGCGAAAACGATCCAAACCATTTTTATTATCGTTCCGATCATTATAATTTTGCAAAAAATGGCATACCAGTAATCTTTTATTTTAGCGGAATTCATAAGGATTATCATAAACCAACAGATGATGTAGAAAAAATTAATTTTGAAAAACTTGAAAAAACAGCGCAATACGTTTTTTTAACAGCTTGGGAACTTGTAAATAGAGAAAAAAGAATTAAATAATGGAAGAAGTAATATTAGTAAATACTAATAATGAAATTCAGGGTTATATGGAGAAAATAGAAGCTCACGAAAAAGGCTTATTGCATAGAGCTTTTTCAGTTTTTATTTTTAATACTAAGGGTCAAATATTATTACAAAAAAGAGCTCATGAAAAATATCATTCAGGAGGATTATGGACAAATACTTGTTGTAGCCATCCAAGAAAAAATGAATCTTTCCAAAGTGCAGCTATTAGAAGATTAAAAGAAGAAATGGGAATTACTTGCAACTTGGAAGAAGCTTTTTCTTTTATTTACAAGGCACATCTTGATAATAATCTTATAGAACACGAACTTGACCAAGTTTTTTTTGGCGTTTCAGATAATAAACCAGTTTTAAACCCTGAAGAAGCAGTTGAATATAAATACATTGATCCAGATCAATTATTAATCGACATAAACAACAATCCTTCAGTTTACACTGAATGGCTAAAAATTTCATTTAATAAGGTTTGTGAACTTATAAAGCAATAATAAATGTCATATAAATTTGGAATTATTGGTGGAGGTAGCTGGGCAACCGCACTTGTTAAGATTTTACAAGAAAACAACCAACACATTAATTGGTGGATGAGGTCTGTAGATCAAACCCATCATATATCAAAACACAACAAAAACCCAAAATATTTAAGTTCAGTTTCAATCAAACCTAGCAACTTATTATTAACAGATAATATTAAAGAGTTAATAGATTCTTCGGATGTTCTTATTATCGCAACACCATCTGCATTCATACATGAGATATTTAAAAAAATTGAAAACAAAGACTTAGTTAATAAACTAATAATATCTGCAGTAAAAGGAATTATTCCTCAAACCAATCAATTACCTGCTATTTATTTTCGTGACCAATTTAAAATTAAATTAGAAAAGTTATTGATAATATCTGGTCCTTGCCACGCAGAAGAAGTGGCTATGGAAAAACTAAGCTTTTTAACTGTTGCATGTACAGATTTAGATCAGGCAAATAAAATAGCCGATATTATAAAAAGTAGATATATCAAAGCAACCGTAAGTGATGATCTTCAAGGCGTTGAGCTATCATCTGTTTTGAAAAATGTTTATGCCGTGGCTGCAGGTATCTGTAGTGGTTTAGGATATGGAGATAACTATATAGCTGTACTTATTTCTAATTGTATAAGAGAATTAGAATTTATAGTAAATAATATTTATCCTAATTCTAATAACATAGTAGATACCGCTTATTTAGGAGACCTTTTGGTTACTGCCTATTCTCAGCATAGCAGAAATAGAAGATTTGGTGTTATGATTGGAAAGGGATATTCTGTTAAAGCTAGTCAAATGGAAATGAAAATGGTAGCTGAAGGATATTATGCAACAAAATGCATTGAGGTTTTAAATAACAAACACTCAATTAATGCACCAATAGCTAAAGCTATGTATCATATTTTATATGAAAAGATAGCGCCAAAAGTAGAGATAAAAATACTCTCAGACCTAATGCGTTGATTTACAGTGGTTTACAGAAGTTAATTCAGCTGCGATTTAAGCAACGTTCTCTTAATTTAAATACCTATACACAGAAATGATTGTTTTATGCCCTCAAAAAGTACCTAAATTAGTTTTTCCTTAAAACATATATCAAACTAGAATGATTGGTGGACTTTAGAGCATTGATATTTGAAAACAAGCCCATAACAACCCCCTTTAAAACAGAGCCATTTTTTTTCTTCTCACTTAGCATGCTAATATAAAATGAGTCAAAGATTAAAGGTTTAATCTTAATTACCGTAAATCCAAAGGCTTTAGCAATATCATAAATGTTTTTTTTATTAAAATGATATAAATGAATAGGTAGATCATAAGCTGCCCAATATTTTTTATAATATTTTGCATCAAATGAATCACTATTCGGTACAGCAATTATTAAGTGTCCATTTTTATTGATAAGCTGGCTGATGCTTTTAAGGTCCTCTTTTAAGTTATATACATGTTCTAATGAATGCCACATAGTAACTATGTCTACAGTATTGTTTTTAATTGATTTTAAACTAGGATATATAGTTAATTGAAAATTATTTTCTGCATATTTCCTTGCTTTTTCATCAGGCTCTAGTCCTGAAACACTCCATTTTTTATTTTTACAGTAATTTATAAAATCACCAGTGCCACACCCGAAATCTAATAATGTTTTATTTTCACATATTTTAGAGATAAGCTTTTCTTTTTGCTTTATTTGATGTTTTCTAACTAGATGATATACTTTATTTATAAACCCCTTATTGGTGTTTGAGTGTGAGATATAATCTTCGGAGTTATAATAATCACCTATTTTTTCTTCTTTAATCCTTGGGTTTGTAAACTTAAGGCCGCAGTTATTACACGCTGTAATATTAAATGAATCATAACTTACATTATGGTCAATTGCACTAATAAAGTGTTTAGACTCTGTATGGTCACAAAAAGGACAGTTATTTTTAATATTATATTGATGTTCCACGTGAAATTATCTACCCAAATAAACCATTAAAACACTAATATCAGAAGGTTTAATGCCACTTATTCTTGATGCTATACCAAGTGTTTCGGGTTTATTTTCAGTTAATTTTTCTTTAGATTCACTTGACAATGAAGAAAACTTAGTATAGTCTACATCACTAGGTATTTTGATATTCTCTAGCCTATTCATTTTTATTGCCACCTCTTTTTCTCTAGTTATGTAACCAAGGTATTTAATTTGTATTTCTGCTTGTTCGGCCACCTCTGATTTAAGCTTTATATTTTCTTTAATATGCTTAGCTAAGGTATTGTTTCTATCAACAATATGTGAAAGCTTTATATTCGGGCGTGATAATATTTTATCAGCCTTCATTTTTTGATTTATTAACGATGAATTATTTTCTTCTAATATCGGATTTACTTCTTCTGGACTAATAGATAGCTTCTTCAAATAATTAATTAACGCTAAAGTTTCTTTCTTTTTTGTAAGTGTATTGTCTAACCTTTCTTTTTTTGCTAACCCTATTTCATATGACTTTTCAGTTAATCGAAGGTCCGCATTATCCTGTCTTAATAATATTCGAAATTCAGCTCTAGAAGTAAACATTCTATAAGGTTCTTTAGTGCCTTTTGTGATAAGATCATCGATTAGTACTCCTATATAAGCATCATCCCTATTTAGCACAAATGGCTCAGCTTCTACACATTTTAAATGTGCATTAATACCAGCAATTAACCCCTGCCCTGCCGCTTCTTCATATCCAGTAGTTCCATTTATTTGACCACTAAAAAATAAGTTATTTATTTTTTTGGTTTCAAGTGTGTTTTTTAATTGAGTTGGCTGAAAGAAATCATATTCTACAGCATATCCAGGACGAAACATTTTAGCTTTTTCAAATCCAGGAATGCTTTGTAGTCCTTTTAATTGAATTTCTTCCGGTAAGCTACTTGAAAACCCATTAATATAATACTCAATAGTGTTCCAACCTTCGGGTTCAGCAAATATTTGATGTCGTGATCTATGGCTAAACCTTGAAATTTTATCTTCTATTGATGGGCAATATCTCGGACCTACAGATTTAATGGCGCCATTAAACATTGGGCTTTTATCAAAACCACTTTTTAAGATATCATGTGTGGTATTATTCGTATAGGTTATAAAGCAACTTTTTTGTTCTTCTAAAAAGGTTGTTTTGTTAGAATACGAAAACTTCCCCGGATTTAAATCTCCTGGCTGTTCTTCCATTTTAGAAAAATTGATAGACCTACCATCTACTCTAGGTGGAGTTCCGGTTTTCATTCTACCAGCTTCAAACCCAATTTCTTTCAATTGTTCTGTAATTCCAAACGAAGATTTCTCACCCATTCTCCCACCCCCAAATTGCTTTTCTCCTATATGTATAGTGCCATTCAAGAAAGTACCACTATTAAGAATAACTGATTTACTCTTTATAGTTACTCCCATTGCTGTTTTAACACCAACAGCTTTATCGTTATTAATTAGCACTTCAGTAACTAAGTCCTGCCAAAAATCTATATTTTCATTAGCTTCTAATGTTTCTCTCCATTTTTTACTAAACAAAGATCGATCACATTGTGCCCGCGGACTCCACATAGCAGGCCCCTTTGATAGATTTAACATTTTAAATTGGATAGCACTTAAATCCGTAATAACACCCGTATACCCACCTAATGCGTCTATCTCACGTACTATTTGACCTTTAGCAATACCACCTATTGCTGGATTACAGCTCATTTGACCAATAGTTTCCATATTCATGGTGATCAATAGTACTTTTGACCCTAAATTAGCTGCAGCCGAAGCTGCTTCATTGCCAGCATGGCCAGCCCCAACTACAATAACATCATATGTATTTAAAAAACTCATGTTTCACGTGGAACAAACATAAACAACTTAAAATCAATAAGTTAAGAAAAAAACAAAGCTAAAAATTTATTTTCTTGTGCGCGCATTTTTTCTTTCTCCCTCTCTGTTTTGTCATTTAATCCGCACAAATGTAAAACACCATGAACAATTACACGATGTATTTCATTATTAAATTCGATATTATTTTTTAATGAATATTCTTTAACCCTTTCTATTGAGATAAATAAATCGCCAGAGACTTTATTTTCCTCACAATAATCAAAAGTGATAATATCTGTATAATGATTGTGATTTAAATAGGATTTATTTATTGTTAGAAGATATTCGTCAGTACAAAAAATAAAATTTAAAGTGCCGACTTCCTGTTTAAATGATTTAACGACAGAGCTAAGCCAAGAAGAAACAGCTTTTTTGTTTTTAAAGACAAAAGAAACACCTTCAGTATGAAAATATACAGGCATTTTAGAAGAAAATAATGAGATTAATTAGCGGCAAGGTCAAACATAAGCTCAACACTGCTTCCGTTTTCTTCAAATGTTAATTCATCGGATAAATGCTTCATTAAATAGATTCCCCTACCGTCAGGCTTCTCTATGTTCTTAGGGTCAGTAGGGTCGGGTAAATTATTAAAATCAAACCCAGGACCTTCGTCTTTAATCACAAAGGTGAGCTTTTCCTCATCTTGGTTACACTGAATAACAGTATCTTTATTAGGATCTAAATCATTACCATGATGAATCGCATTATTAACAGCCTCTGTAAGGGCGATAAGAATATTGCCATATTTTTCTTCATGAATCCCTACTTCTGCACAAACATCATCTACTAATTTTTCGACTAAATGTATGTTTTCTGATTTAGAGGGAATTTTTATTTTCTGCATAACTGGTTGTAATTCTAATACCATAATTTGTTATTGGATAATATTAAAATAATCATTTACCTTGTTTTTATAATAAGGCCTTAACGATGGTGGTATCGTTTTAAGTAATTCTACTTCTTTTTCTTTTTTCCTTTTATACTCAAGAAATTGATTAGGGTTACTATATTCTTGTTCTTTTATTTCATTAGACTCTCTTTTATTGTCTTTTTCTTGTTCTCTCATTGCTTTTTCATGTTCTAACATCTTAACCATTATGTTTTTTTGTCTATTGATGGTTTCGATATTAATATTGTTATTAATAACATCGTTTTCTAATTTTTCCAATTCCTTTATTATTTCTTTTAAGCCATTACCCATTGATGAGCCATCTTCATTTAACGACTGAGACAGCTCTCTAATTTGTTTTTTTAAGGCAGCTTGTTGAGCAGCTAACCTTGCAAGTGATTCATTTGTTCCAGGAGAATTTGATTCCCCAGGCTTTTTACCCCCAGGCTTATCTCCTTTATTTATAAGCTTTTTCATTTCTTCAAGCTGGCTTTTCATTTTTTCCCTCATTTTTTTCATGTCTGGACTTGGCTTTTTTCCACTACCACCAGGTTTATTACATTGTCCTGTTCCAGGCATTGAGTTCTGCATTTGCTTTTGTACATCATCAAGAATAAGCGCTAGGTTATTTATTGAAGTCATAACATACTGCTGATTAGCATTAGCCATTGCTGTTTTTCTTTCAGTAATATTTTTCAATGACTGATCAAGGTGGTTTTTTATAGATAAGACTTCTTGATTGACATGTGGACCTAAAAAAGGAACGCGTTTACTCAGGGCAAAAAGGGAGTCTTCAATAACTTTAACATCTTCTTGTAGTTTTTGTTGGTGTTGCCCTAGCTTAACATACTTAGGATCTCTAGTACTTAAGCTTTTAAGGTTGTTAATAATGCTTTCTTGATCAAATGAAAACTGCACAAGGTTTTCTAATAGCTGTCTTAATGCCTTCATATCCAGTTCCATACTTTTAGACTGCATTTCCATTTGAGAGGCTTCCATTTTTGAAGCCATTTCCTTCATTTTTTCAGCTGCATTTTTTTGAGATTGGCTAGATTTTTTATTGTTATTATTTTCTAGTTCATCCATGCTTTTCTTCATGTCTTCGTTTACCTGTTCTTCTTCTGAATTCATTTCAGGAAGGTCATTCTTGTATTCCAATTCATTATTTATTTCTTCTAAATCATCTAGTTCTTTTTGAATAGAGTTGAATTTTTCTTTTAGCTGTTCCTCTTTTTTATTTAATTGAAAATTATTTTCTGATTTTTCTTTCGTTTTTTCTGAAAGAGATTTTTGTTCTTCTGCTAATTTTTTCAAAGACTCAGTAATTTTTTCAAAATTTTGCTCAAACTCTAGCTGTTTATATTGCTCTAAAGACCGATCCAGCTCTTTTAACAAATCCTCTTGATTTAGCTCCATGTCCTCCATTTTGTCTAACAACTTGTCTTTATCCATCTCATTTAATAGTTTTTGCAACTCTTCATATAACTTTTTCATTTCCTCATTCATCAATTCGTCAAATAGCTTATTTAAAAGCTCTGTTTTTTCAACCAACTCTTTGCTTTTTTCATTAAACTGGTCAAGCTCTTTTGAGTTGGATTTGTTTTGGTTAACGAGTTGAGAAATTTTATTTTCAAAAGTTTGTTGCTTTTTTAGAAAATTTTCCAACCTATTTTTATCTTCCCAATCTGTTGATTTTTTATTTAACAAGTCATTTTTAATTTTTTGAAGTTCGAGCTTCAGCTCTCTCGCTTCTGCAATACTATTGTTTAATTCCTTTTTAAAGCTATTACTGTTTTCCTTGGATATTTTATTTAATTCTGACTCTGTGGGCGCTTTGTATATTTGTAGTTGAGTTTTATTAGACTTAGGCCCATTTATCTCATCATTGTCCCAAACTTCAAAATAATAATCAACAACATCACCTGGATCTAAGCCTAATGAGGACAAATCAAAAAAGTGATAAAAGTTAGAGGACGAAAATAGCTTTGATACAGACAAAGGAATTTTTTTAGGTTCACCCCAAGAGTTAAGTTTATAGACAAAGTTTAGTTTAGTAAATCCATAATCATCTTCTATTTGACCGCTAAAGTACCTTAATAGGCTATTAGAGGAGTCTACAGATTGTTCAACATCAATTAACGGATGCTGATCTTTAATAGCAGCAAGGTAATACTGATTTGTATCAGTAAAATCACTAAAGCGATTTTTGGAATAAAAAGAATAATCAGATGAATTCAATACCTTCCTACTAATGTTAAAAACACCAAAATTATCAGAAGAACTGATGTATGATGTATCATTAAAAGCCAGCGTAAGTGTGTCAACATTTTTGGTTTTAAAAAACCAGCTGACTTTAGTTCCTTCCGGAACTTCAAGATTGCCAATATTTTCTACAGTGTCAACATCTTTTTTTACATAAGACGGATAATTCAAAACGACATCGAACTTTTGAAGGGTAGGTTTAGGAATAGTTGAAAGCTCATATACTTGAGAGTGCTGTTTGCCATCTGTTAAATAAAAGGAAATGGGTTTTTGAACATTTCTAAAAACGAATTCAAACCTTGTTGTGCTTTTCTTTTTCACATAATGGTTGTTATCTCCATAAACAATATAAATTCGAGCAGGTATTTCCTTACCGGAAAGTACAATATCTAAAGTAAAGTTCTCTTTTTCTAAAACCTCAAGATTTTCGGAATTTACTTGATAATGAAATGGGGGAGGAGCATACTCAATTTTTGAGTAATTAATTAATTTATTTACAGATGAAAATATGATGTTCGAATCAATAAAGGAGATTAAAATAAAGATGAAAACTATTGCTATAATACCTTTTAAGTAACGAAGGTTTTCTTTAAAATTAACAGCTAAATTAAAGGGTAAGGGATTTAGCTTTAGCATTTTTTGTTGAATGCTAGCATCAATTAATTCAACTTCATTAGTGCCCATTTTTTTCTTTTGCAGCTCAAGTTGAAGTGTGTTTAATATTTTGTCTTGAATATTTGGGAAATGTTCACCAATAATTAAGGCTGCTTTTTCATAAGAAATTACATTACCCAAACGATACAATTTGCTAAATGGAATAAGTAAAAACTTTATGGTTATGACAGAAGTAGTTAATAAAAAACCAAAGAATAATATAAAGCGACCTGTTGAGTTTAATTTTCCAAAATATTCAATTAAAATAATAGTCAAAAGGAAAGTTGAAAGAAGTAAAAAACTATAAATAGCCCCTTTAAGCAACTTGTTTTTATAATATTTCCTTATAAAACCGTCTAACTTTAATATTAATAAATCATATGAATTCATATAAAATCAAAAACTACAACTATATGTAACGAAAAAATCGTACCACTTGTTATTACAATTTAAATAATAAAAGGTTTAAAAGTCACAAAATAAGTTAATTAATAAAATTACTATCATTAGAAAGTGGGCAGAATGTTAAATTTGTAGATAAACAAACTGCAGGCAAGACAAAATAAATAAGATTAATTTATGGGTAAATTAGAGTTTAAAAAAGAAAAAGCAGCTAATTGGTTTAGGTCATTAAGAGATGATTTCTGTTTAGCCTTTGAAGATATTGATGGAGAGAAGTTCCAAAAAAAGCAATGGATTCATAATGGAAAAGGCGGGGGTGAAATGAGCGTTATGAAAGGAAAAATTTTTGAAAAGGTGGGGGTTAATATTTCTACTGTAGCTGGTCAATTTTCAGAAGAGTATAGAAAAAAGATTAAGGGCACTGAAAAATCATCAGATTATTGGGCTTCAGGTATTAGTTTAGTAGCTCACATGAATTCACCAAAAGTTCCCGCTTTTCATTTTAATACTAGATTTTTAGTTACGGGGGAAACCTGGTTTGGGGGAGGAGCAGATATGACACCTACATTTATTGACAAGAAAGACACAGCGCTATTTCATTTAAAAATGGAAGAAGCTTGTAAGTCATGCAATGAAAATTATTATTCAGAGTTTAAAAAAAACTGTGATGAATATTTTTATTTACCCCACAGAAAGGAGCCAAGAGGGGAGGGGGGTATTTTCTTTGATCATTTAAATACAGGTAACTGGGACAAAGATTTCGATTTTATAAAGGAAGTGGGGGTTAAAACATTGGAGAGTATTACAACTATTGTTAATAAACATAAAGATTTAAGCTGGACGGCAGATGAAAAAGAGCAACAACTAATAAAAAGAGGCAGGTATGTAGAGTTTAATCTTCTTTGGGATAGAGGGACCTTGTTTGGCTTAAAAACAGGCGGATCCACAGAGGCTATTTTAATGTCAATGCCTCCTACTGTTAAATGGGAATAAATATGCTAAGTATAAAAGAGGTCGAGCAAGTATTATCTAATATACCAGACCCTGAAATTCCAGTTATTAATATTTCAGAACTGGGAGTACTTAGGGAGGTTAAGAAAGAAGGTAATATTATAATAGTGATTATTACCCCCACTTATTCAGGGTGTCCAGCCATGAATCAAATAGAAGTAGATATTAAGAAAAAGCTCAAAGAAATCGGAGTTAAAGATTTTTTTATTGAAACAATATATAAGCCCGCTTGGACAACGGACTGGATGACAGAAAAAGCTAAAAAGAAGCTATTGGATTATGGAATATCTCCTCCGGAAAAAACATCAATTGATAAAAGAGCAATTACTGGAGAACACAAAAAAGTAATTTGTCCTTTATGCAAAACACATGACACAAAATTAATTAGTCAATTTGGGTCTACTGCCTGTAAAGCCCTTTATCAATGTAGAAAATGCCTAGAGCCATTTGATTATTTCAAATGCATTTAATTAGATGTTACTTCTTAATGTCCAATTAAACCTATCATATACCCAAAGTTTAAATTTATAGATGAAATAATACATAACAGGAACTGCAATAAGGGTTAAGAAGGTTGCAAAGGTTAAACCATAAATGATAGTAAGACTCATGGGTCCAAAGAAGATTACATTGTCGCCACCAAAAAACAATTGGGCATCTAAATTTGTAATAAGGGTTATGAAATTTATATTTAGCCCTAATGCCAAAGGTAATAACCCTAATATCGTAGTGATTGCTGTTAATAAAACTGGCCTCAACCTTCTTTTTCCACCTAGAATTATAGCTTTTTTCACCTCTTCAATAGGTAATCTTTCAGTTTCTTCTAAATCAAGCTCTTTCCTTTTTCTTTTTCTTAGCAGATTGGTATAATCAACTAAGACAATGGCATTATTAACTACAATTCCAGCCAAAGAAATGATTCCTATCATAGTCATAATGATCACAAAGTCATTCCTAGCGATAACAATTCCAAAAAACACTCCTGACAAACTCAATAAGACAGAAAATAAAATAATAAAGGGAGTAGAAAAGGAATTAAATTGAGTAACAAGTATAAGCATGATCAAAAACAGTGCGATTAATAATGCTGTACTCAAAAAAGACATTTCTTTTTCCTGATCCTTTATTTGCCCTGTAAATTTATATTCAAACCCTTTTTTAATAAAATTAACCCCATTATTTGTAAGTAAATAAGCATCTATTTTTTCCTTTACAACTTCAACTAGTTCATTAGGATTGTACCCTTCTTGAACTCCAGAAAAAATAGTAACCATATTAGTTAGGTCTTGCCTTTTTATAGCGTTATGCTTATATACAATATCAATATTCTCAACAACAGCACTAATCGGGATTTTTAGTTTTTTACCTCTATTATTCATAAACATTACTTTATGATCAAGAATAGAGGATAGATCCCCTCTATTCTTACTTTCAAACCTAATATTGATGTCAAAATTTTCATCCCCTTTTGTGTAGGTAGATACGTCTTTTCCAAAAAGAGCAGTTCTTATAGTAGAAGATATTTGCCCTGTAGACAGCCCAGCTCTCTTTGCATATTCTCTGTTTATTTTAATTTTAATTTCAGCTTTATTAAGGTCAACATTTAATTTTAGTTTTTGTATGCCAGGAATGTTTAGAGTATCTAAATATTGTTTTATTTTATTTGACTCAGCAATAAGGCTTTCAAAATTTTCAGAACCTGTTATTTCAATATTAATAGGAGGTTCTTGGGGAGGGCCGTTTTTCTCTTTATCTACAACTATTTTAACATCAGAATTAAAACGATTCATAAGGGATAATTCAATTTCTTTTTTCACTTTACTGGTGTTGACCCCTTTCCTATGAGAAAATTCACAAAAGGAAACAGTTATTCTGGCTTTATTAGGGGTTTCTCCATAAGAGGGCCCTTGCATAGGATCAGAAGTTCCCTTTCCTACTTGCTCAATAACAGATTCAATAAAAGGAATCCTTTCTGTTATACGATTGTTCCCATTGGATATTTTAGTTGTGTTATAAACAGAGTAATAAGAATCAGTATTGTTTTTAGAAATAGGGGAGTGGAGAACGCTATCAATAATTGATTTTACCTCTAAAGCTTTAGCATTTGTTTTATTTATATTAGTTCCTACCGGCAGTTCAACAAATACATTTAAATAATTTGGTTGATTATCTGGAAAAAACAGCACTTTTGGAGGAAAAATAGCGATCATAAATATAGAAAGAACAAGGATTAAAAAGGTGCCAAGTATTACATAACGAGGCCTTTTCCCTATCATTACAGCATATAAAAACTGTTGATAATACTTTTCTAAAAGAGGCAAAAAGCTGGCTTGAAATTTCTTTGTCGCTGGATTTAAAAAGAAATTATAAAGGAGAATTAGAAAGCCTATTAAAATTAAAATATTACCTAGCCATAGGATCTTTAGAAGATACATGATTACAGAAATGAGTGAGAGAATAGCAAAAGAAATTAAACTTTTCTTTTTGTTAGGTTCGGGCTGCTCAGTCTTCATTAAAACGGCTATCAAAACAGGATTAATTACAAGTGCAACCATTAAGGACGAACCCAAAACTATCATAAGCGTAATAGGAAGGTACTGCATAAATTCCCCCATAATTCCAGGCCAAAGTGCTAAAGGAATAAAAGCCGCTAATGTTGTGGCAGTTGAAGCAATTATGGGCCACGCAACTTCCCCAACTCCTTTTTTAGTTGCCTCAAATCGCCCCATTCCATTATCCATTAAACGATAGACATTTTCAACGACAACAATTCCATTATCTACTAACATTCCTAATGCTAAAACCAAAGAGAATAGTACCATTATATTTAAACTTACGCCAGCTAAATTGAGCAACAAAAAAGAAATGAACATAGAAAGCGGAATAGCAACACCCACAAATAAAGCGTTTCTAAACCCTAGAAAGAAAAGTAGCACACCAACAACTAAGATTACTCCAAAAATAATGGAGTTTTCTAGGTTGCTGATTTGAGATCTAATTTTTATAGATTGATCATTTGTGTATGTTATATCTATATCTGTTGGGATGTGCTTATCTTTTGCTTCACGAATTATTTCTTTGATTTGATCGATGGCTTTGATAATATTAGCGCCACCTCTTTTTTTTACATCAAGCATAACAACAGGGTTCCCGTTCTGCCTAGCAAAGCTAGTTGTATCGGTATCTCCAAAAGAAACTGTTGCAATATCTCTTAAGTAGATGTTTTTACTATCCTCATGTTTAACCACAAGATCATTAATCAACTCATAGTCCTGATACTTACCTTCTATAATAACAAAATGATCTATTCCATCAATTTGAATATTACCCGCACCAGTTGTTATGTTTTCAGATTGCAAGGCACTTTCCACATCGCTAAAGCTTACTTGTTTAGCTTCAGCATCAAATTTTCGGATCTCTATTTTTACTTTTTTATCCTGGACACCCCTGATTTCAACAGCATTGATTTCCGGAACACCTTCTATAAGGTCTTTTAAGTATTCAGCTTTCAATTTTAAAAATGCTACAGGGTAATCACCAGAAAGGTTAATATTAATAATAGGAAATTCATTAACATCCATTTCTTGGATAGTTGGCTCAAGAGGAAGGTCTTGCGCAAAATTCTTGTTTGCTCGAGCATCAGTTAATGCTTCTTCAACGTAGCGTTTCCCGTCCTTAGGAGATATTTTAAAATCAAATTCTATTTCTAATGTTGCAAAATCTTGAATAGCGGTAGAAGAAATCTTTTCTATCCCAGTGATAGTGTTAAGTTCATTTTCGAATGGTTTAATTATTTTTTCTTCAATGATCTCAGGAGAATTTCCAGGATAAGGAATATTAACATAAATGGAAGGAATCTGTACTTCTGGAAAACTTTCTCTTGGCATATTTATGTATGCACTAGTGCCAGCAGTTAATAATACAATAATCAATAGGTAAATGGTCTTTCTATTTCCTATTGCTGTAGAAGAAAGCCCAAATTCTCTCCATTTTTTTTGATCAAAACCACTCATAGGATTAATTTTTTATTGAATTTTCACTAATTGCCCTTCAACTACATTACTTTTCCCCTCATCTATAATAACCTCTCCCTCTTTCAGCCCATTAAGGACCTGAGTTTCATTTAAATATTGTAGACCAGTATTTATTTCTCTTATTTCAACTTTCTTTTGAGCATTAACCACCTTTACAATGGAAAGCCCTTTTGTGTTTTTTAAAATCACCCTTGATGGAATCACAATAGAGCTTGAATCAAAATAATCACGAAGACTCATTACCGCCATTAGATTGGGAATTATTTTTTTATTTTCAGCGTTAAGTTTTGACTCTACTATAATTGTTCTATTTACAGGATTGATCTGTTTTCCAATTCTATTTAAAACCAGCGTGTTAAAGTTTAAATCAAGTGTGGGAAAGAAGACACTTACTTTTTGTCCTTCATTTAGGGTTGAAAGATAGTTTTCGGAAACATCTGCAGTAACATAGAGCTCGTCAAGGTTTATTAATCTAATTATTGGAGATGCTGGGCTACCAAGCTGACCAATAGAAACATATACCTCATCAACATATCCTTTAAAAGGAGCATAGATAGAATATTTATCTTTTTGAGCAAGAAGTGTTTCTTTTGTTTTTAATAAAGCATTATATCTTGTAGTTGCTTCTTTTAATTGTAATTCTGTCCCTAGGCCTTGTTCTGCAAGTTTAGACTGTTTTTCTAAAACATATTTAGCCAACAATAGTTGTTCTTCTAGCTCCTCCATATTAGCACTTAGCAGTTCGCTTGAAAATGTAGCTATAAGCTGATTTTTTTGGATTAGCTGCCCTTCTTCAACGTGAATAGATTGAACAAGCCCTCCCATTTCAGGCAGTAATAAAATATTCTTTTTTGAAACCACTTGACCTTGAATTTCAAAATAGTGTTCAAAAGGTTTTTTTTCTGATTTTATTGTGGTAACCAATACAGAAGCTTCTTTCTTTTGTTTGGGTTTCGATCCTGAATCAGGCACTTTTTCTGATTGACAGCTGTTAAAACAAAGAATAAAAGCAAATGAGAATATATATAAATTGTTCTTTTTCATCATTGGGTAATTTTATTTTGAAGCTTATCTAGATTAAGTTTTGAGATCAGCAGCTTAAAATTCGTTTGTAAATATTGATTTTGTGCCAATAGCTCTTGATTTTGCGCTTGTGCTAAATCCATACTGCTTGCTAAACCCTCTTTAAATTTTATTAATGTATTGGCTAATATTTTTTGAGATAGAAGAAGGTTTTCTTCATTGTTTTTGTGAGCCAAAAGGTTAATGTTATACTCATTAACAGCTTGGCTTAGCTGGTATTTGTATTCGTTTTCAATGTTAGCTAAAGAATTTTTGGCTTTTTCAAGCTCTAGTTTTGACTGATTTGTCCTTGAAGTTTGTTCTTTACTGTCAAAAATGGGAACATTGACCTTTATTCCCCAAAATGTGGAAGGATACCAAGGTTGATTAGTATTTAATAAATCAAACTCATTCCTCAATGCAATCTGTTGATGACTAAAATAACCCGATAATGAAGGAATACTTGTCGCTTTATTCATTTTAACATTAAGGGCATTTAATTTTACGTTTTCTGATTGTATTTTGTAATCAATAAACTCCTGAGTATTTCCAGTTAAAGATGTGAGACTCCAATCCTCTAATAAAAAAGCATCAAGGTTATCAGTTAGCTTTATAGAACTATCTTGCGGATAGCCAATAATAAACTTTAATGTTGAGGTTGCATTTTCCTCCATAATTTCTATTTCATTAAGCTGCCCTTTTACCTGAACAACTAATAAATCAATTTGATCAGAATTAATACTTTCAATCATCCCCTCTTTAACTAAGATGTTCGTTTCATTTTGAATGTCTTTTAACTTTTCAAATGATTGCTTTAAAATTTGACGACTATTATTAAATATCAAAGCAGAGTAATAGGCATTAGTTGTAAAAGTCAGCAATTCAATTTTAGCCTTTTCAACAACAATATGCATTAAGTTTTTATATGCTTTTGCTGCTTTTAGTCCAGATATATAGGTAGCACTAAAGATGAGCTGATCTAAGCGAATAGTGCCTGATGCATTAATAGAGGTACCAAATTGAAGCCCTATCAACTCGTCAGAAGGTGCGTTTGGATTAAAAGCATTTGCAGGTAAAACAGTAGTTGGAATGTCTATATAATTTTGAAACCCAAGAGTGCCCTGAATTTTAGGCAATCCCGTTGAAACAGATTCACGTATTTTTTGATCTGCAATTAAAAGGTCAAGTTGTGAATTTTTATAATCATTATTGTTTTCGACTGCGTATTTTAATGCCGCTTTTAAACTAAACTCTATTTGTGAAAATCCAGGTTGGAAAATAAAAAACAAGCAGCTATATAAAAGGGTCTTTTTCATAACAAGGAAGATTTATTATTACTTTTAATTTGTGTTTTTAGATACTTTATTCCTTTTTCAGTTGCAATTCCTCTTATATGATGCCTCATCATTTCATCTAATACATTTTTAAAGTTATATTGATTAGCAGGAAATAAGGAAGAGTCAAATACTAGATCAGCTTTACTTGCATAAATTTTTGCAATTATAGATGGGTTCAAATTATTTCTATAGACACCCATTTTCATCCCTTTTTCAAGGTTGATTAACATTCGTTGATAAATAAATCCGTGCTTATGAATTTCAAACAACTTCCATGACTCAGGATAATATTTTTTAAGATCGTATTGAACAGAAGGATGTATCATGCTGACTTCTTGTCCCGAAAATTCTATCATAGCTATTAATTCATCAATTGGATGATCTTTTGATTCAAAAATAGAGAGTAATTGTTGTTGCTTTAATTGAATAACCTCATCCATTACTTTAAAAACCAGGTCGTTTTTATCATTCACATATTTGTAAAGCGTTTTTTTAGATATTCTTAAAGATTTTGCAACATCATCCATAGTCATGCTCTTTATTCCAAATTCTAGGAATAAAAGGCTAACTTGATGAATGATTTCTTTTAATTTTGACATCTTATTAAGAATGCAGTTTAAAAACAAAGGAAACAAATATAGTTAAAAACGTTTCCAAATGTACACTTTGCTAAAAAAAGAAGTATGGAAAGAATTAAGATTATAGATGCTTTATCTCAAGAGATAGATACTGATATTGTAGTTAAAGGCTGGGTTAGATCTTATAGGGCAAATCGTTTTATTTCATTAAACGATGGCTCATGCCTTTCAAATCTTCAAATAGTAGTTGACTATGAGAATTTCCCTAATGAGGTAATAAAAGAGATTACTATTGGCTCTGCCATAGGAGTTAAAGGCACAATAGTAGAGTCTCAAGGCGCAGGTCAGAAGTTAGAATTAGTAGCCAATGAAATTGAAATTATTGGTAAAGCAGACCCTAATGAAATTCAAAAAACAATACTTCAGCCTAAAAACCATTCTTTAGAAATATTAAGAGAACAAGCCCATTTAAGGTTTAGAACCAATATGTTTGGTGCTATTTTTAGGATTAGGCATCATATGGCTTATGCTATTCATAAATATTTTAATGACAATGGTTTTTACTATTTACACACACCTATTATTACAGGATCAGACGCTGAAGGAGCAGGCGAAATGTTTAAAGTAACTACCATTCAACCAGGAAAGGAAATTATTAATAATGAAGGTGAAGTAGATCATTCTAATGACTTTTTCGGAAAAGAAACTAATTTAACGGTGTCAGGTCAATTAGAAGCTGAACTCGGTGCACTTGCATTAGGTCAAGTTTATACTTTTGGACCAACATTTAGAGCAGAAAACTCAAATACTTCTAGACATTTAGCAGAATTCTGGATGATTGAACCAGAAATAGCATTTGCAGATATTAATGATGACATTAACCTTTGCGAAGAGTTTTTAAAATATGTTGTTACCTATGCTTTAGATAAATGCAAAGAAGATTTGGAATTTTTAGCAGCTAAAGAGGCGAAGGAAGAAAAGCAGAAGCCAGCTAATCAACGAGCTGAATTAAATTTGATAGATAGATTAGAGTTTGTTAGAGATAATGAGTTTATTAAAATTGATTATACTGAAGCAATTTCCATTCTTGAAAACTCTAAACCTAACAAGAAAAAGAAATTTAAATTTCCTATTAAATGGGGAATAGACCTTCAAAGTGAACATGAAAAGTATTTAGTTGAAAAGCATTTTAAAAAGCCAGTCGTAATATATAATTATCCTAAAAATATTAAAGCTTTTTATATGCGTGAAAATGACGACAATAAAACAGTTGCTGCAATGGATGTACTTTTTCCTGGAATAGGGGAGATAGTAGGCGGCTCACAAAGAGAAGAAAGATACGATGTGCTGTTAAAAAAATGCAAAGAGTTCAATATTCCTGAAAGCCATGTTTGGTGGTATTTAGAAACCAGGAAATTTGGGACAGCTCCACACGCTGGATTTGGATTGGGGTTTGAGAGGCTAATAATGTTCGTTACAGGAATGAATAATATAAGGGATGTAATTCCTTTTCCAAGGACACCTAATAATGCGGAATTTTAATAGATTTATAGTGAGAAATAATTAGATAATGGCTTTAAAGCAATCATTACAGCAAAAATTATTACAGAAATTGTCACCTCAGCAAATTCAACTCATGAAATTGTTGCAGGTTCCCACTATTGAATTAGAACAAAGAATAAAACAAGAAATAGAAGAGAACCCAGCTCTTGAAGAAGGAGAACAAGATAAAGAAACAGAAGATATTTTATCAGAAGAAAGTAGAGATGAAAATGAGGATAATAATAGAGATGAATTTGATATTAATAATTACATAGATGATGATATTCCTGATTATAAACTTCAAACAAGGAATTATTCTGCAGACGATGATGAAAAGGCAATACCTTTAGCGGGAGGAAAAACATTTCAGGAAATACTTCAAAACCAGGTTTCGCTTAGAATTAAAGAAGAAAAACAGCAAATAATAGCGCTTCAAATTATTGGCAATTTAGATGATTCAGGGTACCTAAGAAGAGAGATTTTTAATTTAGTTGATGACCTTGCTTTTAGTCAGAACATTGTTGCTACTGAAAAGGAAATAGAAGAAGTCCTTTATATTATACAGGCTCTTGAGCCTGCTGGGGTAGGAGCAAGAGACTTAAAAGAATGTCTTTTAATTCAGCTTAAGAAAAAAAATAAAACCATACCCATAAAAACAGCAGAGGTAATTTTGGAAAGATTTTTTGAGGAGTTTACTAAAAAGCACTACAACAAGATTACAACAAGACTAGATATAGAGGAAAATGATGTTAAAGATGCTATTGATGAGATCGTTAAATTAAATCCAAAACCAGGAAATTCTTTAATTGAAACCAATAAATCTTTTCATCAAATTATACCTGACTTTATAATAACTGAGCAAGATGGAGAGATCAGTTTAGAGTTGAACAATAGGAATGCTCCTCAGTTAAAAGTCAGTAAGCAATATGCAGAAATGCTTAAGGGTTATGAACAAAGTAAGCGAACAGAAAGAGATAAAGAAGCTATTTTATTTGTGAAACAAAAAATTGATTCTGCAAAATGGTTCATTGATGCAATTAAACAAAGGCAGCACACTCTTTTAGTAACGATGGAAGCCATTATGAATTATCAGAAAGACTTTTTTCATTCTGGAGATGAAACAAATCTTAAACCAATGATTTTAAAAGATATTGCTGAGATTGTGAAGATGGACATTTCAACTATTTCTAGAGTTGCTAATAGCAAACATGTATCAACACCATATGGCACCTTCTTATTAAAATATTTTTTCAGTGAATCTTTATCTACAGAATCTGGTCAAGAGGTGTCTACAAGAGAAGTCAAACGAATTTTACAAGACGCAATTGATCAGGAAGACAAAAGAAAACCACTAACAGATGATAAGCTAACTACACTGTTAAAAGATAAGGGTTATAATATTGCTAGAAGGACCGTTGCTAAATATAGAGAGCAATTGAATATTCCAGTTGCTAGATTAAGAAAAGAGCTCATATAATGAAAGGGTTAGCAAATTTCTTTTCTTTTCTTTTTCATCCAGTCTTCATTCCCATATATTCTGTTTTTCTATATTTTAAAATCGATAATTATCAGAATAGAATTTTAATTAAAGACGATGGGTTTTTATATGTAATTTATTCTCTAATGATAATAATAGGAATTGTTTTTCCTTTAATAAGCTTTCTTATAATGTACAAAACTAAAGTCATTTCAGATTTAAATTTAAGCCAACGAAAAGAAAGAATTCCTGTGTTAATAATTGTATTAATATATTACCTAATGGTTTATTACATGTACAGAACATGGAATGAAAGCTATATTAATTTACCACTACCGATTGAGCACCTAATCTCTTTTTTATTTGGAGGGTTAGTTATAATGATCTTAACCATAATAGTCACATTAAAATTGAAAATAAGCTTACATAGTATCGCTATAGGCGGAATGGCTGGAGGTTTTTTAGCATTATCTATTGTAATGAACCCTATTAATAACTTAGAAAGTTTGATTCAATTAAATGCTTGCTTATTAATAATAATGGGTATAGTTAGCTCTTCAAGACTGTTTTTAAAAGCACATGTTCCCTATGAAGTTTTGACAGGCATGATCTTAGGGTTTGGAATAGAATATTTTATTGTCATTAATGAGATAGCAATTTAAAAACGCATCCAAGAAATTCCAATAGAATAAGGAGTTAGAACAACACCTTTGCCTGACTGAAAAACATTAGTTAAAGAATAAAAGGCATTAAATGCGATTTTATTAAATCCTATTCGAAGAGTCGGACCATAACGATAAGGAAGCACATTAGGTATGTTAAATACTTTTACTTTAGTCTCAGTGTCTTTTATTTTAAGATGATCATTAACAAGAACACCTGCTTTAAACCCTAAATAAAATCTAAAATTGAACTTCATTCTATCTTCAAGCGTTTTATTCATCGTCCTGAAACGAAATTCAAAAGGCACATCTACATAATTTAAGGCAATTTTATTTTTATAGGTAATATAATTCTCAGGTAGTGGAATTAAGTTTGTGAAAATATCGCCATTAATATTCTGTTCAAAAATAAATTGACCATCATGATGAAAATTTTGAGAGTCAAACCCTAAACCCAAGGCTACGGCAAAATTACTTTTTTTACCAATAGGCATGTCCTTGAACCAGTAGGTGCTTACTCCAAAAGAATAAAGCCCTTGAGTCACACCATTAGGTGAGCTGATCCAGTGATTCCAATTAACATCAAGGATTATTCGATCAAATTTTTCTGGCCCATCTCCATCTGCAGTTAATTTAAAATATTCAAAAAGCCCTTGCCCATAAAAGTTAAAACAAAGCGTTGTATATAAAGCAAAAACTAGAGTTTTCATATTACAAATATAGTTAAAGCGTTTGTTGCCATTTCCAGGCATGCTGCAAAGCATCTTCTAATGAATATTTAGTTTCCCATTTTAAAGTCTTAGAAATCAATTGATTATCAGAATAAACAACAGAAGCATCTCCCTCTCTTCTGGGCCCAAAGGTATAATCTAGTTTAATTTTATTACAAGATTCAAAAGTTTTAACTACCTCTAATACTGAATTGCCAACTCCTGTTCCCACATTGAATATTTTTAGTTGAGCATTATATT
This sequence comes from uncultured Flavobacteriales bacterium, assembly GCA_964430245.1. Lineage (GTDB taxonomy): Bacteria > Bacteroidota > Bacteroidia > Flavobacteriales_D > Parvicellaceae > CAYSEW01. The sequence goes on from CAYSEW010000018.1 coordinate 53,464, forward strand.
TTGCATACTCTAAAGCTAAAACATGAGTTTCAGCTAGGTCCATTACATGTATGTAATCTCTTACGCAAGTACCATCGGGCGTGTCGTAATCATTACCATTTATAGTAAGCTGCTCTCTTATTCCGGCAGCAGTTTGTGTTACATAAGGAACAAGGTTGGAGGGAACGCCTATAGGTAATTCTCCAATCATTGCAGAAGGATGAGCTCCAATAGGATTAAAATATCTTAATAAAACAATTGACATTTCAGGAAAGTTAACATGAAAATCCTTTAAACAATTTTCACCAATCTGTTTAGTGTATCCATATGGATTAATAGGTGGTTTTATAGGATTTTTTTCAGTTACTGGTATTAAGTCAGGATCTCCATAAACCGTACAGGATGATGAGAAAACAAATGTAGATACGGGATATTCGGCAACTAATTTCAGTAAACAAACTAAAGACCCGACATTGTTTTCATAATATTTTAAAGGATGATTAATAGATTCATTCACAAACTTATAGGCGGCAAAATGTATAATTCCATCTGGTCTTTCTTTAGAGAACACTTCACGCATTAAATTTATATCTCCACAGTCATAAGGATAGTAAGTGATTTTTTTACCAGTAAGCTTTTCTAATTTATTTAATACAAAACCCTCAGAATTCCTAAGGTCATCAACAATAATTGGCTCATGCCCTTTTGCTATTAATTCAGCCACAGTATGAGAGCCAATAAATCCAGCTCCTCCAGTTACTAGTATTTTCATATTAACGTTTAATTCAATTCAAAGCTAAATATTAAAAAGGAACATATCAAAGAGATTTAATAATATAAAAATGGAATTATTCTGAAAAAGAAGATATATTTAGTAGCAAATTATGGGATATAAAGTAGAGAAGAAAATAAGTTTAGCAGCTCCACGATTAAAAGTATGGGAAACCTATAGAGATGAATTAGTTAGCATAGGTGAAACAATGCCAGCAGTAGAAAGCATAGAAACATTGGATAGAACTGAAAATGGCAACAAGGTTTCTTTAGAGAATAAATGGAGTATTTCGGGAAATATTCCTAAAACGATTAGAAATATCATACCAAAAAACTTACTTACCTATAAGGATGTTGCAATTTGGGATCAATCAACAATGATATGCTCTTTTGAAGAGGAGCCATTTGATGGAAGCGGTATTTATTATTGTAGGGGGCAAAATATTTTTGAAGAAAATGAAAATGGAACTATATTAACTATTCAGCTAGAATTAACAATTTACCCAGATAAAATACCTGGAATCCCATCTTTTTTAATCAAACCAGTCCTGTCAAAAATTGAAAAATTTGTCACTAAAGAGGTGGCTAAAAATTTAGAAGCAACCGCAAAAGTTGTTGTTGAGTATGCCAATAAAAACAAATAAAATGGATAATACGATAAGTCAAATTATTGCCGAGCAAATAGATAATTCAAGAGAATTAACAAGGTATTATTTATCCAAACTAAGAGGAGCAGATGTTTATAAAGGATTTAAATGTAATGACAAAAATCTTAACCCTATTATTTGGGAAATTGGACATCTTGCTGTTTCACAAAATTGGCTTGTACTTTACCTAGGAAACGGAAATCCTGAAAAAATTGAATGGGGTAAGCTATTTGCATTAGGGTCTACACTTCCTGAAAAGGAAGACTACCCACCCTATGAAGAAATTTGGAACACCTTTAAGGTGGTGCATGAAAAATCTATTAAACATGTTGCTTCACTTAATGATGAGGTCTTAAATTCAGCTCCTAGAAAAGAAATTCCTTTCATTAGGAATAACGACCTAAAGAATCTTTTTATGCACAGCATAAGACATGAGGGAATACATGCAGGACATTTAAGCTGGCTATGTAAGCTTCATGGCATTCAAACTATCTAAAAGTCTATCTTGTAATAAAAGATGGGAAGAAATCCTAATTGATAATTTTCTGTTACATCATCTTCTAAGCTAGGCGTATTATTAGGCGCATAAGAGTAACTTAAGATGTTTTTTGTGTTGAAAATATTAACTAGGTCTATTCCAATTTCATGCGTAACTTTTTCTTTATTTATTTTATATGTCGTTTTAATATCCGCTCTAAAATAATTTCTGAATTGCAACTCATTAAAGTCGGTGTCTAGAAAAACAACTTCTCCTTGTTCATTTGACGCTGTAGTATCTACATAACCATATCTTTTACCACCAGCACTAGTAACTTTTATTCCTAAACCAAAGGTGTTATTTTTAATTTCAAACTCCCTTCCGGCTAAAAAGTTAAGTGCGTAGTTTCCATTAAAACTTGTATTTCTTTCAATGCCATCACTAGGAGTATATTTTGAATTATAAAAACAACCAGTAAACAAAGCATGCCAGTTTTTATTAAAATAGCGTTGAATGGTTAATTCCACACCATAGTTATAGCCTGTTCCGGTATTTTCTAATGTGTCTGGAAAAACTCTAGCAAACCCACTACCGGCATTTGTTAGTGAAAACGAAGATGGTGCAGTTTCAACAGGTATTCCAGAAAGATCTTGGTAATAAGCCTCTGCTTTTATCCCAAAATTTCTATTTATTTGATAAGAGTACCCAACAACTGCATGTTTACTAAAAGTGAGTCCAATATTTTCATTATGAGCACTATTATTACCAGCATTAATATAATACCTAGTATAGAGTGGCTGTGTTTGTGAGTGACTTCCTAATCCAAATGAAAAAGCACTTTTATCAGACACGTTCCATTTTAAGCCTAACCTAGGTTCAATGGGAGAAAATGAATTCCCTAAGTTAAGATAGAAGCTAGTCAGACCAGCCGT
>CAYSEW010000019.1:0-4337 GCA_964430245.1 uncultured Flavobacteriales bacterium
CGAGGTCACTAAGAGAGCAAAGCTCAGCACTAAGTGCTGGGCTTTTTTTGTTTTTCAAGCGATGAAAGTAAACTTTTAAAAGTAAAGGAAAACAAAAAGTCATGCGAAGCATAAAGCTTTGCTCTCGGAATTCGGAGTATGAAGGATCATAAAATAATCCTGTCGAGGTCACAGAAGCCAGGTTCTTCCTTTTGGAAGGTTCTGGCTTTTTTGCTTTGAATCAGGATAAAATCTATTGAACCGAGTAAAGCGAGTTCACTGACCAAAGGGAAGTAATCCTGCTGAGGTTGCAGAAGATAAGTTTTTTTATATTTGAGTTAATGTCAGCTAGAGTAATAAAAAATAAGAAACTTATAGATGCATAATTTTGATGATTTAGCTAGTAAATTTCAAAGCGTAACTTTGTCAAAGGACAAACAAGGGAACGATATTTTAAATATCTATGCTTATCCTATTGCAGGTAAATTTACCAAGTTCCAAAAGTTTGGTTTTGTTATTTCTGCCTTTGTTGTTTTTTTGGTTGTGTGTTTTAGAGAGCTTAATATTCACACAGAATTCCCCCATTTGGGATACGCTAATTGGGCTATTTTTATACTTTTTTTAGTATTGTTTATTACTATTGCTTGTGTTCTTTTTACAAATTCCGTTTTTGAAATCAGATCAAAATTTTTAAAATTTAAAACAGTTAGTTTTAAAAGGATTACTATAGATGACCGAAAGGTGAATTTAGATGAAGTTGAAAAATTTATTTGCGAACTCCGATATGAAGGTGATTTTGGCGACCATGACGAAATCAGTTCCAATGACACCTATTCCAGGAAAAGCACAAGGAGAGAAATACTAGAAATAGTATATAGAAACGGAAAAAAGGTTAGGTTGTATTATAGATTTGATTGGGATGTTGGTCTTGCTATGATAGATTTAATTCAATCCTTTTTAGGTCTTGAAGAAAAAGTTATGATTAGCAAATACCACTACGAGCTTTACAATAAAAAATCAATTTCTGATTCTTAATACCTATATCAATTATAATCCACCTTTATTTTTGGGTAACTAGCTATGAAACAGGTATTTAAGTGACACTGTATTTTTATCTCTCTTTTTTAATGTTTGAGTATTAACAGTCTTTATATGGGTGTTTAAAAAGAAATATTTGAATTTTTCATGTAATGTATTAATGTGCCCAAGCCCACAACAGAGATAATAGAACCCAAAATTATTTTAACCGGTTTTTTTTTGATTATAGTTGTTTCCAAAATGTCTTTATCGTTATTTTCATAGTAGTCATCAGAAATCTCTAAAGGAAGTTCATAAACTGCAGAAAATTGTTCATCTTCTGAAATATCGTTCCATTGTTGTCCATGTGATAATGAGGTCATATGAACTCTATTTTCTGATTTTTTGGAGTTATTATGAGTGATATGATAGTTATCTGGCTGGTTTTTCATCCAGTTTGTATAGGACCACTTTTTACCATTGCTCCAGTACCAATGGTCAGCACCAGTGTCGTTGCCACATCCTTTTCTGACTCCGCCTAGCCAAACGTCTTCTCCGTTTGATATTTCCTTAACTTTATTATTCTCTAGAGCATTAGATATAGAAGCTAGGCTACCACCCATCTCAATAGCACGTTTGTTGTGCTCATTCCAAGTCATCTTCTCTGGAATTAACTTGTAGTAACTCAAGGGTTCAGTATTAATTTTATTTTGTTTCGTTTGAGTCAGATCTAAAATTTCTTTTTGAGAATCTTGACTTGTAACTTTTAAAACTGTTGTAGTTTCAGGATCGTAGTGTATTATAGGAACTGGATAACTACCAGCCTCCTCAACGCCTGAAGGCCAATGGTCTACTGTTTCCCATTCCCCCAATCGCGGAGGAACATTAATTTGTCTATTAGTGTGAGCGGCATAACGTACTCCTTTTTCTGTAAAAATCACCCATTTATTCCACTCAGATTTGTTAAGTAGTCTACCACAGTTTTGAAAACCGATGAAAATTGAAGGATTATTTGTGTGTTGGTAATGGCCAGCTTCGGTCCCAAAGATTCGATTTTTATGTTTATTTTCAACGAAAACATAGTTTCCATTCACTTCCGAGCTTCCAGCGCCAGAGACCACGAGGTTCTTCGGAAGGGGGGGTGTTTTGGTCATTTCAGAAACTTCTTGTAATGTTGAGATAGGTATTTCATAAATTGCGGAAAATTCATGTAATAAGGAAGCATCATTCCATTCTCCATTTTCCCATAACATCACTCGGTTTTCATCATGTTTTGTGTAGTTGTTAGGTTCTCCCGCTCTCCAGTTAGTGTAAGACCACTCTTTAGCGTTCGACCATTTCCAATGATCAGATCCAGGTCCATTTCCACAGCCTTTCCTTACCCCTCCAATCCATACAATGTCTCCACTTGCAATTCTCCTTACTTGGTCGTTTTCAGTTGCGTTGGTGATGCATGCGAGGCTTCCACCCATCAAGGCAGCAAGTTTTTGATGCTCTGTCCAAGTCATCTTTTTTGGAATGTATCTGTAAAAGCTCAATGTAGTTGTGTTGGATCCATTTTGAGCCATTAGTATTGAGCCAGCAAATGAAAACAACAAAATCGAGAAAATTTTTATCGATAATAATTTAAACATAGTACAAATGTTAGGTGGTTTATAATAAAAATATCAATTATTATACCATAATTTATTTTGGTATTTTTCTTAGTTATTAAATTTAAATAGTCGGAAAAACTGAATCTATATATGTTAATCACTAAATCAGTCCAATTTAAGCGGTCTTTTTTTGTTTAAAGATTGATTATGTTATTCATATTATTTTTAATAATATAAAATGCTTTAGGTTATTTCTGAAGTGTTCTTGTCTTTTTAAGCAAAACATTTTCATGGTATTTAAGCCATTGTAGTACTCTTTTATTCCATCTTTTTGACCCCATCTATAATAATGCTCTTCTATTACTGGATCAAACAGTTCTTTGTAAGAAAGTAGTATTTTACTAAGCCGTTCTGGAGAAAAGTCATTTTCTAATAAGTAATCTACCCTTTTTTTAAATGCTAGAACAAAAGGTTTTTGGTTGAATAGATAGGAGATAAAAATATTCCCCCAATCTTTAGATTCATTGTTAATTACTTGATTGAACATATTTTGATCTGGCTTCCAAATACAAGCATCCATATCAATTAAAATAAATTTCCATTTATGACTTTTGCCTTTTTGTTTCCATAAAAAAGTGTTATTTCCAGGCCAATCATTATTTTGAAAAAACATTTCAGCTGCGAGCCAGTCGATAAGAGAAGGGAGATTGTAATTAACAATAACACTATCATAAGGTAAGTTAGGGTTATTTTTTATCAATTTTAATAGCTCATTTAGCTTGCCAGGTTTGTTATTTGTGTATCCTTTCTCATCTGCGTCAATTAATTTCTTTTTCTTAAGATCATATTTATTAGCAATAGCTTTTAGGTCCATTCTTTCTCTTACACCATGAATTCCCCAATATTCACCATTTAAATACATTTTAACAGGTTTGTATGCCATTACTTCAAGGTTTAAACTTCCACAAGCATCAGCAATAAACCCATCTACAAATGGTTTGGTGCCCCAACCTGAATATGCAGATCTTAGGATGATTTTATCAGCCTTATGATTGAGGTTTAAAAATTCATTTATATTGTTCGATTCATTAAGATAAATTCGTAAACTTTTTTGAGGTGCTTTTGGTGTCATTAACCCATGAATTCTCCACTTAAAGGTTTCATTGACATATTCGTTATTGCTGTCAATAAGCTGTAAATGACAAGATTGTTTTCTTTTTTTAAAAAGGTAATAATTGCCAGAGTTATTTTCGTCTTTTGGGTTAAAGGAATTACCTGGAACATAGCATCCAGAATCAGCATCAAATAACCAGTTCCTATCTGCTATGAAGTTAGCTATTGGAAGTTTGTCATTGGTTTTAGCTCCCAAAATATAATTAACATTCAATGAATCAACTATAGTTGATTCATTATAAGCTAACAATTTAAGTTGATGTAAAGTGGAAAAATCACCTATTGGTTCATTCCAATTATGTGCATATTTGATGTAATTTTTACTACTAGTTGGAATTTGGCTTAATTTATTAGGGAAATCATAGATTGAGAAACTTATAGTGCTTCCTTTAGATGTAATTGTGTCATTTTTGTAAATCAACACAAAAAAAGTTGTGTTTGGCGCTGAAAATTTTATTGTTAAAGAATCTGAATGGTAAATTCCAGGCTTTTTAGATGCTTCTATTGATGAGGCCCTATAATACAATGGGTTAAAATGCTCTGTTAATGTATTAATGCCTTTTCTTGCACTTT
>CAYSEW010000019.1:4437-23010 GCA_964430245.1 uncultured Flavobacteriales bacterium
TTAATGCCTTTTCTTGCACTTTCGAAAACCCATTTATCAACATCGTTAGATTTCTTTTTTTCTTCAGAACATTGAATAAACAAACCTGCTATTATTACTCCTAGGACTAATATAGGCTTTACAATATTTTCGTTTAAAAAATTAATGGTGGAGTTAGCAGTCTTGCAATTCATTTAGAGAGTAAGCTAGTTGTTATTTAATACATAAAATAATTCAATTAAATCTTAATTACCAAACCGATAATAGGTTCTTGAAAATTATTAAAATATAAATGATGATTTAATTTTATTTTAGATTGGTTGTTTTTAATGTTTTTAATCATAACTCCATTTTTATTATCTTTATAAGATGAATACTTATGAATGTAATAAATGTGGAATGACGGTAAAAGCCCAATGTGGTAAATGCGATCTTCCTTTAGAAAATGCTCATCTTACTTTAGATGATGGTAGACAAGTGCAAATTTCAAGGTGTCCTTCTTGTGAAGGCAAGATCAAGTCTCCTCTTTGCTGTGGCCAAGATATGAGCTGTGAAATGAATTGAAATGGATCAAGAAGAAAAATATAGTGATTCTCCGGATAAGGAAATGACAATTTTTAAAGCTTATTCGTTTTTATTTAAACCTAAAGAGCTTGAATCTTTAAATCTATCTAACTCGGATTTTAAGTCAATGCTTGGAAAATGGCTTAGATTAACAGCGTACATTTTGATATTTGGTTTGTTTGTATTGTTTTTGATGTATCAGAAATTAAAAAAAGCCAATTCAACTGATGATTTAGAAAGTGCAACTAATGGAATACTTGCAACACAGCTGTTAATGATATTAAGTCTTATTTTTCTATTTATTGGAATTAGTAATTTACTGAAGTACTTAAAGTCTTAGATATTTAATTTGAAATTGAAAAATTCATTACTTGTATTTTTTTGGTTCCTTATTTCAGTCAATGCTTTTCCTCAGATTGAGGAGGTTAGATTTGGTGCTAAAATAGGGGGTAATTACCAATATGATCAAGAATTAGATGGTGGTAGGGCTTTTGATGGTAAAATTTTATTTCATACTGGATTTACATCTGAATTTATTATAGGTATAAAAAAGAAGTTTTCTTTACAAACAGAACTGTTATATACTGCTCAGGGATTTAGTGAAACATATTACCATAACCCTGTTTATCAGTATCATCAATTTAAAGATCAGGTGTCCATTAATTACCTAAGCTTACCCCTTTTAGCAAAATATAAATTCAATGATTATTTTAGTGTTGAAATGGGTCCATATCTGAGCTATATGCTTTATAATAGAATCAATTGGGAATTATTAAAAGGAAGTACTGCTTTTCATTCAGATGATAAGTATTATTTATGGAACAAAGATTTTGGATTAATTGTTGGTGTTGTTTATCATCTAAATAAAATGATAAATTTTGGGTTAAGATATAATTATGGTTTTTTGAAAATAGTTGAATTTACAAGCTATAATACTCAAATGTTTCAGTTTTATATAGGTTATAATCAAAAAAGGATAAAGTGATTTATGATAAGAAGTTTTATAATGCTTAACTTTATTAAAGTTATAATAGTAAAAAATTTGAAAAGACATCTTCTATTAATATTTACATTGCTTTTAACTAAGTTTTGTTTTACTCAGCATAGCTTTTATGCAGGTGGATCATTTGATATTGGAGTTCCTATGAGTAATCAGTTTGGTGCTACTGGCACTAGGCTTTCTACACATGCTTTATCTGGACATTATGCTGGCAACATTGGTTTTCAATGGAGGATAATGGATCGATTTTCAGTAGAGCTTGGAATTGGTCAGGCTTACGATACTTGGAGGATGAGAGACAATGAATTTGAATCTCGTCATGATGGTTTTATAGTTAAATTAGACAATAATCATTATAGCTGGAATTACTTTGCCAATTTAGCTTATTATTATCCTCTGATAGAGGAGGATCTTTATTTATATGGTCAGTTGGGTTACTCATTCAATCAGCTTTCTACTAATTCATTGAATAAAGTTGAGGAATTTGAACAGGTGAAGAATGATGTATATGAGTCTATCAATATGTCTACTACTTATTTCGCAAGAAATAGGTCTATTGTACCTGAATTAGGTGTACAGAAAAAGATGGGAAATCATTTAATTAGCGCTGGATTAAAATTAAATTTTGGAGACGCGATTATAAAATCTGGTAAATATGATGTGTTGAATTTAATAGATACTACAATAGTTACCAATGACAGCTATTCTTCTAAAGGTAACTTTTTGGCATTAAGTATTAAATACAGCTATTTGATTCATGAGATCGCTAAAAAGGATCCTAAAGAAAAATCGGAAAAAGAGAAAAAAACCAAGAAAGAAAAAGTTAAAAAAGAGAAAAAGGCTAGAAAAAAGAAGAAAGAAAAAGGTAAAAAAAGTGAAAGATCTCGTTCTACAAGATATAGATATCTTCCAGACGATATTTTTGAAGAGGATTATAATCCCCCTTCACCTTATTAAGGATATTTATGAAAACAATTTTTAAAATATTATTTGTATGCTCAATCATTAGCTTTCAATCCTGTACCAAACAGTCTATTGATATTGATGTTATTGAGGTTGCTTGTAGGAATTTCACTTTAGAAAGGCCTTCTTATCAAAGATTAAGCGATCCTTGTCAGGGAGGTACTACTGCTTCATTTGATGTTACCTTTGAATTTAGAAGTGGAGAGGTTGATTGTTTTTATTCCTTGCATTTGTTCCCAGATTTTTATGATGAAAATGATGACCTGATCAATAATGCTACTTTTTCTTCTCAATTGTTAAAATCAGATCCAGAAATTTCTATAGTGGATGATGTAATTACATTTAGGTTTGATATTGAGTTTAATAGTGCTGCAGATGCGAATGATTTTAATCATATGATCCTTAGGTTCAATACTAAAACAGAAACTGATGAGGAAAGTAACTCTTTGGAAATTAGAATGAATACAGAATGCTCAGTAGTAAATCCAAGTTCTTATAATGTAAACCCTAATACTGTAAATATTCCAGGTTCTCAAACATTTTTCACTATTAAATTATGGGACAATGCAGCGGAAGATGGTGACCTTGTTTCTTTATATTTGAATGGGATGTGGATCATTGAAAATCATTTCTTACTTAATCTTCCAGGTACTGATTTTACTTATTCTACTTCTTTATTGAATCCTGGATCTAATGATCTGGTGGTGTTTGCTCTTAATGAAGGGTCTTCGGGTCCTAATACAGTAAGTATTTCCATTAATGGTCAGGAGATCGAAAATTTTAGTCCTGGAATGCTAACAGGGGAAGCAGTTCAAATCAATTTTTAATATTTAAACTCTAATAATGAAAAACTTAACTTTTATTTTATTGCTTATAAGCAGTTCTTTTGTGATTGGTCAATCAAGGATTTCAAATGAACAAGTTACTACTAATAAAGAAGGCTTAAAGTATTATAATTCTAATCCATTTACTGGTGTCGTTTATTTAAATCATAAAAATGGTAATGTATGGAAAGAAGCTGCTTATGTTGATGGTAAATTACAAGGTGTATCTAAGGGTTACTATGAAAGTGGTCAAATTTGGTTTGAACAGGAAATTTCAAATGGACAATATGTGTACATTAAGAAATGGCATGATAATGGGCAGCTAAAAAGCGAACAGTATTATAAAAAAGCTAGGGTTTCTTCCTATAAAGAATGGGATCAAGATGGTAATCTTGTCAAAGAGGAATAAAGTATTTCTGCAATTCTAATATCATTTATTTGTTACACTGATCCATGAATTATTTATCAGTAGAAAATTTAGAAAAAAATTATGGTGAACGTGTTCTTTTTGAAGGCTTGACTTTTGGGCTAGGTCAAGGAGATAAAATGGCATTAATTGCCAATAATGGTACAGGTAAGACAAGCTTACTGAAGATCATTGCTGATAAAGATATTCCAAATCAAGGTATAGTTACCTTAAGGAAAGGAATTAGGATAGGTTATTTGGAACAACAGCCAGATTTTAATGAAGATCTTTCTGTAAAAGAGCTTATTCATAGTACACATTCTGAAGTTATGAAGTGTATTCATGAATATGAAGCTGCTTTGGATGCTCAATCTATTGAATATAATAACCAAACTATTGATCGTTTTGAAAAAGCCTCAACTTTAATGGATGAATTAAATGGTTGGGATTATGACAGGAGGATCAAGCAGGTGTTGTCTCAATTTAATATAAATGATCTTTCTCAAAAAATATCAAACCTGTCTGGGGGACAGAAAAAAAGATTAGCATTATCTATGCTTTTAATTGATGAGCCTGAACTATTATTATTGGATGAGCCAACTAACCACTTAGATGTAGCTATGATTGAATGGTTAGAGAAACACTTACAGCAACAAAAGATCACTTTGCTAATGGTAACACATGATAGGTATTTTTTAGACAGGGTCTGTAATCATATTCTTGAATTAGAAGGAGGTCATCTTTATCACCATAAGGGCAATTACTCCTATTTTTTAGAAAAAAGAGCACAACGTGAGGCAGCTTTTGATACAGAGATCTCAAAGGCAGGAAAGCTCATGAAAAAGGAGCTTGAGTGGATTCGAAGATCTCCAAAAGCTAGGACAACTAAATCTAAGTCTAGAATTAATCAATTTGATAAGATAAGTGAAAAAGCCAACAGTAAAAAGGTAAAACAGGAGCTTAATTTAGAAGTTAAAATGAGCAGGGTCGGAGGTAAAATCCTTGAGTTAAAAAAGGTGTATAAAAGCTACGATGAAATAGCAATTCTAAAAGGATTTGATTACACGTTTAAAAAGGGTGAAAGGATTGGTGTTATAGGAGAGAATGGTGTTGGAAAAAGTACTTTTTTAAATATAATATCTGGGCAAGAACATGCAGACAGTGGAAAGGTGAATACAGGAGAGACCATAGTGTTTGGGTATTTTACACAAGCAGGAATGCTTCTTAAAGATGATAAAAGAGTAATAGAAGTGCTTAAAGACATTGCAGATGTGATTATAATGGCAGATGGAAAAAAAGTAAGTGCTTCACAGATGCTACAGCATTTCATGTTTTCTCCTGAAATGCAATATACCTATGTCTCTAAGCTGAGTGGGGGGGAGAAAAGGAGACTGTATTTACTTACAGTTCTCATGAAAAATCCTAATTTTTTAATCTTAGATGAGCCTACTAATGACCTGGATCTTCTAACACTTAATAAGCTTGAGGAGTTTTTACTACAGTATAAAGGTTGTTTGATGCTGGTCTCTCATGATCGTTATTTTATGGATAAATTGGTAGATCATTTGTTTGTGTTTAAAGGGGATGGACTAGTAGAGGATCATTATTGTAATTATACTGATTATAGAAAAAAGACAAGTAAAAAAGAAAAACAAGAAAAGAAAACACAACACAATCAAAATACTGTTAAATCTGATGTAGCTAATAAAAAGCTGTCCTTTAATGAAAAATATGAATATGAGCAGTTAGAACTGGAGATTGATAAACTTGAGAAAGAAAAAAAACAGCTAGAAATTGAGTTATCTGATCCAGGTCTTGAATATGATGAGATGATGATAAAAAGCTCCCGTGTTGGGGAGCTTATTAAATTGATTGACGAAAAATCTTTTCGATGGTTAGAATTAGATGAGTTGAATGGATGAGATTTTTTTATTTCTGTCTAATTACTTTTAGATAATGTACCTGAAGGTCGTTAATTTTTAATGCGATAAAGTAATGTCCACTTGGAAGGTTACTATTAGGTTCCCAAGTTACAGTGTATTTTTGAGGTTCTAAATATTGCTCGTCTAGATTAGCAACTATTTTTCCTTGAAGGTCATATACAAATAAGCTAACTTTTGATCTTTGAAAAACTCCGTAATTAATGTCTATCCTGTCTTTAAATGGATTAGGACCTGCATTATAGATCATTCCTTTGTCTAGATGAATGTTGTCGGTTCCAACAGGAACTCCACTTCCGTTGATGACGATATCCCAAGTGCCTTCAAAATCTCCAGCTGCATTTGTGGTTAATGGAATAATTCGATGAGTAGCATCAAATGATCCGCTATTTATAGAAGCAGCGAAATCAATTGATATATAAGGATCCCCTGCAAAATACAGTTGAGTTATTAATGTGCTGAAACCAGGAGGAGTTACCTTGAAGTGAATATGAGATGGTCTATAATCTGCTCCATTCAAATACCAGCCAGGTTTAATAGTTTCGAATACGTAAAATCCTAGGTTATTTGAAGTGGTTTTTCCTCTAAGGTTAAATCCTACATTGTCATATGATCCAGCATCATTAGCATGCCATATGTCTAGCTCTGTATTGGGAATTACTTCAGCACAATCTAAATTATATACTCTACCGCTTATTGTTAGGCGTGTGCCGACTTCATTAGAGCTGGCAAGTAGGTCATTTTGAATGGTAGGAGCTCCTGCGCTATAAAAGGGACCTTGTCCATATGCGTCTTCAGTAGATTGATCGCATAGTAGCATTGAATCATCCAATTCTTTATTGCTTTTACTTGAAGACATAGCACTCAAGATCGTTGGGGCAGCTGCTACGGATAAAACTGATAAGGAGGTGTTTTTTAAGAATTGTCTTCTACTGTCTGCTTTGTCTTTTTTCATAATAATTTATTTAAGTAATTTATGAAATTCCTTTTTTCCATTTTGTTCAATGCTTATTAAATAAGCTCCAGGCTTTAAGGAATCAACTTTAATTGTTTCCTGGGTTTTTATTGTTTGACTTTTAACTATCTGTCCGTTCATGTTAATGATCTCTATTTTGGCGGTTTCCTGATTAGAGATGCTGAAATTGATTACATCTGTCATTGGGTTGGGCCATACGTCTGCTTTTTCTTTGAAAATGGGTATTTTGTTTCCTAATGGCAAGGCCGCATTGAGCTCATCTACATAAAAGTACAGGCAATTTCCTGATAGACTTGCCTCGCAAAATCCATCGATTGAAGATTTGAGCATAATGACAATTGAATCTGGATTGACTCCAGGCATAAGATCGTTTACATGAACTTCAAATGACGTCCAGTTTTGAGAAAGGTCTGTAGCAGGTAGGTGCACTTTTCCATAACCTACAGAATCTATGGATTGTGTGGTGGTATTGTATTTTTTTAATAATACTTCAACCACTGCAGAATCATTGTCCGAAAAGGTTCCAGTGGTGTCGTAATGATAAAATCCTTCAATAAGAACAGGTTTGTAAATAAAGGGTGTTCCTCCTTCAATTTGAGGGTTTGACCAATTGCTTACGTTGCCATTTATGGTCATGCCTACTGCATAATAATACCAGTTCCATACACTCATAGAGTAGTTGCCGCCAAGAGCGTAACTGGTAGTCCTTCCAGACCCGAAATTATCAAGTGTCCAATTGTCGGGTATTGAATCGGTTCCTAGCTCAAAACTACTATTAATGATTTCATGTTGAGCTTGAAAGTTAATCGATAAGCAGATCAAAGAAATAGAGACCATAACACCTCTAAATATTTTGTGTAGTATTAGTGTTGTGTTTATATTTTTCATTTTATTTAATTAATTTATGAAATTCTTTCTTTCCATTTTGTTCAATGCTTATTAAATAAGCTCCAGGTTTTAAGGATTCAACTTGTATTGTTTCTTGGTTGTTTATTGTTTGACTTTTGACTATCTGTCCGTTCATGTTAATGATCTCAATTTTGGCGATTTCCTGATTAGGGATGCTGAAATTGATTACATCTGTCATTGGATTGGGCCATATGTCTGCTTTTTCTTTGAAAATGGGTATTTTATTTCCTAGTGGAAAAGCTGCATTCAGCTCATCTACATAAAAGTAAAGACAATTACCTGATAAACTTGATTCGCAAAATCCATCAATAGATGATTTAAGAGTCACAACAATAGAGTCGGGATTGATGCCTGGCATTAGGTCTGTAATATATACTTCGAATTGTACAAAATTTTGGGTCAAATCTGTTGCGGGAAGGTGTGCTTCTCCATAAGCAACTGAGTCTATGGATTGAGTAGTTGAATTGAATTTTTTCAATAAAACTTCAACTACAGCAGAATCGTTATCAGAAAAAGTTCCAGTAGTGTCGTAATGATAATAGCCTTCTATATAAGCTGGTTTATGAATAAAAGGTGTTCCTCCATTAATGGCAGGGTTTGATAAGCTAGTTGGGTCGCCATTTACAGTCATGCCTTCTGCATAATAATACCAATTCCATACACTCATGGAATAATTTCCAGCAGCAGCATAATTGGTAGTCCTGCCAGATCCGAAATTGTCTAACGTCCAGTTGTCGGGTATTGAATCGGTTCCTAGCTCAAAACTACTATTAATGATTTCATGTTGAGCTTGAAAGTTAGTAGATAAGCAGATCAATGAAATAGAGATCATGATACTTCCAAAAGCTTCGTATAGTATTGTTCGTGTAGTTTTAGTATTCATTTTATTTAATTTTTTTCGTTTCACTTTACAAACGCAAATATAAATGACATAGTTGTTTAATATGAAACCTAATACCTTTATTATTATTGGATTCCTAAAATAGGAATTAAACTCCTTTTGTAGATAATAATTATTGGAATTTCAAGGCCCGTAAAATGGATTATAAAAACAATTTTTAGATTAATGTGATAATGAAAAAAAGTGGAAATAGTCTTATTGTTTGATCAATTCAGTCGTAAAATTAACCTTAACAATATTAGCAATACTTTCATCTTTTGGCATTCCGTATTGAGTTCTATCAAATGAGAATTCTCCTTTAAAGATGGCTATTTCTTGACCAGCTTTATTTTTGCCAGTACCTTCTAGATTAAATTGAATGTCAATGTATTTTTCCACTCCCAGCATGTTGAGTTTTCCTGTTGAAACATAATCAATGGAATCATTGAGTGGTAAATTAGCTATTGCATTAGTGGAAAATTTAATTTCTGTAAATTTTTCTGTATTAAAAAAGTCATCAGCAAGTAGGTGTTCATCCCTCATATTGTTTCCTGTATTAATAGATGCAGCATCTATTGATACTAATATTTGTGATTGTGTGAAATCTTCATGAGCATTTAATTGAATATTGAATTGGTTAAATTTTCCAATTGTCATTTCCTGTTCACTTTCTATAGTAAATGATATTTCAGATGAATTTGAATTTTCAATAGTATCTGATAGATATACACCATATAGGTCATCTAAAGAAACATTTTTATTTTCTACTGTAGACAATTTAGTGTTCAAATCAGCCTTTCCCCATAGTAATTTAATTCCCTGGTTGCCTATCCAAATACCTGCACCTAGTACTAATAAGTAAATAATTCCTTTAGTGATGATTTTCTTCATTGTGATTTATTTATTAGTAAAAATAAAATAATTATTAGAATAAGGCTTTGAAGATCAACTATGGGCAAACTTTTGGACTTCCATCTTTATCTTTCTCTTTTCCAAACCATAATGTAGCATATCCTCCGGAGATACCAATGCCTATAGAATTCCATTTATAGTCTTTCCAAGTACTTTTATTAAGAATTACATTGTTATGTGGTCTACTCGTTTGCCAGCTTACTAAAGAGCTGAGAGGGGTTGCTTTGTAATTACCTTCTCCACCGTGAGCACATTCAAATCCGATACCTTGATAGGATGTAAGCTCTTGTGGCTTGTTCCACATGCAATCATAGGTCTTGTAAACATGATCGTTATACCTGCAAGTGGACCATGCATGAGTGAGCTTTTTCATGTTGTATTCCATGTCTTCAGCATGTACTTGAGCTACATGGCACAAAGCTTTAGATAGAGGGATAGGAGGGAGCTTGTTCTTTTTTCTGTATGCATTTACTAATTCATATAATTCCATTGCTTCAGCTGATATGCAAAGCTGATCGGGTTTGTATTTTTTATACATAGAATTGTTCTGCCCATTTACATAGAAAAGATTCATTCCTAATAAAAATATGATAAGACCTTTCATTTAAATAAAGATATTAAAAACCTTTGGTTACTTTTTTCTTTTTCGTTTATTGCCTTTTTGCTGGTGATTCACTTTTTTAATATAAGCTCTATTAGAATATTTTTGATTCTTTTTATGATTTTGAGCATACAAATGATCGCTGCTTGAAGCACATTTAGAAGCTGAACATGATGACATGATAATTATCATGCTAAACATGATTGACATAAGAACTACTTTTTTCATAGCTGAAATTATTGGTTAAAGTAGTATTAGATCATAGGCATTGAAATGTTTTATTTATTGAATTCAGAATCAATAAAAAGATACATATACAATTAAATGGTTGGCTAGAGATTAAAAATTTGATAAGGGCGAGCTACATTAAATCCAGCGGTTTTTACCTTGTTGGATTCAGGACTATTCTCGTCTAATAATGGATTGGTATGGTTGAGGTGAATGAAGTAAATCTTGGATTTTTCTATTTTGCTGAAATCTTTGAAAAGTTCCATGGTTTCTATTACAAATGGGTGGGGGATCTGTGAAATATCTCTGTTATTGATCTCTTTTTCATTAAAGAAGGTGCCGTCAATAAAAGCATAATCTACTTTTTTAATTTCTTCAATGATGTTTTTGTTCCATTTACTCCATTTATCTATGTCTGGAATAAATAATGCACTTTTAAGAGGTCCTTTAATTCTATACCCTACAGTTTCTGAAAATTCATCTCTATGAGGAACTAAAAAAGGAGTAATCTTAAATTGATTTGATAGTCTTACCGCTTTATCTTTATTAATGTTTTTGAATTGTATGTTGTTCATTTTCATTAATTGACTCCAAGGACCATTCATCATAAGAAATCCTTTCATTCTTGTCATGGCATAAACTGGCACTCTATTAGAGCTCATGGCTTCTTTTCCCAAATACATCAATCCGATATAATGCCCAATGTGAGCATGGGTAATAAAAATTCCATCAGGTGTTTCCTTTTTGTTAAATGAACAATAGGATTTAAGCAGTTTCGTTTGTCTAGGAAAATCTGGGGTTGCTTCGATCATCCAGGACTTGTTTTCTATTGGATCTACTAATCCAAGAGATACGACCATGCGGTCTTTATCTGGGTTTTCAAATAATTTTTTACAGCATAATTTGTCGCAACCCATATGAGGGGACCCGCCATCCTGAACATTTCCTAGAATAACAATAGAGGGTGAATTAATCTTGTTATTTGAATTACTATTATTAAATCCAACTCCACAAGAAGAAAAAAGGAATATTGAAATTATAAAAATGTATTTATTGGTCATTTGATTGGAGTTTTAGGAATTTCCAACGTTCATTTAGATAGATGTATTCGCCTACATTTTCATTGTAATTATTGAATAATTTTCTAGAGTCTTTAATGAATATATTCATCTTTTCCATTTCTTCCTTCTTTTTGAAGTAAGTGCTATCGTTTTCGTATTTAGAGCAAGGTAATATTCGATAGTCATATTTATTTCCATTCAACGTTTTATGGACCCATGTGAGGATGTATCCTTTTTCTCTTATAACAACATCTTCTCCATTTTTGTTAAGCACTAATTTCACCATACATCCACCATCCTTTCTTCTATCTCTCTGATTGGAAACATAATTCCCTAATGAATAGGCAATGAAAGATTCATTATTAGCTTCACTTTTAGGTAGATAGATTATCTTTTGCAATACATGAGGATGAGACCCAATAATGATATCTACATTTTTGTTAAATAGAAATTCTGCAATATTTTTTTGATAGGTATTGGGCTGACTTTGGTATTCAGCTCCCCAATGGATAAAAACAATCAGTTTGTCCAGCATTTTAGTATGGGCGCTATCTATATCCTTAGCCATTAGGGCTGTGTCGATCATGTTTACAATTGTAGGAGCAGGATAGGGTAGGCCATTCGTTCCATAAGTGTAGTTTAGAATCCCTACTTTAATGTTGTTTTTCTCCAATAATAGTAAATTAAGGCTGTCTCTTTCCTTTTCATTTCTAAAGGTGCCTGTGTGTAATAAACCTAATTTTTCTGTGATGTCAATTGTTCTTATTATTCCATTTTTTCCTCTGTCACAGGAATGATTATTAGAAAGAACAAATGCATCTATTCCATTGTTTTTACATGCTTCACCTAGTGCGTCTGGAGAGCTGAATTGAGGATAGCCTTTAAATGGTTTACCAGCTAATGTTACTTCTAGGTTTGCAATGGTAAAATCGGCATCACTTATCTCGTCTTTTATGTATTTAAATACATTCTCATAAGAATAGGAATCTGTAGAATCTATATAGGCAGACTTAATTTGAGGACCATGTCCCATGATATCACCAATAAAAATAAGAGACATTTCGTCATTGAATTGCTGAGCAAAATTCTGAGTCCAAGGAATTAGAACAAATAAGCTATATATGAAAGTGAACATAGGTTTATATTTAAATGGTTTTTGAAAATGCATATTAATTTTAGTTTTTTCTATTGTAGAACCCATAGGTGATTTGTTTAATAAAGGTACTTGGGAAATTCTCTACATTTTTAAAACCTAGCTTTATATCTCTTCCATCGGAAGGAATGTATGCGGTTTTAAAGATATAATCCCAAATACTTAGAGATTGCCCAAAATTAATGCCGTTTTTTCTATCCTCTGGTAGTTCGTAGGAGTGATGCCATATGTGCATTTTTGGATTATTGATAATGTATTTTAAAGGTCCGTAAGTTAAACCAATATTGGAATGGTTGAGATGTCCTATTGCAATAGAGATGTAATAAACAATAAATGCATGTTGAGGGTCAAAATTCCCAATAATCATCATGACAATGAATTTTGTAGGCGTGTAAATTACATTTTCCATCCAATGCATTCTAAAATGAGCAGCAAAACCTAATTCTTCTACTGAATGATGTACTTTATGGAATCTCCATAAAAACTTGAATTTATGTAAAAGGATATGGGTAAACCATCCAATAAAATCGATCAAAACAAAAAATACGATGAGCTGTGTGATAGGGTGTAATTGAGAGGTGTCATAGATCACAAAATTATCGAGACCACCTACCATGTCTGAAAGTATTTTTTCGATCACACATGAAAAAGCAAAAAAGATAATGATTTTGAATAGGTAGTAGTTGAAGAACATGTAAAATGTGTCGAGCCAGAAATCCTTTCTAAAAACTCCCTGATTTTTTCTCCATGGAAAAACAATCTCAAGCCCCCAAACTATTAATGAAAGAAGTATTAACCACCAGAAGTAATTGATGTACCATGGAGATACATTAAAGGTAACTTCGTCAATAAAATAATTAAAGAAGTTTTTGAATTGATCAACAAAGAGCTGGTAATATGCTATTAGAGCTTCACTCATTTATTTGTGAGGTATTTGTTCCATGGCTCTTTCTGCAATTGCGGTAATGGTCAATGAAGGATTTACTCCTGGATTTGCTGAGATCATTGAACCGTCAATAATCAGCATGTTTTTATAATCAAATACATGGTTATTTTTATCAATTACACCTGTATTATTATCTTTTCCCATAACGGCACCACCCAGAATGTGAGCAGTTGAAGGAATTCCAGCCAATGGTTCTAGCGCAAAAACAGTGGCTTTTCCTTTAAGTATTTTGGAATACCCTATAGCCAGTTTTGCTGCATGGGGAATATAGGTTCTTGGTTTTTTTCCTTCAGAAATTCTAGATGAAAACACGCCTATGCTGTTTTTTTTGAACATTAATTTACTGTCTAGTGTTTGCATGAATAATAAGGTAGCCGTTCTTTTGGCCCAATCTTTTACAAAGTACAATTTAATATAGGTGATGGGCATTTTAAAGAATGCTACAAAGATCTTTCCAACATTTAAAAGTGGGTATTTACCTGTAACAAAGGGAAGGTGGGTGAATCTCCAAAATCCAGACCCCGATCCATATCTGCAAATTTCTAAATGACTGTTCTTGTCTGTATGTAAGATAGATCCAATGGCTATTCCCTTAGAAACTTCTTTTTCTTTATTTAAATTGGTAACACTGATCAGGCTTTCGTTATTGGTTCTAATATCTTGCCCCAATCTATCTGAAATATTTTGCAGAGAACCTTTTTTTAATTTTAGTAATAATTTAATTGTACCTAATACACCTCCAGAGAAAATAACTCCTTTGGTGGTGACTAACTCCTTCTTTTTAAAGATTCGGGTGCTTGATTTAAAATATACATTGTAACCATCAGAACCATTATTGTTGTTGATGGGTTTTACATCAAAAACTTCTTTTTCTGCTAAAATCTCTACACCAAGCTGTTGGGCGAGATAGAGATAATTTTTATCCAATGTATTTTTGGCGTTATGTCTGCAGCCAGTCATACAAGCCCCACAGAAATTACACCCTGTTCTGTCAGGCCCCTTTCCATTGAAATAAGGGTCTTTTACTTTTTTATTGGGGGTGCCAAAAAAAACGGCAACATTGGTGGCGTCAAATTCTTTTTCTCGACCCAATTGTTTGGCTAATTCCTTAAGTGCTTTGTCGCCATCAAAGAATTGAGGATTTTTGTTAGCTCCTAACATTTTCAATGCAGTTTGATAGTGAGGTTTTAATTCACTTTCCCAATCTTCTAGATTCTTCCAGCTCCCAGATGTAAAAAAAGGAGTTTTAGGCACTGGTAAAGTATTGGCGTAAACCAGAGAGCCACCGCCAACTCCAACACCTGAAATAACACTGATGTGTCTAAAAAAACTCATTTTCATGATACCATACCACTTGAGCTTAGGAGCCCAAAGCCATTTTCTGAGATTCCAATTGGTTTTTGGAAAGTCTTTTGCCTTATACCATTTACCTTTTTCAATGACTAATACTTTATATCCCTTTTCAGCCAACCTTAAAGCACTTACAGAGCCTCCAAATCCACTTCCAATGATCACATAATCGTAATTGTTCATATAACTATTTCTATGATAGGTAATATCAAACGTTGAATTTAATAAAATGTAAAATGCAAGGGGTTTTTGTTAAATCTAAATTTTATGTAGAGAAATGGGTTTTGAATGGGTAAGATGATAATTTTGCACCTTTATGGATGCTAGTCAGTTAAATTTTATTTTAGAAATCATTGCAGTAGTTACGGGTGTTGTGGGGGTTTGGTATGCTAAAAAGGAAAATATTTTAGTATATCCATATGGAATTGTAAGTGTATTGATTTGGGTTTATTTGTGCTGGGAGGGAGATCTGTTTGGGCAATCTATTGTTAACTTTTTTTACTTTGTAATGAATGTTTTTGGTTGGTATAATTGGTCTAGAAAAAAGGAAGATCAGAGCCATGCAGTAAGGATTACTAAAAATAGTGTTAGTCAAAATTTATACACCTTTATTTCTGTTTCTATACTTACTTTAGTTATTTACGTATTATTGTCTGATTATCAGAATATTAAATCTTTTAATATTGTTATTGGATTAGAATCATTGATTACTGCAATGAATTTTGTTTCTATGTGGCTGATGGCATGGAAAAAACTAGAGAATTGGCTGTTATGGATTGTTGCAGATATTATGTGTATTCCTTTGTTTTTTGAGAAAGCATATTACATTAGTGTTGTGCAGTTCATGGTATTTATTGTAATCGCTGTCTTAGGTTATATTGAATGGAAAAAGCAATTGGTTCGCTCATGAAAAAGATTGTAGTAACTGGTCCGGAATCTAGTGGTAAAACCACTTTGGTCAATACGATTGAAAAAAAAATTGGAATTACTGGCGTGCCTGAATTTGCTAGAATTTACATAGATCAATTAGAAAGACCTTATATTAAAGATGATTTGGTAGAGATAGCAAAAGGGCAACTCAAATTAGAAAAGAAATTCAATAATAAAAATGAAACTATTTTATTATGTGATACGGATTTACTCACTATTAAGATATGGAGTGAATACAAATTTGGTTGCTGTGATTCATCAATCAAAAATAAGCTGATGGCTAATTTGCCCGATTATTATGTGCTTACAAGCCCAGATATTCCATGGGAACCAGATCCACAAAGAGAGAATCCTTATGAGAGGGAGGAGCTATTTAAGATCTATCAAAAAGAAATTATAGCATTAAAAACACCTTTTATATTGGTGGATGGCAATCCAGCTCAAAGAATGGATCAGTTTTTAAAATTAATGAACGATATCCTATAAATTTTTATAATTTTGACCTTGTATTCTCAATGGGGTGCCTTACTGGCTGAGATGAAACCCAAGTTCTATAAAATTTATAGAATGAGACCTGAACCAGGTAATGCTGGCGTAGGAAAGTGAAATAACAAAATATGAATATGTGTTTTATTCCCCAATAGAGCATGCTTAATGAAAATGAAAATGAAAAAACTAATTGTTAGTCTTTTAATGATATTTCCATTGTTTTTAATTGCTCAAATTGAAAATGATTCGACAGGTAATGTTTTGATGAAAGCTTCATCAGTGAATGTAATGCAGACATTGGATGAATATGTGGTAAAAGCAACGAGAGTTGATAAGAAATCACCTGTTGCACATGAGAACATTAGAAAAGAGCAACTAGAAAAGATCAATCATGGAGTAGACCTTCCTATTTTATTGGATCAAGCTACTTCTGTTGTTACTACTTCTGATGCAGGTGCTGGTGTAGGGTATACAGGTATTCGGATCAGGGGGTCGGATGCTACAAGAGTAAATGTGACCATCAATGGTATTCCATTGAACGATGCAGAGTCTCAAGGAACATTCTGGGTGGATCTACCAGATCTTTCATCTTCTACCAATGATATTCAGATACAAAGAGGGATTGGTACTTCTACTAATGGAGCTGGTGCTTTTGGTGCCAGTATCAATTTAAATACTATGTCTTCTAGTACCAATAAACCTTATGCAGAAGTTTCAAATAGCTATGGTTCTTTCAACACCTTCAAGCATACCTTTAAGCTGGGTTCTGGGATGATCGATGGTAAATGGAACTTTGAAGGTAGGTTGTCTAAATTGACATCTGATGGTTATATAGATAGATCAACTTCAGACCTAAGCTCTTATTATGTGTCTGCAGGATATTTTGGAGAAAGATCGATGCTCAAAGCCATTGCATTTTCTGGACATGAACAGACCTTTCAAGCATGGTATGGAGTTCCTTTAAGCTATATGGACTCTGCAAGAACGTATAATCCATACACTTATGACAATGAAGTAGATAATTACAGACAAGATCATTATCAATTGCATTATACAACCAATTTGATCCGAGGTTTAAAGGTAAATGCTGCGTTACATTATACTAGAGGAATTGGTTATTATGAGCAATACAAGGGAATAGGTGAAAATGCAGGAATTAATTATTATTCTAAGGAGAGCTTAGCGGATTATGGATTGTCTCCTGTTATGGTTACCAACAATGGTGATACTTCTTACATTACAGAAACCGATCTAATTAGAAGAAGATGGTTGGACAATCATTTTTATGGAGCTATTTTTTCTGCAGAATATCAAACCAATAAATTAAAGCTTATTTTAGGAGGAGGTGCCAATCAATATTTAGGAAAACATTTTGGAGAGGTTATTTGGGCAGAGTATGCGAGTGATGGTGCAATAAGACATCCTTATTATGACAATGATGCTACTAAAAATGATTTGCATGTTTATGTAAAAGCAAATTACGATCTCAACGATAAGTTAAGGTTTTTTGCAGATTTTCAACAGCGTTTCATTCAGTATGATTTTTTGGGTTATGATTATCTTCCACATCCCAATATCCCAGATTCATTTGAACTTGCCAACATACAGCAATCCGCATCTTTAGCATTTTTTAATCCAAAGGCAGGTTTGAATTATCAGTTCAATAGAAAGCATGGTGTATATGGTTTTATTGGAGTTGGAAATAAAGAACCCAATAGAGATGATTATACTAATTCCACCCCTGAAAGTAGGCCGTTACATGAACAGATGACTGACATTGAAATGGGGTATAGATTCAAGGCTAATAATATGTTTGCTAATATAAACCTCTACAATATGGATTATAAAAATCAGCTAATCATTACAGGAGAATTAAATGATGTGGGTGCTGCTATTAGAACCAATGTTGAAGATAGCTATAGAAGAGGGATTGAGGTTTCATCTGGATATAGGGTCTTGAAAAATCTAGAGTTGAGATTCAATGCTACATTGAGCCAGAACAAAATCGCAGAATTTCATGAATTTAAAGATGACTGGGATACCTGGGGACAAATAGATTCTGTATTCACCAACACAGATATTGCTTTTTCCCCCAATATTATTTTTGGTAGTCAGCTTATTTATCAACCCATTAAATCCGATAAATATGGGAATGTAGAAATGGCTTATATTACTAAATATGTTGGTAATCAATACATTGATAATACTTCCAATCAGTATGCAATGCTCGATGGATATACAGTACATGATCTAAGGATCAATTATACTTTAAAGGATAAGTGTTTTAAAGAATTGATCATTAGTGGATGGGTAAGGAATTTGTTAAACGAAACTTATATATCTAATGCATGGATCTATAAATTCAGATCGGTTGGTTATGACCCCACTTCAGATGATCCTTACGCCAATGCAGAAGGGCAGGGAACAGGGATGTATAATTCTATTGGAGCCTTTCCTCAAGC
>CAYSEW010000019.1:23110-53701 GCA_964430245.1 uncultured Flavobacteriales bacterium
ATGCAGAAGGGCAGGGAACAGGGATGTATAATTCTATTGGAGCCTTTCCTCAAGCTCGAAGACACTTCTTTATAGGAATGACCCTTAAATTTTAATTGAGTACTAATTCCTGATCCATTAAGTTGGTTAATTGAATAGAATTTAGTGCTGTTGTAAGATCATTGATGATATCATCTGCATTTTCAACACCTATAGATAACCTTACCATTTTATCGGTTATTTGTAGAGCATCTCTGTGCTGTTGATCAACTCCAGCATGTGTCATCGTATAGGGGTGCTGAGCCAGACTTTCTGTACTACCCAAGCTAACAGCTAATTTTATAAGCTGAAGGTTATTTAAGAATTCAAAGGCTTGTTTTTCACCACCTTTTATATCAAAAGAAACCATGGCTCCTGGTCCTGAGCATTGGTTTTTGTAAATGGAATATTCAGAGGTTCCTTCTTCTAAATGTCCTAGATAATACACTTTTTCAACATGTTCTTGCTGTTTAAGGAAGTCAGCTACTTTTTGAGCATTTTCTGCCTGCTTGTCCATTCTTAATTTAAGTGTTTCCAGACTTCTTAGTAGTAGCCAAGCAGTATAAGGGCTAATCATGTTTCCTAAAAAGGTTCTAAGTGTTTTAACCCTGTTCATGATTTCTTTATTACCAAGTACTGCGCCAGCAATAACATCACTATGTCCGCCTATGTATTTAGTAGCAGAATAAATAACAATATCTGCTCCCAGTTGTAAAGGATGCTGCCATATGGGACCCATATAGGTGTTGTCTACTGCCATTAAGATATTATTATTGTATTTTTTACTGTAATGACCTACAACTTTCTTTTTAAGGCCTTCAATATCAAATAAATGATTCGTTGGGTTGGCAGGTGTTTCCAGGTAGATCATAGAAAGCTTATCAGCTAATCCAGTGTTGTCAATTGCTTTGATTATTTCTTTTGAAGTCTGACCAGGCGTGATCCCCAATGTATGTACACCAATTTTATTTAAAAAATGCTGAATAAAATGATCAGTTCCACCATAAGTAGGATTACTATATACCAATAGATCACCTGGGTTAAGGAATTCTAAAAGCACTGTGCTTATAGCAGACATACCACTTTCAAATACAGCACAATCATCTGCCTTGTCCCAAAGACAAAGTCTATTTTCCAAAATCTCAAGATTGGGATTGTTGATACGGCTATAAATCAGCCCCAGCTCTTCCATGGGCTTTTTATCCCTAATTCCATAGGCGACCTCAAAGAATGACTTACCTTCTTCTGCAGTTTTAAAAACAAAAGTAGAAGTTTGAAATACTGGACATTTAACGGCTCCTTCTGACAGCTCAGGATCATAGCCATGAGACATCATTAAGCTTTCTGGGTGCATTTTATCTTTATTCATGCTACAAAGATATCCAATAAAGAAATAAGTTCTTTTATATATTCTTAAATTAGAAATATAATCTTAATTTGTGTTTATATAAAGAAAAAACTACTTTTATGACGTGTTTTTAACTAATAAATAAGAAAATTAATCTAAAGTTATGATCGACTCAACCGATAAATTAATACTAGCCCTACTTCAAAATGATGGGAAAATTACATTTAAAGAGATTGCCAGTCAATTGAATTTAACAACAACACCAGTATATGAACGAATAAAAAGGCTAGAAAGAGAAGGGTATATTAAATCCTACAAAGCCATTCTGGACAGAAAAAAAATTGGATTAAACTTATTGGCATTTTGTAATATTTCTTTAAAAGAGCATCAGGCTGCTTATTTAGTTCAGTTCGAGAAAGATATAAAGGATTTTAATGAAGTAATTGCCTGTTATCACATAGCAGGAATGTACGATTACCTTATTAAAATTTCTGTAGAAGACATGGATGTCTATCAATATTTTATTGCCAATAAGCTGGCCAATATCAAGAATATAGCTAGGGTGCAAAGCTCGTTTGTAATGACTGAGGTGAAATCAGCTGTTGATCTTCCATTGGGTAAATAAACCCTCTTGGCTCCACGATTTGATTTATGGAAGTTTTTTATTTGTGAAAATCTGGATTTATAGGCTCAACTAGATCGATCGGAGCATTTGATGGAAATGGTTTACTAAACTTCGGAGGATCATTATCTGGCATGGGAATAGTTATTGATTTCGAAGGAGTATATGTTTTATAATTAAGATTTTTAGTAGTTACAGATAATCCAGGAGTTTTAGGAGCTATAGATTTTGGTGAGTTAGTAGGTATTGTAATTGGAGTGTAATTAGGAGTAATAGAAGGTTTATAAATAGGATTTATTTCAGGTTTAATTTTCTTTTTGTTAGCATTATAATTTTTAAAACCTATAATAGCACATATTGATAAAACAGATATCCATTTCCAATTTTTAATTTCAGACATTCTATCTAAAATAGAAAACTTAATTGTTTATTACAATTATTTTCATCAAATCTCTCAAGAAGGTGTTCGAGATCTGTCCCTCCGGCTCCACCTAGTTATTCATTTAATCTTCGTTAATAACTTCAATTTCACTTTTCTTTTTCTTTTTTCCTCCAATAGTCCATCTATATGCTATGGTTGAAATAAAACCAGCATCAAAGCTAATTTCCTGATTAGTTCCTACTTCAAAACTAAAAGTGAAATTTCCAATTTTAGCTTGTGGTCCGATTAATAGAGGCCATGGTCGAACTGCTAATGCTATGTTGTTTTTTAGGTTTCCATAACCAACAGCCACTTTCCCAGTTAAAATACTAGGAGCTGCAATTCCTACTTGATATTCAAAAATGCCATTATCTGTGATTTGTCTTGTTTGACCAAATAAAATACTTGCACCAGGGAAAGCATCATTGAAGTCATATCCATCAATCGCTGCTATTCCAATATTAAGCTCTATAAATTTGTTTTCCTTATTTTCTTGACTAAAGACTAACATTGGAGCTAATAATAAAATTGTAATAATTTTTTTCATATCACAAATGTATTTGAAATGTAGTCTTGATTGAAATCATATTTTACATTAAACGTATATTATAAATTAATATATTTTAATTTAAATAATTGATAATTAGTCTTTTAAAGTTTAATAAAAGTATATTTAAATACGGTGTAATTGGTATTATTGAATTAATTCTGTTCCTCCGGCTCCAGTTTAATTTGCCTTAACAAGAGTAAATAAAACCAATATAATTAGGTATATCCCTTTAAGACATTGCAAAAGCTGATAATCATTTTTAAACTGATCTTTTAATTGCTGAATCTGTAATGTTTTTGAAATTGTAAACACAAGGCATGCAAATAAAATAAGGGATATGATCATTATATGATTCAGTGAAATCCAGTCAATTTTATCCAATTGGGTTGCTTTATTAATCACCTCAAATATTAAGAGGGTGAAGGATAGTGAACCAATCATTGAAAAATGATTACTTAAAGATTTGTTAGTAGTTTTTAACTTAAATCCTGTTGAAAATAAGAGAACCGGAACCAAAATTGAAAAAGCAAAATAAGAACCATAAAGAACATAAGGTGGCTTTGGCCAATGCAGGATCTTAAAAAGTATAAAAAACAGGGTAATAGAAAAAAGTAATGGTAAAATAGCATTTAAAGTTTTTCTTAAACTATAGGCAAATTCAATTAACACAATTGATAAGCCAATAATTGATGCTACTAATAATATATCGGCCCCTTTATAATGCATTATTTTAAATAAAACTCCAAGAACATAAATACCTCCTAATAATCCAGTAAAAAGCTTTCTGGATAAGAGTTTTGGACTACTGTTCTGAACGATAAAATCTATTAATAAAATAACCATACCAATAAGGGAGGTGCAAATTATAGCAGCAGCTCCTGGCCAATGCATGAATTTAAATACATATCCTATTGCTAGGATTGTACCTATAAATAGGGAAGCTATATTTCTGATCATAATTAAGTTTTTATTTTAGAATAACTTAATTATAAAAAGATACAAAGATTTTAAGGTTTTTTCTTTTTACTTAAAAAATACATGGTAATAGATCCAACAGCACCTCCAACTAATCCTCCAATAATGTTACCGGATTTTTGTAATTCTTCTATAAAGGTTCCTTTATCATCAGAAAATAAAGGAAATGAAAGACCTGCCCATAATCCAACAGATAAGGCAATAAAGAAAGTAAGGGTGGTTTTGTTTAGCATGATTTTAGTTTTTATTTAATGAATAATCTACTGCACTTTGAACAATTATTTCTATTGTGTCAAATAGTTTAATATCTGTATATGATTGATTGATAGCCAATGGGATTTCTGTACAACCCATTACAATGGCTTCTGCACCTTTATTCACAAGGTCTCTTGCAATGTCTTTTAAAAAGATGATATCTTCAGTATTTTCTCTTTTTCCAGCCATTACATGTTTGATCACCAAATTAAGTACTTTTTGTTGTTCTTCATTGGCTGAGATCACCTCTATGCCAGTTTCTTTAAAACTCTTTTGATAGAGCTGAAGCTGATTGGTGCTTTCTGAAGCAAATAGACCTATTTTTTTATATCCAAAATCAAGTACTTGCTTTTTAGTTTCTTCAATAATGTTAAATATTGGCACATTCACAGCATTTTGCATATCATCAAAATAGCAATGGACCGTATTACATCCTATAATTATAAGATCACTTCCTGCTTTTTCTAATTGCTGTACCCCTTCAATTAATTGAGACTTCACAAGCTCATGATCAGTAATTCCAGTTTCATCAAATCCAAAAAGGGTAAGGCTATTAATTATAATAGGAGGATAATCGCAATCCTGAATGGCATTGTATTCATTTTGAGAATATTTAATGATCTTCCTGTATAAAGTTGAAGATGCTTCTGGACCCATTCCTCCAAGTACCCCTATGGTCTTGTTTCTATCAATCATTTATAGAGTAATTTAATGAATAACAAATTTGTGTCTTTGATTAGACCCATCAGTATTAATATTCAAAAAATAAATGCCAGGTGTTTCATTGAGCTCTATTTTAATGAAATCACAATCGTGTTTTTCAATTGAGCTGATTAATCTGCCATTTAAATCATTAATTGTGAGATTTATATTTTGATATGATTTTACAAATCTAATATTGATAAGGTCCTTAGAAGGATTGGGAAATAAAATCAAGTTGTTAGAAGAAATAAAGTGAGTTCCTACAGTATTTACCAAGTAACAGCTGGATGTGTCGATACAATTATTTTCTGTGATTATTACTGCATAGGTTCCATTATTAGTAGCTGTAAATGATGTGTTATTTTGACTGGGTAATAAAGTGAAATTATTATCACAATCAACCCATTGATAGAAGGATGCACCAGAATTATTAGCAGTAAGTAATGTGCTGTTTTGTGAAACGGAAGTATCTACCTGGTTAACTGTTAAAGATGTAATTATAATACTATCACAAAAATTAGCTGCTGTAATTATACTTGTATCTGTAGTTGAGGCTGTAATATCTTGTTGAGTTGTTCCATCTGGATAAGTATAGTCTGTACCACTACATATTGTGTCATTTACATAAGTAGTTGTAATTGAACCTCCAATGTATATGTCATCCCATGCAGAATAGGTGGTTCCATTTGCATTAAAGGTTCCGTTGGAAAGAATAATTTTAGAAATACTTGCAAAGTAATTTCTAAATCCAAAATTTGAAGTGATAAGCTGTCCGTCTATATAAAGATCGGAGGATTGTGAAAACCAGTCAATATTTTTATATTCTACAAAATACCATGCATTGTTACTGGCGGCATGTAAATAAGTTGTATTTCCTATGATCCTTAAGCTTCCATTGAAATAATTAACGAAATACATTCCAGTATTGCCTCCACTATAAGTATTAACATCTCCAATAATGATTGTTGCTGCACCAGTAGTAGATGTGTTGTTAGTTTTAATCCAATAAGAAATTGTAGATGGCTGAGATGAAGTGAAATTAGCTTCCATGCCATCATAAAGTGTTAATGGGAAGGCAGAGTTCATGTTGGTCTCTAGAGAGTAAGTGCCAGATGCAATATCGATATTAGTAGAATAAAAAGAATTAGTAGCACCAGTCCAATGAGCTAAAATACTATTGCTTTCAAAATCATCGTAGAAGACTGCGCACTGCTGAGCGCTGAGGTTAACAGGTGAAAATAGAAGGTAGATAATTAGAAAAAGTAATATTTTTTTTATCATCTATAAGAGAATTAATTCTCTATAAAGTTACTAAATATTACCAAATTGATTGAATTAAGGGGTTACCTAGATAATTTATTTTTTATTTCGATAATATGCCCATATAACTCCCAAAGCTATAAAACCAAGACCCATTCCTATTTGCCAACCAGCAGCAGTTTTATCCATAAGGGTACCTATACCACCACCTATAAACATACAGCCAACAAATACCATGCTTCCTATATAAGTATAAAAGCTATCTTTTTTATTGTTTTTTTCTTCCATGTATTAAAGTTACTAATTAAAGGTGTGTTTAATAACTTTAATATACATTTTTGAAAGGATTAAATAATGCCTAATCCCATTAGTGTAGATAGTAAAATTAGCATTATAGTAACTAAAATATTCACTTGTTTTATGGTTACTTTTTTTAATAATTGTCTTCCAAGGATTGCTCCGGAAAAAGCAGCTATTACAGCAGAAATAAGCAATAATGCATTGTTCTCAATATCGAATTGACTGTATTTAGTGAAATAAATAGAGATCCTGGAAACATCAACAATAGATGCTATAATTACTCCTGTAGCAATAAAGCTCTCTTTTGTAAGACCGCATTTTATTAAAAAAGCACTTCGCAATGCTCCTTGATGGCCAGATAGACCACCAAAAAAACCACTGATTAATCCTCCAGCTAATAATTTGTTTTTGGAAAATTCAAGATTTTGAAAAAAGGGAAGTAGCTCCAAAATGGCAAAAAATAAGATGATAATTGAGATGATGAGCTTTATTGGAGTTATCTCACATTCTATATTGCCTAATTGATAACTTGCCAAAATAGAATTACTAGAAAAATAGATTAAAATTCCTGCTCCTATTAAAGCACCAATAATTGCAGGCATTCCAAATTGAAAAACAATTTTCCAGGATGCAAACTTGCCTACAATTGAAATTTTGAACAGATTATTTAATAAATGAACAATCCCAGTAAGAGCAATGGCAATTTCAACAGGAAAGAAAATAGCAAAAACAGGCATTAAAATTGTGCCAAGCCCAAATCCAGAAAAAAAAGTTAGAATAGAGGCTATAAAAGCTATGAAACTTATGAAAAGTATCTCCATTTTAATTATTAATGCAAAAAAAAAGCCTGTATAAACAGGCTTTAAGAACAATTAAATAGAAGATTAAACAACTTTAACGTTTACTGCGTTTAATCCTTTTTTACCTTCTTTTAATTCAAATTCTACTGCATCTCCATCTTTAATTTCATCAATTAAACCAGAAACGTGTACAAAATGTTCTTCATTTGATTCGTCTTCTTTAATAAATCCAAAACCTTTGGTTGAGTTAAAGAATTTTACTGTGCCTTTATTCATTGTTGTAATAATTATAATAAGTTGCAAACATAGTATAAAAGTTATTGGTTTTACAAATTGTTTAACTTAAAATTTTCAATTATTTACAATAAAATAGTTTTTTTGTCACAAGAAGTAATAGGTATTTTTTAATATTTGTGTAGCTATTTTAGCTATTAGTATTTTATAGAATACTAATATTAGTTAATCAAATTTTAATAGCATGAGACTTAAAGAATTTATAATTACTAGTATAATAATTGTGCCTATCATATTAGCATGTGGGTGGGATTATGATACTATTGCCATGGAGAAAAAGAAATTTCCCAATATTCATGAATTGATAGTAGGTAAATTTTTAAGACATTCTCAGGAATTTTATCATTGGCGTATTATTGATAGAAAACTTCAACTTCATGATCATCCAGATAGCTTGGAATTATATGATGATCTAGGTGTAGCTTATGATAAGACAGGACAACATGAGAAGGCAATAAGAACCATGCAGATCAAGGATTCAATTGAACCGGGTTTATATGAAACCTATGCTAATATAGGGACTTTCTATATTCATAATGGTGATTTTAGAACAGGGGTTAGCTATATTGAAAAAGCCATAGAGATCAATCCTGATGCTCATTTTGGAAGAGAAGTATATCAGAAACACCTAGTAGATTATGTATTGGAAAAATTAGATACCAATAAGGTGCTTTCATTACCCTTAGCAGTTAATAACAGGGAAAATAATTTTTATCATTATTTAAAAGAACATCAGTTTAATGGTAAATCCTCTCCAGAAAAAATTGCTGAAGCAATAAAAGGTATTTCAGGAATGATGCATTTTGGTCAGTATAGACATCCAGTATTACTTGAAGTTTTATCCGATCTTCTTTTAGAAACAGATGATTATAGTGGTAGTGGACATTTAGGTGCCCGTGCTTATTTAAAGGCTAGTTATGAATCTAAAGATGAAAAAACTTCGAAAGCTTATAGAAAAAAAGCTGATGAAGCTAGAGAAAGAGCACATCACCCAGAACGCATAATGAGGAATAGGCCTCAAGAATGGCTAGACAGAATGAGAAGAAGAGGTCCTCATGCATACAAGATGAAATATTTGGAATCAGCTCTGAAATATGAGATACAGTCTGCAGAACTCTGGTTTGATTCTGTAAGAAATAATGAGATCAGATGGATCCATGCAAAGATCGATGCAGATTCCGCTTTTGCAGTTACTTATTATGATCCTGGAAATGTGAATTATGTAAGGGAAAAATTAGTACATATAAATAATTTAGTAGATGAACAAAAATGGCTCGAAAGACAGCTTTTAAGACCAGATTCAATCACTTACCAGCTGCATAGCTTTAAACAATTACCTGATTCTATTGTTAAAGAGATATGGAATCTTTATGATCAAGAATTTGAAGCTATTCAGGCGGAGCAGAATGAAGAGCAATCATTAATCATGAATAAGGAAATAGAAGAAGATAATTGGTCTGTATGGTGGGTATATACAGGTGCTTTTGGGTTATTAGCATTGCTTTTTTTCTTCAAATTCAGAAAGAGTCTTAAATAAAGCTTTTATTCATATTTAATTTTACTTATAAAATAGACTTTCCTCTTCCTTTTTACATTGTTCTCTTTTTCTTTATTGATAATTTTCTGGCTACCATAAGCAAGAAAGTATTTGTCATACCAGAAATCAATATTTGAAAAGGTGCCTTTTGTTTTATCACCAGAAAAATTGGTTTCTATTTTATCGGATTCTTTTTCTTTCAGAACAGAGCCATTAAAATCAAAGGATTTTGAATAAATTCTATTTCTGCTTGAAAAGACCAAATTAATAGAGTTTTGTTTTTGCTCTGCAATTGAGATAAATCTCTTTACATAAAATGGTTTATAAGCACCAAAGAGCTCAAAGATCTGATCCCATATTAATTCACCTTTTTTATCGAATTTTCCTAAAATAGCATGAGTGTATTGATAGCCATCAAAAACTTGTCTGTATTGAGTAGTGGTTACACCATTTACAGTAGTTTGATAAGGTTCCATTCTGTAAGTGGGGTAGTAAGCTTCACCTAAAAAAAGATATCCATCGTTTAGCTGGATCAGTCCATGAGCTGCTATACGATAATTGAAACTCAATTCTTTTCCCCTTTTCTCTTTTTTTCCTTTTTTCTTTTCGATTTTTTTTTGTTTTCTTTCTGGTAAATAAGAGAGGAAATTTTCAAGGTCTAGAAAATTATAGAATTTAATATAATCGATATTATTTTTATGGGCTTGACTAAAGAATAACCCCTCAGACATTCCTGTAAATTTTGATGAATAGGTGCCGTTGAAGATGTATTTGTTGTCACTTATCTTTGATGCTGAAATGTCTATTATGTTCTTCTCAATATCATTTGTGAAATTAAAGACCTCTACTTTTTCGCCTTTGTCATTTAAACGAATCACATAAATATCAGATTCCTTTTTTTTAATAAGTGCTTTTACATATAGGAATATTTCGTTGGATTCATTAAGGATTTGAAAATTCATTAAGGATATATCTTTAGAACTATAGTCTTTAATAGAGATAGGTATTAAGTTTTTCTCTCCAGTCTTCCAGTTGATAGCAAATAAAAAGGGAGCTTTTTTAATGGTAGTTTTTAAATAAGCAATTTCGCCTAAAACAGCCATGGATTTTACATAGGATTTTTTAGGTATCAATCCACTTACTTGTATTTCTTCTAAATTAGAAGCATTTATTGTAATAAGCTGGTATTCTCCCTTTTTGTTAGTAAATAATGTGTAGAGTCTTTCATTGTCAGAAAATGTTTCATTTTTAAAATATCTTTTATTAAGTAGCAGCTTTTTAGTTTTAACCTGTTCTAAGTTAGTGTTGTACAAATCATACTTCCATTCAGTTTCATTATTTATAGTTTGAATTTTTTTTGAGTTCATGAGAAACCCATGTTCTTTAAATTCAGTAATTCGTTCATTGTAGTATCCATCTTTTAATTCAAATTCAATTCTTTTTTCATAAGTGATTTGACTAAAATAGAAGGGTGATGTAATTAAAAAAATAATAGTTGAAAGAGTAGTTTTCATATATGTTAAGTTCAATAAATTTCTTCTAAGGTATAGATACATAACTTATTTAAGAAAACCAAAATCTACATGATAATGGTCGTCATGGACTTCATCTATTAGCTTAGGTAGTTTTCTTGCAAAATAGATGCCACTTCGCTTTAGTTTTCTTCCCGACCTAGATTTGAAAAGATCATCTTTAAGATCTAATTTAAATATTACTTTTTTAATGTACATTCTATTTTTTCTGGCTATTTTCTCTAGAATAAGTAGATGATTTGCCATGGTTTCAAAATCTATTGTGACTTGCTTGTTTAATTTGGATATTCCTTGCTTATCGAATTTCATTAGGTAATGAGATATTCCAAAATGGTGATGGAAATGATAGGGTTTTCCATTTTTCAATAAGGGAGTGCCAAAATCTATTGAAGTTCCATTCTGATGGGTTCTGTGGGGAAACATTTTTCCACCATTTCTTTCCGAACACTCCATCAATAAAAATTTCCTTTCAGGATAGTTTTGCTCACAAACCTTATAGGATTGAAGCGAGATGTCCAATACTTTAGCATGAACCCATGCTCTGTTTAACAAAGAGTAGGAGAGTGGTGAAAAGTATTTGTAATTCTCTCCTTTATAAGGGAATTTTCTTCCATTACTAAGGCTACCATTATTGACTTTTCCTTCAGAAATACTTTTACCTTTCCCTTTAGGCATCGTTGAACAACCATAAATAGCTACAATAAATACTAATGTAATTCTAATCACATTAATAGAATTACAAATTTTAATTTAGGTACAACTTTAATGATTGTTTCTAACAGAAAATACTATTCGATATCCATCGGGATCTTTTAACATAAAACCATTCCTGTTCCAATATGGATTTTGGGCTTTGATTTTATTAACTCCTTTATTAGTTAAGGTTCTTTTAATCAAATTCAACTCTTTAATGGAGTCAGCATAAAATACCATAAGATCATCTTCATCAAATTTATGATTTGCTTGAATACTTGATTCAGTAAATTCTAAATGCCATTCTGAATTATCCTTTGAAAGGAAGATACCATTGTAATTATCATGATCATTAAATTCGCCAATTAGCTCAAAACCTAGTACATCTATGTAGAAAGATTTAATTTTTTGAAGTTGATTGGTATGACGTGCTAATCTTAATTTCAATTAAAACAATTAGAGATCTCTTGATTTAAAAATAGTTCTTATAATTAGAAGATAAATAGCAATATAGATAAGGGCAATAAAAGCGTTTGACCAATCTAAAGAATAGCTAAGGTTATTAAAGCCTAAATTAAGATTATCTATATTGTCTTTTAAAGGACTAAAAAGTAAATTATCGAATGTTTCAATGGGTAAATAGAATTTTGCATCTGAGTTATGAAAAACAGACCAATAAAGAATAGGCTCAAGACAAAAATAATAGCCAACAAATACCCCTATTGACACTCCAGTTCTTTTAAAAATAAATACAATTAATTGAGCAAAGCTCATTACGCCTACTAAGTAAATAAAATAACCAATTATATAGGAGAACTGTTCTCCAAAAGCAAGGTCATTTTCAGCCGTTAATCCTATCAGTAAACATAAAATAAAAATGAAAAGTGTGAGTGTGACAGCTATTATTAATATTGTTACAAATTTTAATAGAATAAATTGATCTCTGCTTAATCCATCAATGATGTGTTGTCTAGATGTTTTAAAATTAAATTCATTGCCTGAATTTAGGATAATTAATATAGCAGGAAAAAAAACTAAAAAGCTTGACATATAGGTTCCAGTCATCCAAATCATAGGAAAACTTAAAGGGTCTGAAGCTCCTAAAGCAGAAGTTGAACTTCCTAGCGATGAAGTTTGACCAACAATATAAATAGAAATTAAAG
The DNA here is from genome assembly GCA_964430245.1 of uncultured Flavobacteriales bacterium. Classification (GTDB taxonomy): domain Bacteria; phylum Bacteroidota; class Bacteroidia; order Flavobacteriales_D; family Parvicellaceae; genus CAYSEW01. The sequence goes on from CAYSEW010000019.1 coordinate 35,581, forward strand.
CATATATAGCTGCCATGATCCATACAGATCTATTTGCCTTAAGTTTTATAAGCTCTATTTCAATTAATTGCTTCATTAGCTTGTTGTTTCTAGGAAAAATTCTTCTAAGTTTTTTGTTCTTATTACAAAATGATTGACTATAATTCCATTTTTCACCAGGTGTTTGTTCAACTCTATAGGTTGACCAGCATCATTTAATTTTACTGTTAATTTATTATTCTCTTCTTTAATGTCTATGACAGTTGGGAAAGTTGATAAAGTCGATTTTAAATTTTCCATATTATCAGCTGATAATTCGATCATATTTTCACCACTTAATACCTCATTGACATTGCCTTGGAAAAGTTGTTTCCCATTTTTAATTACACAAACATGTGAACAAACCTTTTCTACTTCATCTAATGCATGACTAGCTAATAGTATAGTAACACCTTCTTTTGAAATTTTTCTTATCAGCTCTCTTATTTCAACAATGCCCTGAGGATCTAGACCATTTGTTGGTTCATCTAGAACAAGTACTTTAGGATTTCCTAATAACGCTGCACCAATTGCTAATCGTTGTTTCATTCCTAATGAGAAAGTTCTGAACTTATCTGTTAATCTTTGATCTAATTCTACTAATGATGCGACTCTTTGTATATCAGTCTCTGGAACATTTTTAATTTTTGCAGTTATTCGTAGATTGTCCCAGGCAGACATGTAATGATAAAAATTGGGGGTTTCTAATAACGATCCTATTTCTTTTCTGCTTTCAGCTATATTTTTATTATCAAACCAAGAATAGCTTCCAGATGTTTGATTAATTACACCTAATATAACCCCTAGTGTAGTAGTTTTACCACTCCCATTAGGTCCAAGTATACCATAGACACTCCCTTTTTCAACTTCTAGAGAAAGATTACTTACTGCAAATAGTGAAGGGTATTTTTTTACGAGATTAGATATACTTAATATACTTGACATTGAAGCTAAATTAATGTTTTATGAAGACAATAAATATTACATTAAAATAAATTCCATCTTTAATAGAAAATAGAAGATTATTCATTTGTTGTGTCATCTATATGAGTTTTTGTAGAGGTCTCTATTAATTTATTTAATTCTTTAAATTCTTCATCTGTAAAAAATCGCCATTCTCCTAAAGGTGTATCTAAATGGATATTCATGATCCTGATTCTTTTTAGAGTAACTACTCTATAATCTAGAAACTCACACATTCTTCTTATTTGCCTATTAAGTCCCTGAGTTAATATGATATTGAATTCAAATTTATTGAGCTGTTGAACCTTACATTTTCTAGTTATCGTATCCAAAATGGGAATTCCATTAGCCATTCTTTTTATAAATTCATTGTCAATGGGCTTGTTTACTCTAACAAGGTATTCTTTTTCATGCTGATTTCTAGCTCTAAGTATTTTATTGACTATGTCTCCATCACTCGTTAAAAAAATCAGCCCTTCACTAGATTTATCTAATCTGCCAATAGGGAAGATGCGCTTGGGAAAATTAATATAATCTATGATGTTGTCTTTTTCAACCCTTGTATCTGTTGTGCATACAATTCCAATAGGTTTGTTAAAGGCAATGTATACATGGCTGTCTTTCTGGTCTGCAACAACTCTTCCATCAACTTTTACAATATCACCAGCAATAATTTTAGTTCCTAATTCAGGTACTTGATCATTAATGGTTACCCTGCCTTGCTCAATAAGCTTGTCTGCCTCTCTTCTTGAACAGTAACCTGCTTCACTCAAAAATTTGTTGATTCTTTTAGGTGTTGTATTTTCCAATTATTACTACTTAAATTGATAGAATGAGTGTAAAATTAAGGATATAATTTAAGTTATTTGAATGAAATTAATTTTCAATGACAATGAGTCAGCTGCTTTTGCCATGCAGTCTAAATAAGGAGAAATATTAGGATCCCTTTCCGTTGATCTTGTAAAAAATGCAATTTCTTTAATTCCAAATCCTCTTAATTGCTCAGCTACTTTTTCAGCATGCTCATCTACATCATCAGCTTTTAAAAGGTAGTTGTAAAAGTGGATGGGTGTTTGGGTGTTTAATAGACCATGTTTTCCTGATAAAATTAGCATAGGGATATTTTGTGAAAATGCTGTTTTGTAAATTGCAGATATTCTATTGCTTTTGTACCTTTTTATGGCAGGCAATATGTGAGATGATCTATTTTTTTTAGATGAGCAATATGTACAATAAACCAACATTATAATATTATCTATTAGGTGGTGGAACTGGTTCAGGAACAATATTATCTACTGGAGATATAGTTTGTAAATAAGAATAAATTGATTTTAGGTCTTCATCTGTTAAAGATTGAAAAGATTCCCATGGCATAGGAGGCAATAAAGGTCTTCCATTTTCCATCCCTTTGTGTTTTCCCTGTGTCATGGCTACTTTAAATTGTTCAAAAGTCCAATTTCCTATACCTGTTTCGTGGGGAGTTAGGTTAGATGAAAATGAAATTCCCCATGGGCCTAGGACTGATGTAAATTCTGGATGAAATAGCACCCAATTTCCTGGAACAAAATTACTTGAGTCGTAAGCAGGTAGCTTAGCATCTGAAGGGAAACCTGAAAGGATTCGATTTTCATCAAATTCAAATCCTTTTTCATTGAATATTTTAGGTGAATGGCATATATTACAATCCATGATTGTTACCAAGTATTTACCTCTTTCAGCAGGGTCTGTCATTTGATTTGAAGATACATCATTGTCTTTCTCTTCAAGGCTGTCGCAGCTTATAATCAATTGAAAAGCCATAATTAAGTTTAAGAAAACCAATATTTTTTTCATTATAGGAGTTTCATTGTCAGTTATTAAAATAAAGGAAACAATTTTTTTAACTTGAAAATAATTTATTTAAGATTTTTCAGCAAAATATTTAAAACTTTTCATGAATTTCATTGTTTGCTTTTTAAACATACTTGGTATTAAGAAAATCATAACAGCCATCATGCCTTTTCCTCTAAAATCATTTTCAATGGTCCATTTAGTCTGATTTTGATCAATCTCAGAAAATGAATTCTTTACTTCATTCCAAACTCCTTTTGCTTCATAAAGAAAATCAAAATTTGGTAATTCTTTTTTAAGAATGGTTTCTGTCATTTCGATATTTCTTTTTCCCATTTTGTATTTGAGGATGGACTTTGCACCTATGCTCCCAGGCTCTCCACTAAGGTGCTCAAAGCTTTGTAAGCCTTCTTGCCAATGTGTTAAATTAGCTTTGTTATCAAATAATTCAATTACTTTTTCTCTTGGAAGGTTAATTACAATTTCAGATGTGTATTTCATGTTTATAATTTTATTTTAAGCCCTGCATTAAAAAAGAATCCATCTAATGGGGCCCATATTTCTGTAAATTGAGGAGTTCCTATTCCGTCAACTCCCAAAAAAGGTCCAGTGGTAATGTCTCCATATGCTGTTTGTCTTGTATCTGTGAAATTCTCTGCATTGAGGAATATCACAAAATTTGCTAGGGTTCTTTCTACTACTATACCTGTTGTGAATAATGATGGAGTTTCATAACCATAGGAGCCTATTACTTGTTCGGATTTATATTCATAATCCCATCCAATTCTCCATTTATTATCTACAACAAAAAGAAGATCTCCTTTAATACTATGCTTAGGAGTTAGATTAAGGGTGGAAGATGTGCTTCCATTTTGTAAAAACGCATCTGTATAGGTGTAGCCAAAGAACCAGGTAAATTTCCAAACAGTTAGCTTGATCTGCGTTTCGAATCCCTGACTGTTCAGTGTGCCTCCTGTATTTGTGTAGTATCCATCAAATGTAATATAAGGATCAAAGTTGTTAGGGTCCCAACCTCCCTCATCTACATGCATATTAAGTCTAATGGGATTGTCGATAAGGTTGTAGAAGAACATTTGATTGATTGTCAATAAAACATTATCCGAACCGAATGTTGTTTGGTATTTGAGATCTAAATTTCCTCCATAGGACCTTTCTGCTTGTAAATTTTCAAAATCAATAGGTACTATTCCTCTGTAACCATAAGGTTCTGCTTCTTCATTGAAGATAGTTGGCATTCTATATCCCATTCCACCACCAAGTCGAAAGCTAAAATGGGTATTGAGCTTATAAAGTGCGCTAATTCTTGGTAGGATAAAGGTTTCTCCATCATTCTCTGTATTTAATGTGTTGGCTAATACATAGTCAGTTCTAAGTCCAGTTTCTAAGGCGAATTTTGCAGAAACATCCCAAAGGTGATTTAGAAAAACACCATAGGTGGTGTATTGTTGATCTCTTAAAGGAATATTGAGCATAGGGTTAAGACCATCATTTTCAGAAAATTTTTCGGATATCGCATTCAATCCAAGGGTAAGGTCATGTGCTTTTTTATTGTATTTAAAATTCAACTCACTAAAGCTATTAAGCTGTGATCCTGCAAACCTGAATTTAACGGTAGGACGAGGATATGAGTAACCTGAATTAATGACTATATGACGATCGAACAAGCTTACGCTATTTTTAAGTGAGATTGAGCTGTGTTTAGAAAATTGTCTTTTGGCAGAAAATTGAGTTGTATAGCGATTGCTTTTTTGCTGATCATAATACCAATTATATTGTATTATAGGTTCAAATACATTCATATCACCACCTAATCTGCTCTCCTTTGTAATAGTTGCACCTAAATACAATTCTGTTTTACTGTCTGGATAATAAAAGAGCTTTGGATTGAAATTGAATTTAGTAACTTCTGGAACATCAGAAAATCCATCATCATCAGGGTCGTAAGGGGAGTGGAGATGCATGGAAGCGAGATTGGTAAAACCAAATTTTCCGAATTTTCGGGATACAAATGAGTTGAAGTCTTTGGCGCCTATATGTGAGAAATTAATATGGAGCAGTGTTTCATCTTTGGTGGCTTTTTTTGTCAATAAATTGATCAGTCCACCAATAGCTCCGCCTCCATATAAGGTTGAAGCAGAACCTTTGATATATTCCACTTGTCTAAGGTCGAGTGGAGGTATCTGTAATACATCCAAGCTTCCTGAAAACCCTCCATAAAGTGGAAATCCGTCTTTCAGCATTTGAGTGTAGCGTCCATTGAGCCCTTGGATCCTTACTACAGCCCCGTTGGATGATGCAGAGGTAGTTTGTACCTGAATACCAGTACTGTGCGTGATTAAATGTGCAATTTTACTAGGTTCCATAGATGCAGCCTCATCGATCTCTTCTGTTAGCACTTCAGTTCTTGTAGGTAGATTGGCAACTGATTTATTTGCCCTTGTTGCTTCAATAATGATCTCGTCAATTTCAGTTTCAGTTGGTGTTAAGTAAATGGTGATTCTTTCCTTCTGTTTGAGTGGAAATTCAAGGTTAAGCTCATTGGTTTGATAACCAATAAATGAAATGATGAATACTTGATTGCCATCTGAAATATTTTTGAGTGTAACATGGCCTTCTAGATATGTGATGGCTCCGTTTTTAGTGTTTTTCAATAAAACATTGGCCCCAATTAAAGGTTCATTGGTTTCTTTGTCGAGAACAACAGCTTTTAGTTCATTTTGGGAGAAACAAAAATTACTGATGAAAATAAAAGATGTAAGAAATAGAAAATAAAATATAGGCTTATTTTTATTCATCATTGAAATGAGGGTTTTTAAAGTAGTTCAAATTATATCATTAAGCAATTTACTTAGTTTTTGAGTAAGCTGGGTTCTTGAATATTTCTCTATTGTTTGTGCTAATTTAATTTTTTGATGATAAAGTTCTAGGAGAGTGGATTTGAGTTTTTGTTTTTCATTATAATCACATACGATACCCGTATTACTTTCATTGATGATCTGAGCAAGATCTCCATCTTTAGGCCCAATAACAAGAATAGGTCTAGATGAAGCCATGTATTCAAATACTTTTCCTGTAACAATTCCTTTTGCATTAGGAGTGTTGTTTACCATTAAAAGCAGTACATGGGATGAGGATTGTTCTTTGATTACTTGATCGTGTGGAAGATAAGCCATAAAGTTCACATATTCCGAAAGACTATTTTCTTCAATAGATTCTTTTACTGAGTAATCGATCTTGCCAATGAGCTTTAATTGTAAATGATCGGCAAATTCTTTATTTTCTTTAATTAGCTCTTTGATAGATTCCCAAAGTATAGGATGATTTCTTGATGGCGTGAATGAGCCTATATGTGCAATGGTAAACTTTTCATCCAATGTAGATTCCTTTAAATTGAAATCTTCTGGGTCATATCCATTTTCAATGATCTGTACATTGTTACTTCCCAATGCCTGAAGCTCTTTTGCTAATGTTTTTCCTACCGATAATGTTATATCTGCATTTAAGAGCACATTTTTCTCTAACTTTTTGTGTTTTTGATCCGATCTTTTGCTAAGCTTAAGGTCTTGGTAATAATCTATATTGGTCCAAGGGTCCCTGAAATCTGCAATCCATGGAATGTTGAATTTCTTTTTTAATGCTAGGGCAATTAAATGCATAGAATGCGGTGGTCCAGATGATATAATTGCATCTACCTTGTTCTCCTTTAGGTAATTAGATAGAAATTTTACTGATGGTTTTATCCAAAATTTTCTAGCGTCTGGTATGAATAAATTTCCTCTTACCCAAACACTAATACTCTCTATTAATTTTGACCTTTTTTTGTTTTCAGATAGAAATCCACTGTTGATATTGTCATTTTGTTTTCGTCCAGATAGCTTTTTATACAAACCATAAGGCTCCCAGATTGGGGTTTTAATAACTTCAATGTTCTCAGGTATTTCTTTAATTAATTGATGATCCAAAACAGGATATTCACCATTTTCAGTAGTATAGACGATAGGATCCCATCCATGTTGAGGTAAGTATTTTACAAATTTTAACCAGCGTTGAACACCAGCACCTCCACTTGGAGGCCAGTAATAGGTGATGATCAATACTTTTTTGTTACTCATAATTGGAGGTGTTGCTCTAAAGATAGTTATCTAATTTACATGCTTTAAGAACAAACGATCAATTATTTGTTTAATATGAGTTTCTGTGTGATATTGTCAATGGTAATATAATAAATATCAGAAGCTAGGTCAGTTAAGTCCAGCTGCTGTGAATTAGAATTAATGATACCTCTTTGAACAATCTTACCAGTAATTGAGCTGATTTCATATTTAATGGCAGAAGAAAAATCATTTTCTATGGTAATAAAAGAGCTGGTTGGATTAGGGTAGATTTTGAACAAGGGAGATTTATTGATCAATTCTTCTGTAGACATTAGTCCATTAATATCATATTTAGCAAAGAATTTCCAAACCTCAATACTAGCATTAATGTCCATATTTCCCCATACTCCTGGCCAATCATGATCACCTCCCAATACTTTAAAATGTTCGGCTGTAGTACCATTATCGCCTCCATCATATACATAATACTCAACAGTGCTATTGTCACCTGTATTGATGTCAGGCATATTGCTAATTGTGGGTGTGGTGTTACAATTATTATAATTAACCCAATAAGACATTACATCATCTATAGATTTTGTCCATAATGGATCACCTGTATATGGTACAGTTGCATCAGCATCACCATGAATCTGTAAAATGGGAGTAGGGTGGAGTGGATTACAAGCATTGTAAGTTTGTGGTGTCATAGAGCCTGTAACTGATGCTACTGCAGCAAATTTATCACTTGATTGACATGCGAGAAGAAAGCTCATGTAGCCACCATTAGACATTCCTGTGCTGTATACTCTGCTTGAATTAATATTGTAGGCATTGGAAATGGAGTCTAATAGAAGATTGGTAAATCCAACATCATCTATTGTACTTCCTAAAGTCCATCCACCTACATTCCAATGAGATGTTCCTTGTAATAAGGTGCCTTGTGGATGTACTACAATAAAACCTGCAGTATCTGCAATTCCTGTAAAATTGGTATAGGTCATGTTCATAGAAGCATTACTTCCATATCCATGAAAACAGAAGACCAATGGTACAGCAGTATTGCCATCATAAGAAGCTGGTACATAAAGAAAATATTCTCTTTGAATATTATCATGCATAATAGTGCCACTAATGGTTTGTTGTGAATTAGATAAGAAGGGTAGAAAGATCAGACTAAGTAAGACGTATAGGTTTTTCATATTATTAGTTCTAAGTAAAATACCCTAGCAAGTTATACAATTTGCTTAAGTTACTAAAGTTAGAGTTGTTAATTTGTTTTAAATTTTCACCAATATCCCATAAAGTCAATGTATTTTATCTTACAATAATTTTTAAATTGTTTCCTGTTCATTCGAAATGATTGTTTTAGGTCGAACCCTTTTTTTACTTTACTTTTTCCTTTATTGTAATGAGGAAAAGGTGTTTGTGGAACGTCTTTTTCTAGAAATGCACATAATTTATCCCATTTGTCACCTTTTGTAAAATCAATGACCAAAAGATCATTCGGTCTGTCTTTAAAATATTCGATTACCTCCTTATTGTGATTGTTGTAAATCTTTATGGTATTAGCTTTATCGTCTTTAGGTAATCCTTTTCCCTTTCCATAGATCCATTCATGCTCGGGACTTCTTAGGTCTCCAATATGTCTATTTACACTTTTGTACCATGATTCCTCATCTCTAATGGTTAAAATAAATTTTGACCCAGGTATCAATTCATCGAGTTCTTTATAGATCATATACCAAGGAGTGTCTTCTAGTGCATCAAAATTTTTCAGAATCCGGAGTACTTTATTGTAATTTCCTTTTAAAATTGGAATCAATGCTCTGGGACAACAATCTTTTACTTTGTAGTCCATAACCTTTAAAGCTTCTCTTAAAGAGGAAGTGCCAGTTTTCTGAAATCCTACTCCAATTATCTTTCCCTCCATATAGGTAATTATTTCATCAAAGTTACATGACCTGTTTTTTGATGATAGCTATTATCGTTAAAAGTATATTTTAACAAATATACATATACTCCTGTAGGTACAAGCCCCCCTTTGTAGCTTCCATCCCAATGTTGGTATTGGTTATTTGTTTGAAAGATCAATCCACCCCACCTATTAAAGATCAATAACTCGTATTTATTGAAATCACATTCAAATTTAGGATAGAAAGTATCATTAACTCCATTATTATCTGGAGTAAATACATTGGGAAGATATACATAACAACCACACTCATCAATTGATAGATTCATAGACTCTGTAGTTGTTCCGCATTGATTACTTATAGCCAATGAATAGGTTCCTTGTTCATATATTGCTAGTGTTGGATTATCTGAACCATCTTGCCATAAATAGGAAACATTAGAAAGAGTAGCATCTAGTACTATAGCTTCTCCTTCACAAATAGTAGTGTCGTTCCCTAAATCAAAATTTGGGACAGAAATATAGTTAATGTTAATTGTATCTGTTTCAATACATCCATTAAGTGTAAATTCTAACCAGTAAGAACCATTTTGAGTAACGCTATAGTTTGGATTGCCTGAACCATCTTGCCATAAATAGCTGGCGTTAGGGTAGAAGGCATCTATTATAAGTAATTCGCCTTGGCAAAGAGTAGTGTCTACACCTAGATCTATAACGGGCATTGTTACAAAACCTATGTTTATAGAATCTGTCGAACTACAATTGTTAACCATTAATTCCACCCAATAGGTTCCTTGCTGTGTTACATTGAAAGTTGAATTAATAGAATTGTCTTGCCATAGGTAGGAAGCATTTGTAAGTGTGGCATCAAGAATTAAACTATCCCCTTGGCATATAAGCGTGTCATTACCAAGATTAATAGCGGGTAATGGATCGATAGTTATATTGATAGTGTCTGTAGTGCTACAATTATTAACTGTCAATTCTACCCAATAGCTCCCTTGTTGAGAAACATTGTATGTAGGATTAGTAGATCCATCCTGCCATAAATAAGTTGCATTAAGAGTAGTGGCATCTAATAAAATGGATGCTCCCTGGCAAAGAGTCGTATCGTTACCTAAATTAAGATTTTGAGGCAAGAAATAATTTACATTAATGGTGTCATAAAATACCATTGAACAAGTAGAAACCTCTACCCAGTAGGTTCCTTGTTGTGTAACATTAAAAGTAGAATTTACAGATCCATCTTGCCACAAATAAGTGGCACCTAGTATTGATGCATCTAATAGAAAACTATCATTTGGACAAAGTATCGTATCATTGCCCAGATTCAATGAGTTCTGAGTAACCGTTCCAGTTGAGGAATAAATGATCTCTATTTTAGGATGAAGATTAGGGTCTGGGTTGTCACTTGAAGCGAATAACATTCTTCTATAATATTGCTCATTAGTGAGTTTAAATAAAAAACCATGTCCTGTAGTAGGATTGTTGATCATGTCCTGGATCATGGCAGTAACATCTATATTTAAATAATCTTGTATGGCACTAGTACTTTGGGGTAATATCACTTGATTGACTGTTGTAGTTGGTGGTTGATTCCCCCAAGTCAATGTGTTTTCGTTCCAGCCATTTGTAATTTGTTGTAGAACAGCTTCATTTGAACCGCTTAATGTAGAATGGGTACCAATAACTGTAGAATTATAAGAATATAAAGATAAATAAGCTCCAATTATTGTTGAATTTAATGGAATGGCAGAAAGGTCAAATTCAATTAAACTTCTATGGGTTACAGGAGTTCCAGAATTGGTCCATGCATGGGCATTGAAATCGACATTGTTACTGTAATTCGTGTTAGGAGATAAGCTTCTAATTAAAGCATCCTTCCCACAAAAACTGTCTGGCTGTAATACTAACGTATCTTGAGAAAATGAATGGTCTGTAATCATAAATATCAAGAGGATGTGAAATAATCGATGAAATGAGATCATTCTTTTTGTAAAACCTATGATGCTATTAAAATAAGTACTCATTAAATCTATGTATATATTAGGGAAAAACAGTATATAATTTAGAAATAGGTAGAAACCAGTTAGAATTCGGTATGCAATTCATTGTTAATTAGAATGTATTACAATATTGAAATTTAGGAATAGTAAATAGAAACTACAGATGCTTTTCATTATTAGGGGTTTATTAAACAAGTTAGTGCTTTTTTTTAAGCTTTTAGGAATTAAAATTGTTCGATTTCTTTTAGGGATTGTTTTGTTTAATTAGTTTTTCTTAAGTTATTACTTTGTTGTTTCTCCTCCCATTTTGGTAAAAAAGCTATCAATGGGTTCCCATAATTCAATTTTATTTCCTTCCAGATCCATTATATGAACAAACTTTCCATATTCATATGCTGTTATTCCGTCAACTATGGTCACTCCATTTTTTTTTAATTTTTCTACTAAAGCATCAATATTCTGAACTCTGTAATTGATCATGAACTCTTTTTTCGAAGGGTCGAAATAATTGGTTGAATCTTCAATGGGGCTCCAGCTGAGGTAATTAATTTCATCTGGACGATGTGTGTTTCTGAATTCAAAAGGTGATCCGTATTCATTAATGGCAAGACCTAAGTTATTACCATACCATTCTTTTACTGCTTGAGGATCTTTAGATTTAAAGAAAACACCTCCAATTCCAGTTACTTTAGGGGTGGTGTCATTCATTAAAGCAGGATTTTCTAATTCTTGTGTATTATTATTAGTTTCATTAGTGTTACAACTTGTAATGATAAAAGAGATTAATATTAGATTATGTAATTTATAGGTCATCGTTGGTGTTACTTTTTATTGTAATCAGTAATTATCATTTTTAAAGTGCTAATATTTTCATCTTTATAATATGCATTTACAATATATATCCCGTTTTCTAAAGTTGATGTATTCACTTGATATAAGTTAGTTGGCATGAATGATTTTTCAATTAGAAGGGCACTAGTTTGATTAAATATTTTTATATGATCAAATAAAGAAGAATATGACTTAATGAAAATAGTATTAGTTGTAGGGTTAGGAAATAAGGTTAATTCAATACAATTAAAATTTTCACTCAGTAAACCGTTTGTAAGATTTGAATCAAGATAAAAGTAGCCAATATTTGGATTAAAGTTAAATAGTGAATCTTGCATTCCACTATAATAAACCCTCAAAGTATCTTTATAAATAATAGCCGATGGATAATTAGTTCCTAATTGATCCCATGAGCCATTTGGACCATTTGTTATGATAGGATTATTTCCAATTTTGGTGAAATTAATTCCATCTACAGAAATAGCTAGTCCAATTTTTTGTGAGAAAAAAGGGAATGTGCCAGATGAATATGTGTTTCCGCCATAAAACATCCAATATTCATTTTCCATTTTTATAACATAGGGAGCATATATTAATTTACTATCAAAATCGCCACTATTACCTATGTCTAGAGCAAGAATGGGTGAAGACCAATTAATTCCATCTATTGACTCAGAATATAGAATTCTATATCTAAAGTCTGAAACCCCACTACAATTTGGATTTGAACAGCCTAATCCAATATACCATATTTTAAAAGTACTAGTAATCGAATCATAAAAAAGCGAAGGTTCAGCAACAGAACTAAATAAGTAATTTATTGTGTCTGGCAATCCTCCTGTAGTAGAGGGTATACCGATTACAGGGTCACTATTTTGATAAAGAGGGTTTATGTCATTTGTGGGGTCATTATATTTTGTAAAATTCACGCCATCGCTTGAATAGGCTAGTCCTATTTGATAGATTTCAATTGGATAAAGCCCTTGATTTAAAGTGTCTAAAATTGTTGTATCATGTTGACTTGCTGAGTAATAAAGCAAGTACTTCATAGAGTCTGGATTTGAAATGACATAGATAACTCCAGGTGTTTCGACATCTAATTCGTCCCAACTACCTGCTGGACCAGTATTGAGGACAGGATAATCTGTTTTTTCTATCCAATTATTTCCATCTAAAGAAACAGCGGTTCTAATTTGCGTCTGTACACCATAATTATTAGTTCCATAATACATTCTAAGACTATCATTCCCCCAATGAATTACACATGGATCTGTTTTCCATCTTGTCCAGAATTCATTTGGATTGGTAGTGTTTAAGGTGTCAATAACTGGATTTTGAGGGTATTTAATATAAGACTGAGCAGATGTGTTGAATTGAACAGATAGACAAATAAATAATATTAATAAGGATCTAATTTTAATCATATAGAGTAGTCACGAATATCGTCCATACTATGTTATATAATTTAGTTTGTTTATTGATAGTATATGTTTTAATGCAGTTTAGACTTTGTTATGTGTATTTTATTCCTTTTCAATAACAATTTTTTGAAAGATAGGAATTTGCTCATGGAATTTCAAGATAAATATATCAATTCCATCTTCGTTTAGTTTGCCATTTATTAATGCCTTATTTTCAATAAGTGTTTTAATCAAGGCCTTTCTTGTCAAAACTAAGTTCATATTCGTCATTATTTTTTTTTCTTTTAGAAAAATAACTTTATTATAAGCTGCGGTTGTCTCTGTTTTAGGGTGATAAGAAAGAAAGAAAAGTTCATTTCCCTCCAAATCACTAAAAGTAGTACCATTTAAATCACTCCTATAGGTTAGATAATCTAAATTGTCACTATACACTACATTTTTTTTGATTTTGATGTCCTGAGTATATGAGGAATTAGCACATACAAATATTATTAGTAGAGTTAAAAAATAATAAGTTTTCATTTCGTGTGTTTTTATGATTGATGCAAAAAACATACCGTTTAATTACTTGTTTGTCACTTTTGATGGGTAAAGAGTTAGTTGTATATAACGGTATGGCTAAACTAAGATATTAATTTAGTTTAGATACTGTTGGAGTTCATAAATGGCTTATTTGATTGATCTTGCTCATGTATTCCAATTATAGCTATTTTTAAAATCACTTTAATCTGTATTTTAACCAAAATCTATGTTATTGTATTTTAGATCAACTTTTTAGAATGAGACGTATAAGCAATTTAAGTTTTAATCGACATCACCAATAATTACTAAATTATTGATTATATTATAAGTATTAAAATATTGTTTTGAGTGCTGTTGAAGAAAATAGAAAAGAGAAATTTAGGGATAAAATCACACGATTCGATCGTTATCACTATTCTATGCTTTGGCTTGCTGAACATTTTTTCGCTTCAAATAATAAAGTAAAGCAATTAAGGAGTGAATTAAGCGATTCATTATCTGCAAAAATTCCTGAAGAACTAGGAGGGCTGGGAGAAAATGGAGAAAACCATATTCCTGTTCCAGTCATTGAAGGGTTAAACGTTAAAGATTTTATTAAAAACTATCGAAAAAAATCGAAGCCTGTCGTACTAAAAAACGTAGCTTCCTCTTGGCCACTATACAAAAAATGGAATCCTGAGTTTTTTGCAAAACAATACCCCGAAGATCCCGTTATATTATTTGATGCAGCAATTGAAAGTAGGAATTTAGCATATACAGAGGGAAAAGAAACTAAAACTGTTTCACTTTCCGAGTTTGTCGAAGCCATGAATAACGGAGGAAATGATTATGCAAGATTACTACCAATTCTGGACCAACACCCAGAGCTTTTAAAGGATTTGGATGTTGATTGGTTGATGTCTGCTGCAAATAATCGTGCAAAGGGTAGTATAAAGCACCAATTATTTATGGGAGGTGCAGGTACATCTACACAAATGCATTGTGCAATTGGTTCAAATTTATTTATTCAAATTCATGGAAGAAAACAATGGTGGATTTATAGCAATAAAAATTCTCCTTTACTTAACCCTCTTGTAGATAGATCTGTTTTTTTTAGGAGTCAAGCAAGTGGCGAGAAACCGGAAGGTAATTTTAAAAAAGCAGACGGATGGACTGTGATTCTTGAGCCTGGAGATGTTTTATATAATCCACCGTTTTTCTGGCATCAAACACGCAGTATAGATACAAATATTGGTGTTGGGTTTCGGTGGTTTTCCCTTGCTTCTATTCTAAAGGTTAGTCCTGCTCAGTTTTTGATGACCCTAACGGCCAGCAACCCATCAGTTCGCGAAGCGAAGAAGTTGAAACAAAATTTCGCGAAAGTTTATGCCGAATTATTGGAGAAACAAAATGCAGCGAAATGAGAAAGGAAATTATGTGATTTCTTCCTTATCTGGTGTTGTAGAAAGTTTGTGATTTATCTTATTTAATTCTACAAATACTTTTCCATTCCATTTCATTTCCGGTCCACGACCAACGGTGAATTTCATGCCAAATAGGATTAAGATGATCATAAAAACAATCCCTATGATAAAATTCTTCTTTTTAAATCCATTTTTTTTAGGGTTAGCAATGGTCAGATTAATTATTAATTGAATTAATCCGGTTAATGAAATAAAGATCAAATAGAACAAGTCTCCGAGCCCATGACCGAACGTAACTTTTCCTTGAAGTATTAAAATGATCAGAATAACATAAAGAAAAAAGACAATCCAATTAAATACTATTTGATATGATAATCTCAATCCAATTCTAATTTTCTACAAGGTTGTGGCTAAAGGTAGTTGGAAATTGGCTTTAGACAGTGTTAGGTGTTGGTTTTTTTATTTCATATTTATTTACAATATTTTGCAAACTCCATATACCCATAATCCAATTAATTATTAAAAAATATCTTACAAAATAATCAATGATTGATATAGATTCATTGTTTTTTTGATTCAATAAATTTTCTTCATATTTAAGTGAATACCTGGAAAGTATTAAAATAAATATCGACAATAAAAAGCCCACGATTATTAGAGCTAATTTAAAATTATCATTTTCTAAAATTGGGGATTTGTTAATTAGTAAATATGGATATGAAATGAAAAATAAATTAATAGCAACTGCAATAATTATAAATATTGTTGAAATTACTCTTTTAATGTTGCTTCTTGGAATAACTGTATTTAAAATACCCCAAAGCCAAAGACTGTAAAATGGTGGTAAAATTAATAAATACATTAGCCTAGAATTGGGAGCAATATTCATTAACTTATGTGATATATTCAATATTTTATTCATTTTTTAAGCTTACACCTTGTTGGAGCTAGTTTATTTTTTCTTTGTTAAGGTGTATATATTTCACATCACAATCTTTAATGTGATGGTATTGGTTCATGGCATTTCCGTAGTTCTGTATAATTAATTCATCATCATTTACTTGTGCTTCTAATGTATAACCCTCAGATTGAGAATTCAAGTTTGTAAAGAGAAAATACACATTGTTTTTAACCGTATCAATTTTGAGATTTCCTGAGTTTTTTAAAGTGGCGGTAGTTAGTTGGTATTTATATAGTATATCACTCTTCTCCACTGAAATTTTAATATCACAGGCTTCATCTTGCGATGTATAGTTTCCGGTATATTTATCTGTTTCATTGATCTTGGGATTGTTGGCACTTTTCTTTTTAAAGGTAGTTAAAACAGTTTCACTGTTTGTTTCTTCATCTTCCTCGGCCTCGCACCAGAGTCTATATTGTAAGGAGTCTCCTTTGTCCATTATTTGCCCATAGCAAAATAGACCTGCATCTGCTCCAAAATATGCTCCTATAACATCTGGAGTTTTTAAGTTGCTGCATGGTTCTCCAATTCCTCTATCGAGAAAATTACATGGAGATACTCTAGAATACAGAGTGTCCATAGTGTACTCTTGTCCTTGATAGGTGAATTTTATCAAAGAATACTTTTCAAAATAAGGTTCACCTTTTTCGCTATTTGTTATATCCCAACTGAATTCATCTGCGATTTGACCACTATCAAGTTTCACATTAGCTACTTGCGAATAAGGATTTGAGTTATTTTGATCAACCTTGGGACTGTTATTACAAGCAACCATACCAATAATTATTAGCATTGGAATGATAGGTGTTAATTTATTTCTCATGTTTTTGAATTAGCACGAACGTTGCGTCTAAAGGTAGTTGGAAATGGGCTTTAAACAGTGTTAGTCATTTTATTTAAAATTATCTGTAAACCCTTTCATTATTCTGTCATTTGGTGAAGAGAAAAGAGCCCAAATATTATCTGCATTAGCAGTTGATTTTAAATCAATATTAATTCCATTATCTGTTTTAGAAAGTATGATTTCAATTTTACCTACTACAAAGAAATTATTAAATTTTCCAATTATTTGATTTAATGAGTCATTGCTTTCAATTTTTTTAAATCCACCACCATTTAATGCATCTAAACATTTTTCTTTTGCATTTTCAATAGATCCGTCAAATTGTAATGATTTTTCTTTACTTCTTCTTATAGCCATTTTACATTATTTAATTCATATTACGGTGCGTCTAAACTAAGTTAGATAATTTAGTTTAGACTGTGTTAGCTGTTTTTGTAGCTATTATTGAATAAACCATAGGAATTTTGTTTTCCAAATGTTCTATTCTGTATTTCTTTTCTTCAATTTTTAAACTATTGTCAAAGATATTATATGGTGAATAGTCAAATTCATCAAGAGAATTTATTTCAAGTTCATTTTGGATTAAGCTATTTATTACTTCACTTAAGCTGTGATTCCACATTACATATTCTTGCTTTATATCTGCAGACTTATCTGCATATGTGCCTTCTTCTACTTCTACTATTGCTCCAGAATTGAAATAATTATATTTTATTTTTTTAAAATTATTATCAAACATCCATACGAAAGGGTGGAACTCTACAAAAACAAATTGTCCATTCGGTTTTAAAAATCTAGAAATTATTTTTGCCCATTTGTTTAAATCGGGTAACCATCCTATAACACCATAGCTTGTGAAGATGATGTCAAACTGTTCATCTAACTGATTTGGCAAATCATAAATATCACAACATATAAAATTTGTGTTAGTGTTTAAATCTCTTGCTATTTGTTTTGCTTTGTTGATTGCTTTATCTGATAAATCAACACCAGTGACTTTAGCGCCAAGTCTACTTAATGAAATACTGTCTTGCCCAAAATGACATTGTAGATGTAAAATTGATTTGCCATTTAAATCTCCAAGCAAGTTTAATTCTATGTCATTTAATGAAGTTCTTCCATTCATAAATCCTTCAAGATCATAAAATTCCGATTTCATGTGAGCATCCGTTCTGTTGTTCCAGGAATGACGGTTTATATCTATATAATTTGCTTCTGAATCCATTTGTTTCTAGGGTAACGGTGCGTCTAAAATGTCGTGCGTTGGTATGGGTAGGTTAGGGCATGCATTT
>CAYSEW010000020.1:0-52815 GCA_964430245.1 uncultured Flavobacteriales bacterium
ATAACAAACAAACCATTATCTACACTTCCCATCACATAAGCGTTTAATTCAATGAACTTAGATTGATCTTTTATTAAATTTTTGTAGAATCTAGATGATTTGCCTCTTCCTAATAGATCTGATATTAAATCTGTCACTTGGTAATCTGAACCTGTACGTTGATCCATATGAAAAGCAATAAAAATCATATCACTAGGCACATTTCTCTCCACCCACAATTCTCTTTTTTTAGTTTGAATTGATTCTTCTGGAAGATTCCTTATGTATTTTTTTCTTTTTTCAATAGGTCCAAACCATTTATCAGCTAATGATTGAACATCATTCATCTCTATATTTCCAGAAACAGCTAAAATGGCATTTGAAGGCGTATAATGTTTAAAGAAAAACGATTTCACCTCTTCCATTGTTGCATCTTCAATATGCTTGATCTCTTTCCCGATAGTTGCCCATTGATAAGGATGTGTTTTATAACAAAGTGGTCTTAACAATAACCACACATCCCCATATGGTTGATTTAAATATCGTTGTTTGAACTCTTCTATTACTACACTTCTTTGTACTTCAAGACTTTTTTCTGAAAAGGCCAACAAATTCATCCTATCAGATTCTAACCAAAATGCTGTTTCTAAATTTGAAACCGGTAATGTCATATAATAATTAGTGATATCATTAGAAGTAAAAGCATTGTTATGTCCTCCAGCTTTTTGTAAATGAAGGTCAAAATCAGGGATATTTGCTGACCCTCCAAACATTAAATGTTCAAATAGATGAGCAAATCCTGTTCGACCAGGCTCCTCATCTCTGGCTCCAACATCATATAATAAATTAAATGCAGCTACTGGACTTGAAACATCTTTATGATGAATCACTTTTAACCCATTTGAAAGCTGTATTTTTTCAAAGTTTATCATTAAAAATTAAATTTAGCAGTAAGTAATGATTGCTTTGCCTCGTGATATTCTTGTAGGATATTCTCTACAATTTTATTTGCAGGTATTATTTCATTCATAATTGAAGCAACCTGACCAATTTCTAATTCTCCTTGATTAAGTTCGCCTTCAAACATACCCTTTTTAGCCCTTCCTTTGCCTAGCTTCTCCTTTAGTAATTCAGGATCTCCTCCTTTATTATAAATTTCCTGTAATTCAGAGAAAAAATCATTCTTAATCATTCGAACAGGTGTGATTTCCTTTAAAGTCAATAAAGTATCACCTTCTTTAGTATCTACAACTTTAGTTTTAAAATTTTGATGTGCAGAAGATTCATTAGATACTACAAAACGAGTACCCATCTGTACAGCATCAGCTCCGAGAAGCATAGCTGCCAACATTGAACTGCCTGTTCCTATTCCTCCAGCAGCTATAACAGGTATATTGACTGCATTTACAACATCTGGTATTAAACATAAAGTAGTTGTTTCATCTCTTCCATTATGCCCACCTGCTTCAAACCCTTCTGCAACAATAGCATCAACACCAGCATCCTGAGCCTTTAAAGCAAATTTTACACTTGAAACTACATGAACAACTTTAATTCCTTGATCTTTTAGTGTTTTAGTCCATGTTTTAGGGTTCCCTGCAGATGTAAAAACTATAGGTACCTTTAATTCAATGATCGATTCTACATGTTTATCAATATCAGGATATAATAATGGTAAATTAACAGCAAATGGCTTGGATGTAGCTTTTTGACATTTATTGATATGCTCTCTTAATATTTCAGGATACATAGAACCCGATCCTATTATACCTAAACCACCTGCATTAGAAACTGCACTAGCCAATTCCCATCCAGAACACCATATCATACCAGCTTGAATAATTGGATATTGAACGCTAAATAATGTAGTTATCTTATTCATTTAATTTTTCACGAATTTAATGAAAGATTAACTTATTTTTGTTTTAATAGCCAATCCAAAACATAAAATCATGAAAAAACTTTTTACTTTATTAATTATAGCATCTATTTCATCTATTTCTTTTAGTCAGACTGATGCAAATCCAAGTGTAGACTTTAACAACAATTCCTCTGATAATTTCAACATAAATGCTGTAAAAAAAGGAACTTTAATTATTGATCCTTGGTATGGTTTTCCTCTTTGGGGGAAACAACTATATACTTCAATTGTAGATTCTACTGGTGGTAGCTATAGGGGACTTGGCCCATTAGGGGCTACTTTAGAATTTATGTTAGCTGATGATGTAGGAATTGGTGTTGACTTTATTTACAATTCTCATTCGTATAGATATACAACTCAATCTGTAGATGCCCAAGGAAACCCAATTACTTATTCCTATGATTGGAAAATGGAAAGAGTAAGGATTCATTTAAGAATGAACTATCACTTTTCTCAATCAGAAGATCTAGATGCTTATTTTGGAGTTGGCGTTGGAACTAATAATAGATTTTATACCACAGAAAGTAACGACCCTAATTGGGATGATTCATCTTCTGAAGGCACAATACTACCTGTTTCTGGAAGAATATGTGTAGGAACTAGGTATTATTTTAATAGTAAATTAGGTTTTGCTATAGAAGCTGGACTTGGCGGTCCACTCCTTAGAGCTGGTCTTAGTATTAAAATCTAATCCGTTAAATAGATTTCCCTACTTTTTATCCCTGTTTTTTTATATATTAAAAGGTTTTTTGCTAAGTATTAGCTCATTTACTAAATTTGCAGTAATGAAAAGTATATTATCAATCATATTTTCTTTGTTTTTCCTGTGTTCTTTGACAATCAAATCACAAGGACAATACAACTGGGATATTGGTATTAGACTAGGGTCAACTAATTATCTTGGCGAAATTGGTGGAAAGGAGAAAACCAGAAGGAATTTCATATTGGACATGAGGATCCCAAATACTGGATTTGTAGTTGGTGGATTTGCTAGATATAAGATCAATAATTACTGGTCAGTAAATACACAAATCAATTATGGCCAGATAAGAGGAGATGATGCCCATTCTACTAATCCTGGAAGAATGTGGAGGAATTTGCGTTTCAAAAACAACATTCTTGAATTAACTACTAGAGGTGAATTTAATTTCTTTGAAGAGCCAGATTTAGGAGGAAGAGGCCGTTATAAAAATGAATTTAAATCATTTATACATGCTGGGCTAACTTGTTTTTATCACAATCCTAAAGGAAGTACAGATGGAAATACTTGGCATTTATTACAACCACTACAAACAGAAGGTCAAAAATACAGTAAAATTGGTCTTGGCATTCCATTAGGTCTAGGAGGCGTATTTACTTTTGACAGAAACCACAGAATAGGTATTGATTTTTCCTGGACAAGTACTTTTACTGATTATTTGGATGATATTTCAACTGTTTATCATGACCCTTCTCAAATGAGCTCACTTGCTTCCTCATTAGCCAATCAATCTGAAGGTGTTGTTCCTATAGAAGAAAGCCTGAATTTTGTTGCGGGGGAAAAAAGAGGAGATCCAACTCATGACGATGCATATATCTTTATGACAGTAAGCTATAGCTATTTCATTCAATCAAGAAATAAATATTATAAAAATTCTAGGGCTAAATTACGTAGAGGTAGAGGCAGAAGGTCAAAAGGCAGAAAAATAAGGGCTAAATTCTAAATTGAGACAATTTCCTTATTGGCTTAAGTAAAAACGTAAATAGATTGGGAGTTAACTGATTAATATTCCATGCTTTTTTATCATCTCTATTGGCTTTGATTCTATTTTTAAGGCTTATATTACTAATACCCCCCATCCTCATTTTTATAATAATTTCTGATAAATATGCAATACTAATTTTATGTTTATGTATCACTCTTAACATAAATTCATAATCTGCAGCTGACTTCATAATAAGATTATAATTCCCATATTTGTTATAACATTCCCTTTTAATAAAGAATGTAGGGTGAGGTGGCATCCAGCCCCATTTAAAAGCTCCATCAGAATACTGCCCAGACTTCCAAACTCTTTTTACCTTATTTAGGTCATATTGATCAACATAAACAAGATCTGCATATATTCCATCATTATTGCCAATACGATCAACTATCTTAGAAATAACCCCATTGTTTGAATAAATATCATCAGAATTAAGGATTCCTATCAAATCCCCTGTCGCAGACTGAATGCCCTTATTCATTGCATCATAGATTCCGCTATCTTTTTCAGACAGATAAAATGAAATCTCATCTTTATATTTTTGAATTATTTCATTAGTACCATCATTAGATTCACCATCAATAACAATGTATTCTATATTTGGATAATCCTGATTAATTACAGACTCAATAGTACCCTTTATTGTCTTTACACTATTATAACATACAGTAATTATACTAACCTTCATTTTCTATAAGACGTTTTCTGATTTCAACAGCAGGATTTCCCTGATAAATAGCATCATTATCAAGATTTTCAACAGCTACTGAACCAGCCGTTAAAATTGAATTTGTATTACATTTCACTCCAGGACAAACAATAGCTTTTGCTCCAATCCAAACACCATTTTCAATAACGATATCTTTAACAATTAGGTCAAACTGTAATTTTTTATAATTATGATTACCTGTCAATAAATAAGCTCCTTGTGAAATACATACATGATCTTTTATTTGAACTTTTCCTAAATTATCTATCCATACACCTTCTCCAATCCAAACATGATTACCTATTTCCAGCTTCCAAGGATATTTAATATTTACAGAAGGTTTAATAATAACCCCTTTTCCGATTTTAGCTCCAAAAATTCTTAGAATTATTCTTTTTATAACACTGAATGGAATCCATTGATTTCTAATAAAAATTAAATTCATAAAATACCATAATATCCTAATGAATATATTTCCTGGACGGTACCAACTATTGTTATATTGATCTAATTTCATTCTATGGTTTTTTGAGCTACTTTGTTGATCATTTGAAGATATTTATCTCTAAATATATCTAAATCTATATTTTTTTTAAAAAAATCATAAGCTCCTATTCTATATTCAATCCATTCTTCATTTGATAAATTTTTAAAATAGTTTAATTTTTCTACAAATAGGTTAATATCTAAATCTAATGCAGCTCCAGCATTCGAGTTTTCTAATTTCTTCCATGGTGTATGATTACTTATTAATACAGGACATCCTTCTGATAAAGCTTCTACAATACTATGACCATAATTTTCATTTAATGAAGTGCTGATAAATAAATTAGTATTTGAAAAATAGGACCTTATTTCATTAAATGATCTTTCATTTAAATAATTGACACTGCAATTATTCGGAAGATCTTTAATTAGAGTATTGCATTGGTTGAAATAATCCATGTCCTCAATTGGACCAATTAAATTTAAAACAACATTAAACTTCACCTTTTTTAAAACATTTAATAGAAAAATTATATTTTTTATTGGTGAAATGCGACAGATAGATAGTAAGTATAATGTATCTCCGATATCAATCACTTTTAAATTCACATTTTTTTTAGATTTAACAGGGAGATTAGGCACTATATCTATTTGCAATTTATCACCAAATACACTTTTAATTTCATTTAACTCAAATTGAGAAGAAGCATGCCAATGAATTGATCTAAAAAAACCAGTTAATTTAGCAATACGAATAAAAAAAAGCTTTTTATACTTTTTGATATTCAAAGATTCCTTACCTAGCATTCCTCTTGGAGATAATAAAAATTGAACTTTCTCCTTTTTTAAAGCAGAAAAAGGTTTCAATGTAAATTGATAAGAAAAAAGACTATTAAAATAAATAATTTCTGGTTGAATTTCTTTAAATAAAGACCTGTACTTACTTGTTTTTTGAAAAGCTGGTGTTAGGTATATAATCTTGAAATTTTCTTTTGAAATCCATTTATTTAATTCAATGTTTTTAAAAGAATCTTGGTCACCTAGATCTCTATCACCAGTTATTAAGTAAAAATCAAAACTTTCATGCAGATGATCAACTAGATTAGCAATAGATCTTATAGGTCCACCTGCTTTAAAAGCAGGAAAAAACCAATCTATAAATATTAATATTCTAACTTTTTTAGGCACTTACTCCATTTTGCTTCATCCAATGACCTAAAACCACAAGAGGCCAAATTCGTGACCAAGGTATTCTAGGATCATTTTTTAGATATCTATCCCATAAATTATCTATTTCTTTTTTATTGAGCAAATTAGTCTCTTTTAAATACATTAATTGTTCTATATTAAAATCTCTTAATTCGTTTTTCATCCATTGATCCCAGGGTAACAAAAAACCCATTTTTGGACGATTTACAAGCTTTTCTGGCAACCAATCTTTCATTGAATCAACCAATAACTTCTTATTAGAAGAAGGGAATTTCAATTGATCATTTACCCCAATTACATATTCAACTAATCTATGGTCAAGAAAAGGAACTCTTACTTCTAAAGAATGGGCCATACTCATTTGATCTGTATCTCTTAATAATACATTTTGCATATAAGTATTCATTTCTAAATAAGAAATCTTACTTAAGAAAGGCATATCGAAACCTTTTGAGCCAACATCAATATTATCTTTTGCAAATTGAAATGGTCTACACATTGGCAAAGAATCTCGCATTATTAATTTTTTCACAATACTATCTGAAAAAATCTTCCTATTGATATAGTAATAATAAGGTAATTCTAAATATTTCTGAGTAATAATTTCTGCAATTTTATCAGAAGAAATAGATGGTCTAATTTTTTTTAATACAGATCCAGCCAAAAGCCTAATTCCTGGAGGAAATGAAAACATCCACTTCTTATCTAATAGCTGATAAGATCTTTTAAAAACATCATATCCTGCAAACAACTCATCACCTCCTAATCCAGATAAGGCAACTGTAACCCCGCAATCTTTAGCTGCCTTTGAAACAACGTAAGAATTAGGACCATCACCACTTGGATGATCCATTGAGGATAAAGCATGAGGTAGATCCTTTAAAAAGTCTGATGGGCTTAAATTAACCTCATAGTGTTCTGTGTCATATTTTTTTGCAATTAATTTTGCATACTCTCCTTCATTATATTCTTTTTCATCAAAAACAACTGAGAAAGTTTTAACCTTGCCAGGCACTGATTTTGAAGCAGCAGCTACAACTAAACTTGAATCTATACCCCCACTTAAAAAAGCACCAATAGGAACATCTGATATCAATCTATTTTGAACGGCATCTTGAAAGAGTTCTTTTATATGACCTTGTACAAATGATTGAGAGTCATTATACTCAATATTTTTATTTCTGACATCCCAGTAGCTAAAAATTTTAGATTCATCATCATTTACTACCATTAAATGCGCAGGAGGTAAAACTTTTACACCATCAATTATAGTATCTGGACCATGAACAGTAGCATAATTTATATAATCAACTAATGAATTTCGATCAATCTTTTTATCAATAAAATGACAACTCATAATACTTCTAAGCTCTGAAGCAAATACAATAGATCCATTATGCTCTGAATAATAAAGTGGTTTAATTCCTAATCTATCACGTCCTAATATAAATTTTCGATTTCTTTTATCCCAGATTGCAAAAGAGAACATTCCATCAAGATGTTCAACAAAATCAACACCCCACTTTAAATAAGCTGCCAATAATACTTCTGTATCAGAATTAGTTTTGAATAGGTAGTCTTTTATCTGTGCTTTTAATTGCTGAAAATTATAGATTTCTCCATTAAATACTAAAACAACTTTTTTGTCATTTGAAATAAAAGGTTGATGGGCATTTTCATCAAGATCTATGATGGAAAGTCGGTTATGCCCTAATATTACTTCATCATCTTTATAAATAGCTGAATGGTCAGGTCCCCTATGACCCGAAACCTTATTCATTTTTAGTACAAGACCAGTAGGGTCATTATCTTGACCATAGTGAAAAATGCCGTTTATTGCGCACATTGACGAATAAAATCAGGATCCTTTAGCATCATATCTATCCCTTGCTCGATTGAAATTAAATCTCTCCCTAATACTTTTTTCATTTTTGAATTATCAGGCATTCTCCTGCTCATATCGCCTTCAGGCAATGGAGGAAGATGGATGACCTTAGATTTTGAATTAGTTTTTTTAATAATCAGCTTAGCTAATTCCAAAATTGTAATTTCTTGAGCTCCACCAATATTAATAACGTCATTCATAGCCAATTGATCCTCAAATATTTTTAAGCATACATCAATATTATCAGAAACAAAACAAAATGTACGAGTTTGTTTTCCATCTCCATAAATAGTAATATCCTTATTTTTTAAGGCTAAAGATAAAAACTTAGCTACTACAAAATCTTTACTCTGATTAGGACCATAAGTATTAAAAAACCTAAAAATAGTAAATGGCATTCCAAAAGATTTATAAAATGATCTAAAATAAGATTCCCCCACATTTTTAACCACAGCATAGGGAACTCTTGAATTTAAAGGGGTCGTTTCTTCATTTTGAGGCAATTCTACTGGTTCCCCATAAACTTCTGAAGAAGAAGAGAAAAACACTCTTTTAGCTGAAGTGTTTTTTGCTAGCTGCAAAACATTTCTTATGCCTTCTATATCATTTAAAACCATAATTGGGTTTTCTTGAGTTCTTTTGACTCCAACAACAGCTGCATAATGAAAAACATAATCAAATTGATGAACCAACATGATCTCAGATATCTCTTTATATTGATTTACATCACAATAAACAAAAGTCCAATTTTTATAAGATCTAGAAGGTAGCTTTTCTTTGGAACCTGTTGATAAATCATCTGCAATAACAACAAAATAATCTTGATTCTCAACTAGTTTTCTAGCCAATGCCCCTCCAACATTTCCAGCACCTCCAGTAACTAATATTTTTATCATAACAATGAAATTAATTTATTTACCCAGATTTCAGGGGTGATTTTTTCTGACAAACTTACACTTTCTTCACTCATTAAAAGTAATTCCTTTTTATTCATTTTCATAAATTTTCTAAGCCCCTCTTTAATTGAGTCTTTACTTCCTGCTCTAACAACAAATCCATTTTTACCTTCTTTTACGAAAATTTCACTTGACCCAACTTTATCTGAAACTATTACTGGAAAACCAGCAGAAACAAATTCATGGAGGCTCACCCCCCATGGTTCAAATTCACTAGGCAAAATATATACACTAGTTTTTTGAATAATCTCTTCAAAATTTTCTGGCTGAATAAACCCAAAATGCTTGATCTTTGGGTGATTGACCTTATTATTAAATTCTTCTCCAGTGCCTACACACCATAACTCCCAATCATTATCATTTTCAGTATCCAATTCAATAAATGCATTCCATAAATTATAAATTCCTTTAGCTTGAATATATCTGCCAACAAACAAAAATACTTTAGGATAATTCTCGCTTTTTAATTTCTTATTGTTTTTATAATAAGTATGGAATAATTCTCTATCACAAGAATAAAATCCTGTCATTATTTTCTCATCTGAATACCCTAGTTTATTTGCAAAACGTTGCTGTTTCTTACCTGGCACCCAAACATGACTAAATTTATTTCGTATAAAAAATGGACTAATCCATGTTGAAATCATCTGCTTAAGAGACCTTTTCCAATTATTGTCCATAGCTAAAATAGTAGGTATTTTATCATAAAAAGACCTAGCCACTTTAAGATATCCATTATCCAACCAACCACTCACAAGTATAATATCTGGTTGTATTTCTTTGCAATATTTTATCAATTCAATATCATTTCTATATTGATCTCTTGTTGATTCATTAATATCATTAAAATTAAATTGAAAAGGCGCTTCCTTATTGACAGCCCATCTAATTAAAAAAATTTCCACTTCACATTTTCTGAGCTCATTTAAACAAGCAACAGTATATCCAGCTATTTCTGTATAAAGAAATAAAATTCTTTTTTTATTATCCTTAGATACATTAACCATGTATAAATTATCTAATTTATTTCTTTAACTAATTGTTTAGCAACTAGTTCTTCATCTTCATCTTCATCTTCATCTTCATCTTCATTGTAATAAAACAATGTAATAACCATAAGGAAAATAATTGTAAATGGATTTAATGATGCTGAAAGCCATGACTCAAAAAAAGAGCTAATAAAAACCCCTATTAATATAGGTAATACTTTAGAATTCTTAATTGAATAAAAAAATGAAAGTACTATTCCTATTAAAAAACCTAATAACCCTAAAATACCTGTATCATACCAAATGGTTAAAAATGAATTATGAGCATTTCCCTGATGTCCCATAATGGATAATAAATCATAATTTTCTTTATACAATTCTTCAGTCGCCCCCATACCATGACCAAAAGCACTAAATGAAAAAGATATCTTTTGCCAAATAAATTCCCACGCAATGAATCTGCCAGAAGCATTTTCTAAAGTTTCAATTCTAATAAAAGATTCAAGTCCAAAAAGACTTATAAAATACATTAAATTAGATAAGATAATTGTATACCCAATACCAAAAAATAAAATAACAATAGTAGAAATCAAGGGAGATATTCTGTTAGCCCATAAAAAAACATAATACATTACCAAAACTAACAGTGAACTTCTTGATCCAGATAATAATAAATTAAATATTATTAGAGAAATAATAAAAATAACCTCTTTTTGAGTAAACAAATTTGGCTTTTTCATTAAAATAGTTTGCAATAAAAAAAAGAATAATAAACAGGCGATACCCAAACCATTTGGATTTCCATAAACCCCTCTATATCTATCATCTAACAATACAACATCAGGATTGAAGAAATAAAAAAATATTCCGACAAATAAAATCAACAAAAAAGCATAAGTAAATAACTTCAAAAAGGCAAAGCTATATTTATCCAAAATCATTGTAAGAAAAGCTGGAACAGCAATCATTAGTAAAATATATGATAAACTTTTCTGAAAACATGACAATAAATCATTTGAAAAGAACAAACTAAAAACAATCGAAATGACAAATCCTATAAAATATAATATAAGAAGATTCTGTTTGTAATGATTTTTCATTAGTATGAAAACACCAGAAACACCAAAAAACAAGGCAATGTATGGCTTTACAACTACTGAAAAACTTAAAATTTCTAATCTTGAATCAGATAAAACTAAAAGCAGGAAAAACAATACAAAAAAATAGTGATTTAAACTTTTTATAAAAAGATATAAAAAAGTGCTAAAAACAATTACAACTGAAAGCAATTCAGAGAACTGCGCACATGTTAACCAAAATATAATAAAAAATAAAATATTAAAATAAAAACCACTATTTACATACAATTGATTCATTACTTAAATTTAAAAATTAGCAAAAAATCTATAATGTTTATCAGCAATTTCATTAAAAGAAAAAGCATTTATCTTTTTTAATGACATTTCTTTTTTAATTAATAGTTCAGATTGATCAATAGTAGAGAATATCAGTATTAATTTGTGCAAATCATCAATCAAATTCTCACAATTTTCAAATTTAATTAATTTACCATTATCATCATCTACCAACAGATCTGTTGCCCCAACATCAGTTGCAATAATAGCAAGACCTCTTGCCATACCCTCTAATATTACATTTGGCATTCCTTCTGAATAACTGGCGCAAATCAACACATCACAAACATCCATGATTGATTTAACCTTATTAACATCTACTATGCTACCATAATAAATAATTTTCTTACCTAAACTTGTCACTCTTTTATTTTCTGGTATAGGTCCAATAAAGTGAAATTCAACTTTTAAATCTTGATTGGCTATTTTCTCTAAGACTAAGTTAATTTCCTCAACACCTTTCCTTCTTTCATATCTACCAAGAAATAAAAATCTAACGACATCATCAGTTCCAGTTAAAGTATTTCTTATCCAATCCTGCTCTATTCCTGATGGTATTTCAACTATTTTTTTTTCATCTACTCCAATTCTTTTAATTATATCTGAAACCTTAGAGCCATATGAAAAAACAAAATCAGCATTTTTACTATTCCATTTAACAAAAGGTCTAAATAAAAATTGTTTTAATTTAGATTTTAAAGAAGGAGCATATTGCCACATTTCATATCCATGAAAATTAATTCCAATTTTAGGACATCTTAACCCTTTCTTTTTTTCTTTTAATAACTTCCATGCTGAGAATCCTTTTGCATAAATAAAATCGAAATTATTTATCTCATGAACTAAATTCTGAAAAACAATTGTTGAATATTTTTTTGAATTATAAATATAATGACCAGGGAATCTTTTAGATTTTGGGAATTTCAAAGTGATTATTTTATGTAAACAGTGTTCTCCATTAAATAACAAATCATTGATCTGTTTATCAGTAGGGAATTCAGAAGAAATTTCAACACAATGGATTAAAGTAACATCACATCCAATTAAAGTTAAATGTTTTACAAGATTTGTAGAATGTTTTTGCATTCCACCAATAACATAAGGATGTATACCATCCGTTAAAACTGCGACCCTCATAATTTCATTAAACTCATATATTTATCTATAATTTTATTAGAACTTTTACTCAAATTTTCTTGTACATATTTAATTTGATTTTCTCTATCATTGTTATGTTCAAATAACAAAGTAGTACTATTATATATAATACCAAGATTGTTCCTTACAATTTCTTCTGAATAATCCCCTATATCAGATGAAATAATCACTTTCAGCCCTCTTGATAAGTATTCGGCACATTTTACTGGAGAGGCCACTTTATTAGTAAGTGAATTTTCTCTTAATAAAAGTCCATAATCAGCTATATCTAAATAATGTGGAACTTCATCATGAGGTACATAGATTTGAATAATTCTTGATTGGAATCTCTGTATCAACTCATTAATAATCCTATTTAATTTACAAAGAAAAATAATTTTAACTCTTTTATCATTTTCTAAAATAGCACATATAAATTCTTTTAATAAATGAAATGATTGCCATCCTGCTTTAGATCCCGAATATATCATAACAATATCATCTTTAATTATTCCCAATTGATTTTCAATTAAAAGAGTTTTCTGAATATCTCTTTTTTTTAAATAATTATTGGATATCGTAGATGGAATAACTACTTCTTTACCTTTTATATACTTAAATTCTTTTTCCCAATATTCAATTAATTTTGATGACACAGCTATATTATAGTCAGATTTCAATACAGAAATTCTTTCAAGATCATGTATCTTATCTTCTAAACCAGTGTAATCATATACATTATACTCTTCTTGTTCAGCAGCAATAGCACCTCTACCATCATAAATTACTTTGTAAGTATTCTTAG
This sequence comes from uncultured Flavobacteriales bacterium, assembly GCA_964430245.1. Classification (GTDB taxonomy): domain Bacteria; phylum Bacteroidota; class Bacteroidia; order Flavobacteriales_D; family Parvicellaceae; genus CAYSEW01. The sequence continues at coordinate 13,237 of CAYSEW010000020.1, forward strand.
CAGGTTTTAAAAATAAATTTGTTGCAAAAATACTTCGAGTGATTATTATACTATCAGAAGATATGTTTAGAAAAAAAAACCAAAATTTATTTAGCTTCCAATTGATTAACTTAGGAAAACTTGGCAAAACAATACTTTCTTTAAATAATGACTTTATTTTTTTTCTTTCATTGAAATATTTACTAAAGGGTAGAAATGCAATAAGTTTTGCATCAACACTATGTTCTTGAAATAATTTAACAACATCTATAACTTGGCTAATATATATTCCATTAGGCAAGTCATTAAACGTTATATAGATTAATTTCTTTTTCATTATATGTTTAGTGAATTTTCAATTATAAACGAATAGGATATTATAAATTATTCTCAGGAATATTTTATACCTCATTTTTAAAAACAACTTAATTTTTTTTATCATTATAAACAGCACATAAAGTTTATTGTGTATTGCACAATTGATAACCACATTAAAGATCACATGTAGATATTCATTTTTAATTTCAACGCCTTTTAATTCTAAAAAATTTAGAAACTCTAATCTAATTTTTAGATATGTTTTCCATTTATATTTATTTGAGGAAATTTGACCGAATTCTCTTTCTCTTACAATTGTTAATGGTTTAGCATCTATTTTAAAAATAGCATTCATTTTATATAATCTTATCATTAGATCATATTCTTGTGAACTTATAAGACCTGTATTCCAACCACCTACTTTAATTAATTTTTCTTTTTTAAATAAATTTGAGCATGTATTACCAAGTTGAGTAGACAACAAACCCAACAAAATATTTTTATTTATTGGCATTAACTCTTCACTTCCACTTAAGTTTCTTTTATATGAAGCTCCATAAATAACATCAATATTCTTTTCAATTAAACTCACCTGATGTTCAATTTTATTAGGCATTAATAAATCATCTGCATCTAAAAACTGAATCCAGTTTCCTCTTACTAAGGACAATCCTTTATTTCTTGCAGCAGCTGCACCTTTTTTAGTTTCAAAATCAATAACTATTTTATCTGGAAACCTATCTTTAAATTTGTTTAATTTTTCAAGTGTCCCATCTTCTGAATTATTGTCAATACATATAATTTCAATTTCAGAATAAGATTGTTTTAAAACAGAATCCAAACACTCTTCAATATAAGTTTCCACATTAAAACATGGTATAACAACTGACACCAATTCCACAATATTATTTATTAATTTTTTTTAGAAACTCATTTGGATTATCAAAATATTGCCATAGTTCTTTTAATATATCCTCATCATTTAACCACCATTTACTTTCTAATAAATTGTTAATAGTTTCTTTATCGAATCTATATTTGAGCACTTTGGCTGGCACCCCTCCAACAATAGCATATGGAGGAACATTTTTATTTACAATAGCTCCAGATGCAACAACAGCACCAGTGCCTATTGATACTCCATCCAATACAATAGAATTTGCAGAAATAAGAACATCATGGCCAATTACAACAGGAACTTTAATAGGTGAATTGTCTTTCTTTACCCAGCCTTTTGATTTTCGATAAAAATAAGGACTTGTGCTAATCGTTTTCAAATGATGATTTCTTAAGCCAATTTTAACATCAAACGAAATAGAACAAAAACTTCCAATTGAAGAGCAATTTTCTACATATGTGTTTTTACCAATAAAGTTATAGTTCCCTATTTCTTTTAACATTACCCAATCCTGAATAATTACATTTTCCTCAATAATGAGTCCTTTTGATTGCAAAAATTTAGGAGGGACAATTGAACTTAACCTACCAACTTTTTTATATTTAATAGGGTAAATAAATTTAAGTTTAAAGTAAGTAGATAATTTATTCTTTATAAATATAAGTGAGTTCATTACCTTACAAAACTACTTTTTTATAATTTTTAAGAGCAATTAAATCACCCTTTAAATGATTTAATCTTTGTTTTAATGATTGTGAATACTCTTTATTTGAATCAAATTGTAAAAAAAGTTCCTTGTAGTCATTGAGGAAGTTCTTTTTCCATACACCAAAACTACCTAGATAATCTTCATATTTATCACTTTGTAAAGCTGTTGATGAAGTAGATGTTATAGTTCGTAAATAAACTGGATTTCTTCTTTGAGTAAACAAAACCTTTTTCCCTTTATAATAATGATGAAAATTTGAATGATCATTTTCTATTAAATAGGAATTCAATCTATATTTTTCAAAAGGCCCTCCTGTAGCAAATGACCCCCATATAGTATATGCATGCTCTTTTTTATGTATACATGAATTTGGAAACCAATACCATAATTTTCTAGATATTTTACCTAATAAAGGAGACCAAAAATATTGGTAGTAATCTGTATATACATCAAAATCTTCTAACTTAATACGATTAAGTAAATTAGGATTAAAAATGTCATCGTCATCTAATCTAATAACATAATCAAATTCAAAACAATTGTTTAAAACATAATCAGATACCTTTTGCATCTTTTCTTCTTTCTTTCCAGAAATATTTACATGAAGGATTCTCGAATCTAAAACAGGTGGCTCATCATAATCTACCCATAGAGCTAACCAATTTGAATATGTTTGTTTTATTAAATACTCAAGGCATTGATTTTGCAACATCAACCTATCTTTATTTAAAGCATAAGTAGGAGTCGCTGGTATTATGAATAAAAATTTATTCATAAGTTAATTTTGTGCAAAATGAAACAATTTGATCATAGTTAAATACAATTGAAACTTCTTTATATGGGAAATTTTCACGAAAACGTATACTATCATCTAAACCTTTAATAGGTGGATTTCCATTAAATATTAATAATACTGGGGAATGTGTATATCCTGAAACATGCATCGCTCCAGAATGCTGAGTAATAATTAATTTAGCTGTCGAGCAATGCTTAAGAACATTTGTATTATCCGTTGACAGTTCCAACTTGACTTTATCATTAACAGCATCAGAAAGATCATCAGACATTGAAGGATGCCCAACGAAGACAATCTCATCAAAATGACATGACAACATCTTACTAATTTTAATATAGTCCCATACTCCACCATTATTTAAAGTGAATTCAGTATTCATTTTACGGGGAAATATTACTAACTTATTTTTTTTATATTCTTTACCATAAACTTTTGAAAGATTATAAATATTTTGTTTCCCTTTTAACTGCCAATTTCTAAATGAATACCAATATAAATTCGAATTAGAAAAAATATCTAGAAATGGCAATCTACTCTGTATCGCCTGTTTTTGGAATTTTTTCACCAGAATATCTATATCTTTTGGCAAGTATTCAATACTATTTCCACTAGGCCTTACTTCATGAAAAAAATCTCTTAATTCAACAAATGATTTTAATAAACTAGATCCTTTATCATCAACTAAAAATGGTGTTTGATTAGTCATACCACAATAGTGAATGTTTATACCATTTTTATGCAAATAGCCTAAAAAAGGCAACATGTGTAGTAAAAAATTTCCAAACTCACCAATAAAGGGACCTATGTAACACTCCTTCAATCGAATAGATTCACTTTCAAAATCTTTAAGCTTTCTATTATTCCCAAAAAGAATACCAGCAAATTTCAATTTACCTGCTAGATTTAATCCACGGAATCCTTTACTAGCATATGTGGCCTCACTTTTCTCTCTATATGGTAATAAATCTTTTAACATTATAATACCTGAGTAAACATAAACAAACTCCTTAAATTACACAATGCTTTATCATTCACCTTATTACCTATATTAACAGTTTTCATTCCCAAGTTATTCCCAAATTCTATATCAGAAACTGCGTTTCCTACCATAATAGACTTCTTCAACACAATTTCAGGAAAGTCATTCTTTGCTAAATCAACCATGCCTCGTCCGGGTTTTCTTAATCCTCCTTTTTTCCCACGAAGCTCTGTAGCACAGTAAACAGCATCTATCCGGCCCCCTGCTAGTTTTATTTGATTAAGCATAAAACCATTTACTTTTTTAAGGTCGTTTTCAGACATTAATCCTTTACCGACACCTTGCTGATTAGTAACAATAATAATTCTTGTAAAAACATTTGACAATGAATTAATAGCTTCTAGTACTCCGTCTAAGAATTTAAAATCCTCAGGCTTTATTATATAATTTTCAAATGTTTCATAATTGATCACTCCGTCACGATCAAGAAACAAAGTCCAGGATTCATCAATCCCCCAATTTTTGATTAAGCCTTTCTTCACGTTCATTCATTAATTTTACCAATCTTTCTTTATATCCAGAAGTTGTGAGCCCATGACTCCTATCAATATAATATATAGGAATATTTAAATTTTCTCCTGTAATCTTATTCCCCTTATAATCATCACCTAGGAACCTAATATCAATATTACTATTTTTCAAAATCTCATACAATTCCTCTTCAGTATTATATACTAATACTTCATCAATAAATAAACAGAATTCTATAATTTTAACACGCTCCTCAATTGAAAATAAAGGTGCAATTTTATCTGGATTTATTGAATAATCTATATTCTCTGCCTTATTCAATGCTACAATTAAATAGTCACAATGTTCCGAACATTCCTTTAACATTAAGACATGACCAGCATGAAACATGTCAAAAACCCCACAAACAAATCCTCTTTTCATATCAATGTAATTCTTGAATTAAGTATTCTTTTATATTCATTGATGGCTCCCAACCTAAAACTTCTCTAATCTTAGATGTATCTGCAAACGTAATTTCAGATTCCCCCTCCCTCTTTGGGATGAATTCATAATTATTATCAATCATTTTTGCTAAATCTTCAATACTTAATGTATTTCCCAAGCCAACATTAAATGCAGTATTAATTTTTTCTGGATGTATTGCTGACAAATAGTTTGCTTTAGCTAAATCAAGCACATGAACGAAATCTCGTTTTTGCTGACCATTTCCTGTTATAAGTAGTGGTTTACCTTCTTTTTTTCTATTTAGGAAAATACCTACTACGCTACTATAAGCATTGTCTGGATTATCTGGATTATAACTCCTATTTCCATAAGGGTTAAAATATCTTAATGAAATGTAATCTATTGGAAAACGAGATGCTATTAATTCAAGATATTTTTCAAATTCATACTTCTGAAAAGCATATGGACTAAGACAATCTACTTTTTCTGATTCTGGAGTAGGTATAACATTTGGCGTTCCATAAATAGCACTAGATCCGCTAAAAACAAGTCTAGGGTAATGTTTATCCTTTATCATTAATTCAATTAAATGAATAGACTGGTTTAAATTAGCCTCAATGTGTTCATTAACTCTTTCGAAACTTGGTTGAATCCTAGGTAAAGCTGCTAAATGAAATACAGCATCATATAATTTTAAAGATGTTAATTTACTACATTCTTTTTCTAAAAAATGAAATCTCTCATTATTTAAATGTTGATGAATATTATTTAGATTACCAGTACTTAAATTATCTATGCCATCTAATTGCCATTGAGTATTGTCAATTAGATAATCTAATAAATTTGAGCCTATAAATCCTGCAACTCCAGTGATTAAAACTTTGTTCACAGTTCTATTCATAATCACTTTTTTGGGCATAATCATCTATCATAGCATGTAAAATAACCTGATGGAAACACTCAACCACTCCATAATTTTCTATCCCCAAATAATAGTTCACATCACCTTGAAACCTTAATTTATTATCTGGCTTAAAGCCACTAAGTGTAATAACATCTCCACCCTTTTCCTTGGCTTTTGATACTGCATTTAAAATATTAGCTGAATTTCCTGAAGATGAAATAGCAATTAATAAATCACCTTCTTCAAAATAAACTTCTAACCATTCTTGCATGGCATTTTCATATCCAAAATCATTTGAAAAGCAAGTAATTAATGTAGGATCTGAAAAAGTAAATGATTGAAATCTTCCAATTTTAGCAAAATCTTCCATCATATGAGAACATATGGAATTAGAACCACCATTTCCTACAAAAAAAATTCTTTTTCTAGCTTTCAACAACTTCATTGATCGTTCGAAAACATCTTTGAATTCATTACTAGTAAAATAATTTTTATAAAATTCGTTATATATGTTGATTTGCATAATTCAACAGTTTTTCTTTAGTGACAGATTGTTCATTACACAACCAAGTGGTAGATAAGCTAGCTGCTAATGAAGGAATCAATAAATTATTATTTGAATCAATATTCAATGCAGACATTAATGAAGCAAATGCAAAGAAAGTATCACCTGCTCCAATTGTATCTACTATGTTAGATTTAAAAATAGGTTGTCTATTAATTACATTTCCTTCTGTATATAAGGCTCCCTTAACCCCTAAAGTTGCAAACAAATCATCACAATTAATTTCGTAGTTATATATTTCAACAGCTTTACTATCTGAGCATTCATCTAGTCTTTCATTGATTTGTAAACTTGCTTCTCTTAAATCTATACATACACTTTGTTTAGTGTGTTTTTTCCATTTGCTTAAACGATTAAACCCAAAATTGTTTGAATTTGTTTGACACATCAAATGAAATCCACTACCAATTTTCAGTTTATCACAAAATCCATGACCAAAATCTGCTACAATTACAACATCGTATTTTGAAGTATCTACTTCAATATTACCAAAACCTGAATTATGGATCTTATTTAATTCAATGTGCTTTTTCTTACCATCCTTGTCTACAAATCTTGTTTTTACAATTTCGTTATTACTATTAGTGATTAATTCTACTGACTTGACAAAATCCTTTAAATGTCCTACAATAGCACCAGCTCCTCCATTCTGAATCTGTTTTTCTGAATCAGTATATCTAAATACAGGACAAAAAGATTTCATAGATTGACCTTCATAAACTACTTCGATAAATTCATCAATGATTGTTTCTCCTACAACTAAAACTCTTAAGTCTTTAGCCTTTTCAACAAAATTATTTATCACTTTAATCATTTTATAAAATTAGCCTATTGAGTTGATAGTCTACTAAAACAAATTTACCCAAAATTCTTCTATCTGATTAATAAATTCACTTGGAGTATGCACTTCTTGTACCATTTTCAAACTTTCTCTCTGCATTGATTTCCTTGCATTATCATTTAATTCAATATATTTTTTAATTACAATGGCTAAACCAAAAGGAGAATCTTCTTCGAGAAAGAAACCATTTACTTTATTTTTCAACATTAAATTTGTCTGCCCAACATTTCTTGCTATTACAGCATTTGCACATGCCATTGCTTCCATCATACTTAATGATGGGAAATTCTCAAAATCTTGAGTTGAAACATAACAAGATGTATTGGGGTATATTTCTGATAAGTCAGCTGAATGAGTTCTTTCAACAATATTCGAAAGCCCATTACTTTTAATAAACATTTCCATTTCTTTAGATAAATCTCCATCACCAAGAAATAAAAACTTCCAATCCTTAATTAATTCAGGATTATTCTCTTTTAATATTTTAACAGCTTGTAAAAACCAATCTGGTTTTTTTTGAAAATGCATTCGACTAGCAAAAACAATAGTCTTTTCCTTAAGATCTGAAGGGGAAAATTTCTTAACATTTGCAAACCTTGAATTTATATTTTTCATTAAAGGATTCCAGTCATATAAGTTTTTCTCACCAATATATAATAAGAATTTTTTGTACCATGAAAATATCCCATCAAACTTAATCTGGCAAGGCATTGACACATACCTTTCATGATAGTCCTCAAATCTAATATCATTTTGATCTTCTAAAACATATGGAATCTGACAATCCACTATATTAAGTATGGTTTTAACTTTCGTTTTACTAGTAAGATAATTAAGCCTATTGTAATCATGCCGTCCGAAATTAGCACAATGAAAAATATCAATTTTATATTTCTTTAGATTTCGAAGAAGGTCTATATTTTCCAATTGTCTCTTAAACCTATTTGAATAATTCTTGAGAACTATAACATTTTCATTATCAATTAATTTAGTTACATTTTGTAAAGCACTTAAAGTAGATTTATCTAAAAAAAAGTAAATTTCAAATTTCTTTAAAGGCCAAGAATTGTAAATAGAAAAAAAATCAGCAAAGAATCTTTCTGCTCCTCCTCCTCCCTTAATGTCATGAACTCCTGATAGATATAAAGCAATTTTTTTCATTATTCATCAGTAAGAAGTCATAAATTATTTTTAACACAATAGGAAGAAAATTTCTTGCTTTAAAAAAACTGCCACAATAAAATCATTCTTTGTGTTAATTCAAAAATAACTTTCTTGAATAAACTAATCCATATTCATCTTCAAAAGATAGAAAATAAATTCCTGATGTAATTGAATGAACATTTATTGTAATGTTACTAGAGCCAGCGTTTCTTAATATTTTATTTGTAACACGTTTTCCTGAGATATCAGTTAAATAGCAAAAATCAAAATTCTCATTTTCGTATTGTATCACAACTTCATTATGTAATTGATATATATTAAATGAAAAGTTAAATAGCTCATCAATTGTATTAGGGTCTGTGGGTAAAACAATTAAATTATTGATAGTAACATCAGTACAAACACCAATATTTTCATTGTCAGCATATAAAATAATTGGGTAAACACCTTGATTTGAATATGTATGGACTGGGTTTATATCTGTAGATGTATTACCATCTCCAAAATTCCATAAATAAGAAATACTTCCAGAGGAAAGATTATTAAATACAACTTCACCTGATTGATCTAAATAAACTGTATCCTTATCTATCTCAAAACTTGCAATAACTTGATCAGAAGGTTGAGTAATTATAATTTCTTGATTATTCATAGAGCAGGTACCAACATGATCAGTATTAATAGTATAGGTGCCAGCATTTAAATAATTAAAGTTCACAGAATCATTAATTGCAACAATTGAATCAATTAGCACATTATTATTAAATAATTGAAAATATGAGCCTGATATATTATTTCCAGTTAATAGAATTTCACCATCATTAGTAATAAAGCAATTTTCATTAGAAACAGTGATATCATAATCAATATAAACATGTAAGATAAACCTAGGACCAGACACAGAACTAGAAGAAGAAAAAGTATAAGATGAATCTGATCTTAAATCTGTAATAGTTCCATTTTCTAAATCTTCCAAAGTTAGGCAAGAGCCAATCATAAATTGATTAATATCTGTAAAATCCAATGTATAATTACCTGCTGCTAACGAACCAATCTCAATACCAACAGGTATATCAATAGATTGGTTATTATTAATAAAAGCTGCACCAACAATATATCCATCATTAGTTTCAATAAATACATTGGGCGCTTCGTCAGGGATAGGGCTGAAAAATTTATATAGATCTAACCCTTGATCAAAATCCATTGTTGCATTTGGAACGGCTTTTATAAAACTATAATCATGATATCCATTAACATCACCAGAAATTTTAATTTGTAAAGGGTTGTTAATTCCATTAGTAGATTTAATATAGTTAGTTGCAGTTGTAGATAAATGAGATTGCTCAAAATTAATAGAAGAGGTACCTACAGATGTTTTATGTACCCATATACCTTGGCTATGAGACATAACACTACTTAATGTTCCTCCTCCTGCTCCAGCATAAAATACAAGGTTGCCTGCATTTCCATCATATATCCAGTAAGCATCATCTACAATTGCACTATTGTCTGCGTGAAATAAATCCCAATCTAAATTACAAGGGTAAGGATTGGCTATTAAATTCCAACCTCTTTGATCAGTTGTCCCTCCACTTTGAACAGAAATAGGTATAGTTCCTTGATAAGGGAATCCAGTAACTGATAAAGTGTATGTAGAAGCATCCGTATAAATAAACGTTCCTAATGAAGGGTGAGTAGGGTTTGATATGTCAAAACTAGGCACCCATCCAGCTTCTTTATCTGAATTTGTAGCTAGTGATTCATCATAAGTAAATGAATTTTCACCACCCCAAAAAGTAGGGAAATTAGAACCTGGAAATCCAGAGAAAATAACTCCATCATCCATCCAATCTGCTAAAGTAGTTGGCGTTGAAGTTGCTGTTTCTACAGGAGATCCAAACATTCTATATCCTTGAGAGCTAGTAGGCACATATCGTTCTACTGTAAGATTGCCTGCATAAGTACTTGAACCTAAATTAAGTTGACCTGCAGTATTATCCGAATTACTTTCCAATACTACTGTTGATCCGGTAGCATCAACATCTCCAGATTGCAAATCAAAAACTTGTTCTATATTAACTGTACCAGCAGTAATATCTAATCCATTAGAATTATTTAATGTTAAGTTTTTAAAATTACTAGTGCCAGATCCCGAAATAGATTGTGAAGTAGTACCGCTGAAAGTTATATTGTCATTATTTGAGCTATTAAAAGTACCTGTATTTGTATAATTACCAGTAATAGTTATATCTCCACTGCAAGTGGCATTTCCACCAATAGTTACATTAACATATCCGCCATCGGTTGGAACAGGGAAATCCCCAGTTGCATTGTAAATAATATCTGCAGTAGATGAATATAATTCATCTTCAGGACTTGTATGAAGTGTCATAAAATCTGGATCATTAATTATAAAAGTTCCATTATTTTGTATTCTTTGTGCAGAACCTAGTTTATAAAAATCTCCATTAATAGTCATTGTATTACCTGAAGATAATTGAAACCCACCTCCTGCAGCAATAGTAACATCATTTACTGTTAAATCTAAATCATAATAATTATACCAATTATTGATTTGTAAAGAAACATTATCTATAGAACCCGTACCTTCAACAGTATGTGACAAAACAAAACTAAGAACTCCTGGTCCTGTAATATTACCAGTTCCTGTAATAGAAGAAGTTACATAATGTCCCCATACTTGAAGTCTATAAGTGGGGTCTAACAAAATTGAACCTCCAGGATTTATATTAAATACTGCAATTAATGAGTTAGCTGTAGAACTACAAGTAATATTATGGCTAATTATTACTGTATCATCAGCATCAGGTATATTATCACCATCAGAACCTGTAATAGTCCAAGTAGTAGCAGCATCCCACAAACCATCCCCTGAAGATGTAAAAAGAGCAGGATCTTGAGATTTAATTGAGAAACCGTTAAAAATGATAATTGAGAAGAAAAGAAGATATCTTAAAGGGTACATATAATATATTTTAAACATATAAAAATACTAAATCACTAGAATTTAATTCTGATAATTTGACAATCTTAATGATTTAACTGATAAAATTAATCAATTAACAGTTATATTAAGTAATTAAAATTAATCCATACTTAATTTTAAAAACAATCATGGTTCTAAATAAATAAAATTATTAAAAAAATGATGCTATAAATAATTTCCATTCCATACTATTTGCATATGAACCTTTATTCATCTGATTATCTGGAATATTGAATTTATTTTTCTGAGACAATATAATTTCCTTAATATATTTGTCATTTAACCATCTTTCTTGAGGGGGTTCATATCCAATTTTATCTTTTCGCCAACAAATTTTCTTTGGAAGAATTTTATCAAAACTTTTTCGATGAATATATTTACTCCAACCATCTTTTAATAAAAATTCGTCTGGTAAAGAAAAAACGAATTCAATTAATTTATGGTTTAGAAAAGGTAGTCTAACTTCTCTAGAAAAAGCCATAGAATTCCTGTCAGCATATCTTAATAATTCTTTTAACCCACTAGATGTAAGTTTAAATTTCAATCTGTCTTTTAATTTTTCATAGTGAATTTTTTGACTGAACATCTGCTTCTTATACCTACCAATTTTCATTCTTAATGATTCTGTATTTAAATAATGAGGTATAGAGTATTGGTTTTTATTTAGAGCTTGGCATCTTATTAATTGAATTTCATATTCAGATCTGTTTTCAAAAAAAAGTTGAGTTAAATATGATTTATATTCTGGAATATAACCTGCTAGATATTCATCTGCACCTTGTCCATCTAACAAAACTGTAACATTATTATCCTTAGCTAACTCCATGACTTTCCATTGAGCTAAAATACTTGATGATCCAAATGGTTCTTCTTGATGATACACAACTTTTTCAATAAAATCTAATATCTGATATTTTTCAGGCCATATACTAAGTCCTGTTACATTATTACAATTCTGTAACACTTCATCAATATAAATACCTTCATCTTTTTCAAATTCATTAAAACGAGCAGAAAAAACTTTTTGACCTTGATCTATTACTTTAAGTTGATCTATCATCATAACAATTGAAGAAGAATCTATTCCACCTGACAAACTAGATCCAATTGAAACATCAGAACGTAATCTGTATTGTATTGATTCTTTAAATAAATCGAAATACTTATTCTTTGCTTCATCAAAAGAAATATCAGTATTTACTTCAATAGAATCTAAATCCCAATATTGTAAAATATCAATATTTCCATCTAATGTAATTGACAATGAGGTTGCAGAATCTAGCCTTTTAATATTATGAAAATATGTTTCAGTAGTTGAATTTGTGGATTCAATAATTCCTGTTTCTATATAGCTGTAAATACTATCTTCTTTTATTACTTTAGGAATTCCATAAGTCCACAACGCCTTCATTTCAGAAGCAAATACAAAAACATTTTTATCCAAATAATAAAAAAAAGGTTTTTCCCCAAATCGATCTCTAGCACAAAACATTTCATTATTCAAAGAATCCCATATTGCAAATGCAAACATCCCATCTAAATATTGCAACATTTTTTTTCCTTTTTCAGCAAATAGCGCCAATAAAACTTCGGTATCACTATTGGATGAAAATTGATAATTTTTTCCTCTCAAATAAGTTTTTAATTCTAAGTAATTGTAAATCTCACCATTAAAAACAATTGAAAATCTATTTAGATAATGCATTGGCTGGTGAGCATTTTCACTCAAATCAATTATTGATAGCCTTCTATGACCTAAACCAACACTATTACATTCAGAAACCCATTGTCCTTCATCATCAGGACCACGATGAATTAGGGCATCTGTCATTTTTTTAAGATCATGAACTTTGATTAATTCATTGTTAAATCTTAATATTCCAGCAATTCCGCACATAATTAAACAATCAACTAGTTTACCATGGGTATTTTACCCCAATTAAATCAAATAACTTTCCATTATATTGCTTATAAAAAGAATCAAGTTTCTGTTTTGAATATTCAGACATCGATTTATTTGATATATTTTTATTTGAATGTTTAATTGTCATATCATGAAAATTAACATTATCAAGATCAAGAAAGTTTAATATTTTTTTAAACTCAATTTCAAAATTACTTTGATAGTTTTCTAAACAAACTGGCAAAAAGTCTATCCCATTGTCTATCATATTTTTAATATATGTATAATAAATCCCTTTTCCTACAGTCATTCCAAAAGGATGATTCAACCATTTTGTATTATTATACAATTCATATATATTCTCAGTATTTATTTTTTCTAAAATTTTTAACTCAAAATCAATATAGTCATCAAATGAAACTTTTTCACCAATCCATCCGAATCTCTTATCCATTAAAAAATGAGAGTATGCTCTATCAGAAGGATTTCTCATTATAACTATTAACTTACTTTGAGGGAAATGTTTTTTAATATTTATTACACCGTGGGGTGAATAAATATCTAAATGACAAGCATTACCAGTTCTATATTTTTTATTTTTTTTTGGGAAAAATAATTTAAAATAATTTTTGTTACATGCTTTTTTACTCATTTCTGGAACTTCTTTATTAATGCCTTTCTCAAACATTGGAAGATCCATGATTTGATCATATAATGAAGTTGTTCCTGCTTTCTGAAATCCAATAACAAAAAAATAGGGCTCCATTCTTCGTTTAGCTAAAAGTGCTGTTACTTTTGGAAACGAATTATGTAATCCATATCTAAGAAAAACTCTAATAATTAATCTTTCCATTTATTCAATTATTTTAATCAATTGAAAATTCTGCACAAACTTTATCTAGGTTCTCATTAATAATGCCTGTATTGAAAAAATCACCACTATTAACTTTGAAATAAAAACCATGTTGGACCTCATCTTGAACATCTCTATTCATTTCTCCTCCAACCATATAAAGGTCACAGTAATATTCATCAGGGGATAAAAAGCATTTATCCCAGGTCCAAATAATTTCTTTTTCTTGATTATTCTCAATATCAAAAGATTTATTTAACAATAAAGCAGATAATGCTAATAGCCTTAACCCTTTACTATCATATATAATTATTGATGGATATATTCTAATCTTTTTATCAGTAAAGTTTTTGATAACAGCTTTTATCTGGAGACGATCACCACAATTTATAGATGAATTTGTTGAATTTAACAACTCTAAATTTGAAAATCTAACTTGACCAAGTCCCTTTTTATCTTTTCTGTCTTTTAAAGAAATTTTTTTAACCTCACTATTAATACTTTTATAATAATATTCAATTGCATTATTAACATTACCATTAAAAACAACACTTCCCTTATCTACTACAATACATCTACTACACAAATTACTTATTGATGCCATATTATGACTTACAAATAAGACCGTTCTTCCCGATTTTGAAACATCTTGCATTTTACCAATGCATTTCTTTTGAAATTCTAAATCACCTACAGCCAAAACTTCATCAACAATTAAAATATCTGTATCTAAATGAGCTGCTACAGAAAATCCTAATCTAACTAACATGCCACTAGAATATCTTTTTACTGGTGTATCAATGTATTTTTGACAACCAGAAAATTCTACAATTTCATTAAAATTATCATCTACTTCACTTTTAGACATTCCTAGAATTGCACCATTTAAATAAATGTTTTCTCTACCTGTCAGTTCTGGGTGAAATCCAGTACCAATTTCTAGCAATGCAGCTATTTTTCCTTTAATATAAAATTCACCTTTTGAAGGGCTTGTGATTTCCGCTAACAGCTTTAATAAAGTTGACTTTCCTGCACCATTTCTACCTATTATACCTAAAACTTCACCATGATTTACTTCAAAATTCACATCTCTCAATGCCCATACATAATCACCACCTGATTTTGTTCTATCATTTTCAATTCCAATAGTTAAATATGGATCATCTTTACCCCTAATTTGACACCACCACCTTTTCAAATCATGACTGAATGTTCCAGTACCTAACTCACCTAATCTATATTGTTTTGAAACATTTTTTATTTTTAAAACTAAATTGGACATAACTTAAATTGTATCTATAAAGGATTTTTCAGTTTTACTAAAAATCACAAAACCCAAAAACAGCACTATTATCATGAATATAAAGCTATATGAAAGATAATACCAATCAAAAACTCCTTTACTAAAAATTCCATATTTAAATGTTTCAATAATACTAGTCATAGGATTAGCTAAAATGATCCACTTATAATTACCAGCCATTGATAAAGGATAAACAACAGTTGTTCCATACATCAGTAATTTAACACCAAACTCAATAAGAAATCTCAAATCTCTATATTTAGTTGTAATTGCTGAAATTATTAACCCAAATCCTAATCCCAATCCTGCCATTATCAAAATCAATAAAGGAAAAAGTAAAATCACCACATTAATGTTAATGGAATTATGAGCTATAAAATAATAAATGCAGATTATAAAGAACAGTAATATCTGAACACTGAATTTTAATAGCCCTGAAATAACAATTGAAATTGGAACAACTATTCTTGGAAAATAGACTTTATCAAAAATAGATCGATTATTTATGAATGTATTTGAAGTTTTAATTAAACATTCAGAAAAATAATTCCACATTGTAATACCAGCAAGGTAAAATAAAGGTTTTGGGATACTTGAAGTATCCAAGTTAGCCATAAATCCAAAAATAAATGTAAATACTATCATGGTAATCAATGGTTCTGCGATGAACCAAATTGGACCTAAAATTGTTTGTTTATATAGAGAAATAAAATCTCTTTTAACAAAAAGAATAATTAAATCTTTATAACTCCAAATCTTTTTTAAATCAAATATTAACCATTGACTTTTTGAAGAAACTATTCTATCAAAATGGATTAACTCATCATTCTTACTCATTGAAAAATAGATTTATTAATTTATCAAGAGTTATTATCTTTTCCTTCAACATCACCATACCCATATCCATACCCATATCCATATCCATATCCATATCCATATCCATATCCATATCTCCCATAATAATAGCTCCATTTTTTGATCTTAACACCATTTAGAATTATCCCTGAACTTTTAATATTAGATTTTTTTGTCATTTCCTCAAGAAACTTTATCCCTCTATTATTTGCCATTTTAACATTCATAACATAGATATTAGAATCTACTTTGGGGGATAATACTAACCCATCACTAATGAATCCTATTGGGGGAGTATCGATTAATAAATAATCAAAGTTCTCTTTAGCATAAGCAATTATTTCATCTACATTTTGAGAAAGTATAAGTTCTGAAGGATTAGGAGGAACAATTCCGCTTGTGATAACATATAAATTATCATTATATTTTTTTAAAGTATCATTTAAAGAGCACATTCCAGATAAAAAATTTGAGTTACCCTTTTCATTATTTAATTTTAATAACTTATGAATTTTAGGTTTATGCATGTCAAAATCTACTAGAAGAACTTTTTTTCCTGAAAGCGCCAACACTTTTGAAAGGTTGATACTCGTAAATGTTTTTCCTTCACTTGGGTGTATTGAAGTGACTAAAAAGGATTTAAATTTATCTTCAGAATTAACAGTAAAAAAGTTAAGTGCAGTTCTAATATTTCTAAGAGATTCAGTAAAGTTTGATTTTGATTTTGATTTTAAATCAATTAGCATATTATCTGATAGATTTTTTTCAAATGGAATACTCCCTATAATAGACAAAGTTGTTAAAGAGCTAAGTTCTTTGATATTCTCTATGTGGCCAAATAGCTTATTTCTTATTAAAGAAGTTAAAAATGCTATAACTAAACCTATAAGAACAAAAATTATAATAAGAGAACTTGATTGACTATCAACTCTACCAATTACTCTAGATTTTTCTATCACTTTTGTTTGAGGAATAATTCCAGATCTAGCTATATATGTATTTGCCCTTTTTTCTAATAAAAAAGTATATAACTTCTCATTAACTTGCAATTTTCGAAGTATTGACTCTAAGTCCTTTTCCGATTTTGGAACTTTTTTTACTAAACTTTTATAGAATAAAATCTCATTCTCTTCATCATTAATCTTCATATTCATAGCATGAATAGAATTGTCTATGTAAATCAAAAGATCTTTTCTTTGGTTGGCAATTTTATTATTTAACTCCTCTAATTGCTTATGATTAGTTTTAAAACCATTAAGCATTTCTATTTTTTTCAATTGGTAATTATAAAACTTTGACAAGGATTGCTCTAAATAAATATCATCATCTAAAACATATAATGATGGGGGTAAAATGTTTTCATCCTTTATATTAATTATATAACTATTTAAATCCTGAAGAGATTTTATTTTTAATTGTAATTTTCTTTTATTAGACTCATGAATCATTAGTTCACTAAAATATTCCTCAGATTCACGATCAATATCTAAAACTCCTATTTCCTCTCTAGCACTCTGAAGTTCAAATTCTATTGAATCAATAATCTTGACAACATCATTCAACTGATTATTAATATATTTTAGCGTATTTTCATTAATATGAAATTGATTCTGAATGGTGTAATCTATATATACTGAAGCCAAAGTATCTAAAAAGACAGTTGCTCGATTTGGTATTTCATCAGTCAACTCTAATGAAATTATAGAAGTGTATTCTAAATTTTCCACTTTCAATTTACCCAATATCTTTTGCACCCAATAATCAAGAGTATGTGTTACAAATCGATAATTTATTTTCGAAAGACTTTTTATATTTTTTGATACTTTTTTTAGAGATGTATTTATAGTATAATCAACAGAAAATTCAGTAGAATCAAAATAATGCTTTTTAATAACTTTTTTTCCAGCTTTCTCATAAGTTATTTGATATTGTTTTTGATTTAAAATATTAAAATCAAAAGGGGCCTCATACAATTCATTATTCAAAATGTTAATATCAACTACAAAAGGAACCCCATTATAAAATTCCTTAGTATTAATTCTACCAACTATATAATAAGAAGTTTTAAAGTTTAATTTTTTTAATGCTTTTTGAATAAGATCATAAGATGTTAATACACGAATTTGATTAGTTATATCTCCATAATAATTATAAAAGCCAACATTAGAATATAATTTATCCTGATAATCATAAACTTCGTTTGATTTTAATAAAATTTCAATTTTTGAAGCATATATTGGTATGATTTTGTAATTATAAAAAATCCCTACTACCAAAGATATGACAGGAATTATAATAAATAAATACCAACTTTTATAAATTGATTTCCATATCCACTTCAGATCTTCAACTGAAACTATATTATTTGATATTTTTTTATCTCTAGATGACAACGGCTATGATTAATTGTCAAATATAATGATATGTAGTATACTAAAGCAGGTTTTTAATCTAATATAATTCATTAGAATTTTATTATTTTAACTTAGCATATATCTTTTTTAAAAAACGTAGTTTATATTTGTGATGTTATGAAAAATTGTATAATTACAATCTCTACTATTATATTGGTATTTATATCTTTTTCGATATTTAGCCAACCTGCAGGAGGAGGTCCTCCTGGTGGACCTGGAGGACCTCCATGTTGGCCACCACCATGTATACCAATAGATGGAGGTATTGGGTTTCTTGTTGCCCTTGCAACTGCAATAGGAATCAAAAAGATTTATTTTACTAAAAAATAAACTATATTTTTAGATTGAACTTCAGTTTTTTAAAATCATCCAATCCATACATAAGATTTATATTGATATTCACAATATTGATTTTTACATGGTTTACTTTTTATCATTTCATCTACAAATTCAATATTTTATTTTCTCTTGATCATTCAATTGACCTTTTAAATTATATTTCAATAATATTAGGGAACCAATCTAATTTTGTATTAAATATATTTGGATTTGAAACCCTGTTAGAAGTACACAGTGACATGGTTGTTACAAAAATTATTGGCAATGAATTTGACCATGGCGTATGGATAGGAGAACCATGTAATGGAGTTAAACTTTTTGGAGTCTTCTCAATTTTTATTATTGCTTTTCCTGGAAACATTAAAAATAAACTTTGGTATATTCCTTTAGGCATACTAATAATTCATTTTATCAATGTTATAAGAATAGCTATTCTAACAATTATATCATCTAAAAACCCCTCTATTTTAGACTTTAATCACAACATCACTTTTCAGGTCATTGTATATAGTATCATCTTAGGACTATGGCTTATTTGGATTAAAAAATATGCCCGATTTGAGAAAATAAATAAAAATCACAACTCCGATCTACTTTGAAAAAATATGCACCTTTTGTAATATTATTATTAATTGCGTTCACTGCTGATTTTTTCAGAGATTACATTTTTGTTAACCTTAATTATCAAATTCACTATTTAACTTACTCAGACTTCAACTATACTGATTCATTTATTGAAAAATATGTGTCTGGTTATTCAATTAATGAATTGAAAAGAATAAAATGGATAATGTCATTTTTTTTCATTGGTTTATTTGCTCTAATATCTTATCTACTAATTCATTTCCAACACAAATCATTTAAAAAGAAATTTCAATTTCTAATGCTGTTATTTTTCTTTATAATTTTATTGTTTTCAAGTGTTTCTTATCTAATCTACAGTCAAATAAATGATATTTCAACCCAAAATTCTTTTTATTATATATCTATGGAATTAAGTCATTACCTTCAATCTTCATTATCATTTATCACATTGTTCATGATTTTTGAATTATATCACCTATTAAATACATCTTCAACTCAGTAAATTTTTAAATTTGCTTCAAATTAACATTATGAATAAAGACAAAGAGATTTTTCATTTAATATCAGAAGAAAAAAAGCGTCAGGCAAATGGTATTGAGCTGATAGCATCTGAAAATTTTGTAAGTAACCAAGTAATGGAAGCCATGGGCTCTGTACTCACCAATAAATACGCTGAGGGACTTCCTAATAAAAGATATTATGGTGGATGTGAAATTGTAGATCAAGTAGAGCTTATTGCAATAGAAAGGGTTAAAGAACTATTTGGAGTATCATGGGCAAATGTTCAGCCTCACTCTGGATCACAAGCCAATTCAGCTGTCATGTTAGCTTGTTTACAACCAGGTGACAATATTTTAGGGTTTGACTTATCTCATGGCGGTCATTTAACACATGGATCATCTGTTAATTTTTCTGGAAAGCTTTACAATCCTCACTTTTATGGAGTTGAAAAAGAAACAGGTACTATAGATTATAACAAAGTAGAAAAACAAGCACAAAAAGTTAAGCCAAAACTGATTATTTGTGGTGCTTCAGCTTATTCTAGAGATTGGGATTATGAAGCGTTACGTACTATTGCCAACCAAGTAAATTGTCTTCTATTAGCCGACATATCCCACCCTGCAGGCTTAATTGCTGCGGGTCTTTTAAATGACCCTGTACAGCACTGTCATATCATTACGAGTACTACACATAAAACCTTAAGAGGACCAAGAGGTGGTGTTATTATGGTAGGTAATGACTTTGAAAACCCTTGGGGAATTAAATTTAAATCAGGTAAAACAAGATCTATCACATCCTTATTAGATGCTGCAGTATTTCCTGGTTCACAAGGGGGACCATTAGAGCATGTAATTGCTGCAAAAGCTGTCGCCTTTGGAGAAGCGCTTACTGATAATTTCAATGGATATTGTGAAAATGTTATTTCTAATGCACAAACAATGGCTAAAGAATTAATTAAAAGAGGATATCAAATAATTTCTGGTGGCACAGATAATCACTCTATGCTAATTGATCTAAGATCTAAAAACATAACTGGGAAAGATGCTGAAATAGCATTAGGAAAAGCAGATATTACTGTAAATAAAAACATGGTTCCATTTGACACTCAATCACCATTTATAACAAGTGGGGTAAGATTGGGGACTGCTGCCATTACAACAAGAGGAGTACAGACGAATGAGATCATCAAAATTGTAGAATTGATAGACAAAGCCATAACCAACTATAATAATGACAATGATCTTGAATCTATCAAATCAGAAGTAAATAATTTAATGTCTAACAAGCCATTGTTTCAATGGGAAACTAATAATGTATGTCTATAAAAGCCAATGATCCAAATATAAGTTCATGGATAGAAATTCCAGAAAATTCAGATTTCCCTATACAAAACCTACCATTTGGGATTTTTTCTACAGCTTCATTATCGCCTAGAGTTGGAGTAGCTATTGGAGATAAAATACTTGATCTAAAACAACTTTTTGAGCTTGATTATTTAAATACCTTGGGTTTTAAGCTAAAAGACTTTGATAATTGCTATTTAAACAGCATGATGGGTCATGGAAAATCGGGCACTAGATCTCTTAGAAACAGGATTTCCGACCTTTTAAATAAAGAAAATGATGAATTGAGCACAAATAAAAATCATGTTGAAACGGTATTGGTAGCTCAAAATAATGTCACTATGCATCTACCTGTAAAAATTGGTGATTACACTGATTTTTATTCTAGCGAACAACATGCTTATAATGTGGGTTGCATGTTCAGAGACCCTAAAAATGCATTATTACCAAACTGGAAGCATATACCTGTAGGATATCATGGAAGATCCTCTTCAATTATTTTATCTGGCATTCCTGTTCATAGACCTAAAGGTCAACAGAAACCAGATGAAAACTCGCCACCGGTTTTTGGCCCTTGTAAATTATTAGATTTTGAATTAGAGATGGGCTTTATCACTTACGAAGGAAAGCCTCTAGGAGAAACCATATCTACAGAAGAAGCAGATGATTTTATTTTCGGAATGTGTCTTTTTAATGACTTATCAGCTAGAGATATTCAAAAATGGGAATATGTTCCTTTAGGACCATTTCTTGCAAAGAATTTCGCAAGTTCTATCTCACCTTGGATAGTGACATTAGACGCTTTAGAACCATTTAGATTACCTGGCCCCATTCAAGAACCAGAAGTATTACCCTATTTAAAATATCAAGGAAACAAGCATATTGACATTAATTTAGAGGTTGCGATAAAAACTGAAAATGGTGAAGAAAAAACCATTTGCAATAGTAATTACAAGCATATGTACTGGAATATGAATCAACAATTAGCACATCATAGTGTAAATGGATGTAATATCAATTGTGGTGACATGATGGCTTCGGGAACAATATCAGGTCCTAATGAAGGAAGCTTTGGATCTATGCTTGAAATATCTTGGAAAGGAACCAAACCTATTAATATGCCTGATGGAACAACCAGGAAATTCATCAATGATTATGACACGGTAATAATGAGAGGATTCAGTGAAAACAATGGATTGAAAATTGGTTTTGGAGAAGTATCAACTAAAATATTACCCACTAAATAAAATATGAAATTCAACGAAGAAGAAGAGAAAAAACAGATCCTTAATGCCTATAGAGGCATTCTTCGTTCGATGAAAACTAAACGGACTCGTGAAGACACGAAATTAATCCGTAAAGCTTTTGATGTAGCAGTAGATGCGCACAAAACAATGAGAAGAAAATCTGGTGAGCCATATATTCTTCATCCTTTAGCAGTTGCCAGAATATGTTCAGATGAAATTGGCTTAGGTCCTACCTCAATTATTTGCGCCCTATTGCATGATACTGTAGAAGACACTGATATTACACTAACTGAAATTGAATCTTTATTTAATACTGATGTCAAAAAGATCATTGATGGATTAACTAAATTATCTGGCAACTTTGATATCTCTAGTTCTTCTCAAGTAGAGAATTTCAGAAAAATGCTCCTAACTATTCCTGAAGATATAAGAGTCATCTTAATAAAGTTAGCTGATAGATTGCATAATATGAGAACGCTAGATTCCATGCGTGAAGATAAGCGTTTAAAAATAGCTTCTGAAACTTCATTTCTTTATGCTCCTATTGCACATAGACTTGGATTATATGCCATAAAATCTGAGCTAGAAGACCTTTCTTTCAAACATTTACATAAAGATAATTACAAAAAAATAGAAGCAAAGCTTGATAAAACTAAAGCAATAAGAGAAAGGTATATTCAAAAATTTTGTTCCCCTATAAAAAAAGAATTAGAAAATCAGGGTTTTAAATATACTATCAAGGGTAGAACAAAAGCCATTAATTCAATTAATAGAAAAATTAGTGATAAAGGTGTCGATTTTGAAGAAATATTTGATGTTTTTGCCGTTAGAATAATTATTGAATCTGAATCAAAAAATGAAAAATCTGATTGCTGGAAGGTTTACTCTCTTGTAACGGATTATTACATTCCTAACCCAGAAAGACTTCGTGACTGGATTTCTCATCCAAAGCAAAATGGTTATGAATCATTACATACTACTGTAATGAGCCCTACAGGAAAATGGGTGGAAATTCAGATTCGAACAAAAAGAATGGATGAAATTGCTGAAAAAGGACTGGCAGCTCACTGGAAATACAAAGATGGAGATAAAAACACTTCAGGTTTCGAAAAATGGATCGGCCAAATTAGGGAGCTAATAGAAAATAAAGAAGATAATGCATCTGACTTTATAGAAGATTTTAAATCAAATCTATATTCAGATGAAATTTTTGTTTTTACGCCAAAAGGAGATCTCTTTACATTACCTAATAAATCCACCCCTTTGGATTTTGCATTTTCAATTCATACAGAAGTTGGAGCTAAATGTAATGGCGCTAAAGTAAATTCAAAACTTGTTCCCCTAAGCCATCAACTTAAGAGTGGAGATCAGGTAGAAATAATTACTTCTAAAAATCAGAAGCCAAAAGAAGCCTGGTTGAATTTTGTAGTTACTTCTAAAGCTAAATCCAAAATAAAACAAACTCTTAAAGAAGAAAAGAAAAAATTAGCAGAAGATGGAAAGGAAATATTAATTAGAAAATTAGCCAGTCTTAAAGTTTCATTTGATGAAGCCAATCTAAAAGAATTGCTAAAACTCTACCAATTGTCTGAACATACTGAAATGTATTTTCAGGTCGCAATGGGAAAACTAGATTTAAAAAAGATCAAACCAATAATAATTAAGGGGGGGAAATTAAAATATGGTTCTTTTACTAAGACAATTAAAGAGTCATTTGAAGCTCTTATTAGTAAAGTATCCAAGACTAATGAAGATATAATTATTGGAGAAGGATCTGACCCAAAATTAGATTATAAATTATCTCCTTGCTGCAATCCACTTCCTGGGGACTTTGTTTTTGGATTTGTTACTATTAATGACGGCATCAAAATTCATCGTAATAATTGTCCTAATGCTAAACAATTAAGAGCCAATTATTCATATCGTATCATAACTGCTAAATGGAAAGCTCAAAAACTAGAAGCATTTATTTCCGGTATAAAATTTATTGGACTAGATGATGTTGGACTCTTGAATGAATTAACAAATATTATATCAGAAGAAGAAAACATTAACATGAAATCATTAAAATTCGACTCTGATGATGGTATTTTTGAAGGCGAAATAATGCTCTATGTGTATGACAAAGACCAGCTGGAGAACCTAATTCAAAAATTAGAAGATATAAACGGGATCAAACAAGTAGTTAGAATTGAATAATATATTGATCATTTTATAAATTATTTACTAGAAACCATTACATTAATTATAAATTTGTACTCTAATTAAGGGCACTCCTTTATTATTATGGAAAAGACTAATAACATACAAATTAAAGTACGTGAGATATTTTCAGGTTATTTACTTGAAAACAATCATCGAAAAACTCCAGAAAGGTATGCTATTCTTTCAGAGATCTATGATATTAAAGGACATTTTGATATTGAAAGCCTCTATAAAAACATGAAAAATAAAAATTATCGTGTAAGTAGAGCTACTCTTTACAATACCATAGAATTATTATTAGATTGTGAATTAATTCGAAGACATCAGTTCGGGCAGAATATTTCCTATTTCGAAAGGTCATTTGAATTTAAGCAACATGATCATATTATACTCGATGAAGGAGAAGTTATTGAGTTTTGTGATCCTAGAATTCAAAATATAAGAACAACTTTAGAGGAAATATTTAATGTGGATATTAATGATCACACATTGTATTTTTACGGTAAAAGAAAATCATAAATATGTTTAAATTTCAAACTACTATAAATGAAAACTACATACTTCTTGAATTATCAGGAAGATTAATGATCTATGAAGATGCCCAAAAACTTCAAAATAAGATTATCAGCGAATTAAATGAGACAAACAACATAGTCGTTATTTGTTTTAAAGACCTTGAATATTTAAATAGTAGTGGCCTAAGCGTATTAATCACTATTTTAACTAAATCAAGAAATCTAGGTGGAGAAACAATCATTACAAATATCCCTGAAAGTATACAAAAACTATTGCTTATTTCTAAATTAAATACAGTTTTCAGAATTGAGGATAATCTAGATCTCGTAATAAGTTCATTAAATAATGTAAAAAATTAAAAAAAATGAGTGTCGATGTTCTTTTAGGTCTTCAATGGGGAGATGAGGGTAAAGGTAAAATTGTAGATGTCCTAACTCCTGAATATGATATTATTGCACGTTTTCAAGGTGGTCCAAATGCTGGACACACATTAGAATTTGATGGTATTAAGCATGTATTACATACAATCCCTTCTGGTATTTTCAGGAATGGCGTTATTAATGTAATTGGTAATGGAGTAGTTATAGACCCAATCATATTAAAAAATGAGATCGATCAACTAATTAAGCTTGGAGTAAATGTAAAAGAACAATTACTTATTTCTCGTAAAGCCCATATAATATTACCTACTCATAAACTTTTAGACAAAGCATCTGAAATTGCTAAAGGCGAGCGCAAAATAGGTTCCACTTTAAAAGGAATTGGGCCTACCTACATGGATAAAACAGGTAGAAATGGAATTCGAGTAGGTGATCTGTTTGAAGATGATTTTAAAAATAAATATCAGCAATTAGTTAAAAAACATACTACTCTTCTGAATTTCTATTCTATGAAGGTAGAGCTAAAAGATCTTGAAAAAGATTTTTATGATGGCATTGAGGTCATTAAATCATTGCAAAGTGTTGATAGTGAACATTATCTAAATTCTGCAATAAAAAATGGAAAGAAAATACTTGCAGAGGGTGCTCAAGGAACTATGCTAGACATTGATTTTGGAACCTATCCCTTTGTTACATCAAGTAACACTATTACTGCTGGAACATGTACTGGTTTAGGAATTGCTCCCAATAGAATTCATAAAATAATCGGAATTTTTAAAGCTTATTGTACAAGAGTTGGAAGTGGGCCTTTTCCTACAGAAGAAGATAATGAAACAGGAGAAAAAATAAGGCAAATAGGTCATGAATTTGGCGCCACAACTGGAAGAGAAAGAAGATGTGGATGGATAGATCTTCCTGCTTTAAAGTATTCCATTATGATCAATGGTGTAACTGAATTATCTATGATGAAAGCTGATGTCCTAGACCAATTTGATAAAATTAAAGTTTGCACACACTATCTTCACAAAGGTGAAAAAATTGATTATTTCCCTTATGGTATCAATAATGATGTGAAACCTGTATATATTGAGATGGATGGATGGAATACAGATCTTACTCAAATGAGTAATGCAGATCATCTACCTACAGAATTAACTAATTATATTAACTATCTAGAAAAGGAATTAGAAACTCCAATATCAATTATTTCAGTGGGACCAGACCGGAAACAGACTATTGATAATTCAATAGCTATTACTGAATAAGTTCTATAAATACATAATTATATTAGATAGTTTTTCGTTTTTCCATATTAATGAGAGATCTGAAAATTATATTTGCATTTTGTGTTTTACTTCCCTATTGTATTCATGGACAAACTAAAAAAATAAATATTGTAAGGGCAGATCAGCTAGAATATAAAAAAGAAGTAAAAGACGCCCAGCTACTTAGAGGTAATGTTATAATGGAGCATGATGGGGCTTTCATGTATTGTGACAGTGCTTATCTTTTTTTAAAATCCAATTCATTCAATGCATACAATAACATCAAAATAGAACAAGGGGACTCAATTAAGTTAACCGGAGATACTTTATATTATGATGGAAATAAAAAATCTGCATTGATAAAAGGAAATGTTCAATTAATAGAAAAAGATATTCAATTGACATGTTCTGATCTCAATTACGATTTAAATAATAAAACTGCTTATTATTATTCAAGAGCAAATATCTACAGTACACAAAATCAAAATAAGTTAACCAGCATAAAAGGAGCTTATAAAAGCAAGCTTAAAACTCTTTATTTTAAGGATAGTGTAGTATTGGAACATCCTAATTATAAAATGACATCAGATACTTTAAGCTATCAAACCCAAACAGAAATTGCATTTTTTAGTGGTCCTTCAATTATAGAATCAAACAAAAACACCATATACTGTAATAAAGGATGGTATGACACAAAAAATGAAAAATCTTCATTCTGGAATCAAGCAACTATTGAATCTGACAAAAGAACCATCTCAGGAGATAGTATATTTTATAATAGAACTGATGGTATTGGTGAAGTATTTAGAAATGTTTATTTATCAGATACAATTAAAAAATATCAATTAAAAGGAGATTATGCCTATCATGATGAGATAAATGATTCATCAATTGTAAAAGGCAATGCCATGCTTGAACAGCATTATGAAGATGATACATTACAAATAGAATCTCATAATTTCATTAGCATCTTTGATTCTTTAGATCAGCAATTTTTAAGGTCCTATGGACAAGTGAAGATTTTTAAATCTGATATTCAGGGGACATGCGATTCTATTTCATATAAAGAAAAGGACTCAGTTATGGAATTATTTAATTCCCCATTTATCTGGTCTAATATCAATCAAGTTTCTGGAGATTATATTGAATTAAATTACTGGGATGGAAATATTCACAAAATGAATATCTATAATAACAGCATGGTTATTTCTGAAGTCGATAGCAACTATTACAATCAGGTTAAAGGCAAAGATATGATAGGCAGTTTTATAGATAATAAATTAAAAAAAATACATGTAATAGGAAATGGAGAAACCATTTACTTTTTAGCCAATAAAGAAAATGAACCTGTTATTGATTTTAATAAAACCACATGCTCTGAAATAACCATGCTATTAGACAGCAATGAGATGAAGGTCCTTAATTTCACCAATACACCCAATTCTGTATTAAAGCCCATTAGCTCTTCTTCTGAAGAAGAAAGAAAATTAAAAGGATTTATATGGGAACCCATGCAACGCCCTACAAAAAAAACATTTACAGAAAATGAAAAGCTGGACATCAGAAGATAGAATTTTAGCCATTCTCTTTTTGCTAACAGGAGCCATTTGTATTTATGGACTTTCTCTTCCTCTGATAGGATTTGATTCTTCTCAATATGCAGAGATCAGTAGACAGATGTTAGATTCTGGAAATTATCTTCAAATTCAACTTGATGGAAGAGATTATCTTGACAAACCTCCCTTATTATTTTGGCTTTCAAGTTTGTCTTATGCACTTTTTGGGATTAGCGAATTTGCCTTTAGGTTACCTTCTTTTTTATTCTTACTGCTTGGAGCTTATGGAACCTATATTATAGGAAAAGAACTCTATAATAATAGAATTGGGAAATATGCTGCATTGATGTTCATGACCTCCTTAGCGTGTTTCATGGTAAATGTTGATGTTAGAACAGACACCTTACTAATTGGTTCCATTACGTTTGCAACTGCAAAATTCATTCAATACAGAAATTATTCAAGATGGTCAGATCTAATTTTCTGTTTTTTCTTTATAGGTATAGCTATGTGTTCAAAAGGTCCTATTGGACTTATGATACCAATTATTGCAGTAGGCACTGAAATTCTTTTTAAAAAAGATTGGAAATCAATTTATGACTGGAAATTAATCATAGGATTAATTGTCACTTTTATTACAATATCACCATTACTAATTGGTCTTTACTTACAATGGGACCTCCATCCAGAAAAGGAGTTGTATGGGGAAAACAACATAAGTGGAGTTAAATTCTTCCTATGGGACCAAAGCTTTGGACGTATAACTGGCAGCAACCCTTTTATGATTCAAATGAAAGAAACTCAAGCTACAGATCCTACTTATTTTATTCATACACTTTTATGGGCTTTACTACCATGGACTATCCTAGGGTTTACTGGTTTAACACAGCAACTTAAATCCATTTTCAAAAAAATAAAACTAAATGAATATTATACTGTAGGTGCAATTATAATTCCTATAATTATATTAAGCTTTTCATCCTTTAAACTTCCACATTACATTTTTATCTGCCTGCCTTTTCTATGTGTTCTTGGGTCCAATTATCTACTATCAAAAGATCATCAAAAATGGCTTAAATACATTCATGTTTTTATAATGACCATTTTCATAGTAGCTCTTTTTCTATTGTTGTATTATTCATTCCCATCCTCTTCCCTACTTCCATGGTCCATGCTAATAATAATGATGATCATACTGCTGATATTTATCTTAAAAAAATTAAACACCACTGCTCAGTTTACATTTATTTCATTAATCGCTATTATGGCTCATTTAATCATATATACAAATTTCTACCCTATTCTACTTGAATATGATAGTGGCAAAAAAGCTGGTGAATTTCTAAAAAAAGAAAAACAAGATATTGTATTATCTTACGATTACAACTTTAATGAAGCTGACACATTAGACTATGAAACAAATTCCTACAGCCTAGAATTCTATAGTAAAAATTTGAATAAAATAAAGTTTATACCTAAACATCTAAGCACATATATAGGAAAGGATTATTGGATCTATACTTCAGAAAAAGAGATGAAGGAATTAGAAAAAAAAGGATGGGTCAAAGAGGTCAAAAAATTCGATCATATCAATACTTCAAAAATAGGTCTTAATTTCTTTATACCTGAAAAAAGAAATGAAATGGTAGAATATAAATACCTGATAAAAATTTAAGCTAGCCAACAATTAGAAGGTTGCTGTTCAAAAGAAGTATTAAACTCTTCAACAGAATTAACTAAAGGGTTATAAATAACACTATCTGCATCCACTCTGCCAGATTGAATCTCTTTTTTCAAAGTATTAAAGTTACTAGAAAGCATTTCTCCATTTTGTTTATAAACCACGACCATTCTATCTGTTAAATTTAACCCTGTAACTTGTTGTGCTTCTTTTACAAAACGCACATTGGCATCGACAGCTCTTCCGCATAAAGTATCTCCTTTTGGATCAGCAGCTATAATTACAAAATGATCTTCAATGATTTCAACTGTTCCTATAACGCTTTTGCCATGAGACTCCCAATTAGACAAAAAATGATCTGCTAAATTCAATATTTTTTTTTGCTGTAATTCATTGATCTTTACAGAAGAAGTATAGACCCATATTTTGGCCTCCCCATTTAGCTCTTTAATGTTTAATTTCATAGTTCAGAAGCGTTTGCAATCATTTCAGCAACATCCATCACCT
This sequence comes from uncultured Flavobacteriales bacterium, assembly GCA_964430245.1. Classification (GTDB taxonomy): domain Bacteria; phylum Bacteroidota; class Bacteroidia; order Flavobacteriales_D; family Parvicellaceae; genus CAYSEW01. Next base: position 43,831 of record CAYSEW010000020.1, read on the forward strand.
TTATTTCATTTTCTTTTTCAAAATGTTTAACACCATCAGTCATCATTGTATTACAAAATGGACAACCAGTTGCTACATACTCCGCTTTTGTCTCCAAAGCATCCTCTGTTCTTTCAACAAAAACTTCTTTTTTGCCAGCTTCAGATTCTTTGAACATTTGTGCACCTCCTGCCCCACAGCAAAGACCATTAGCCCTGCTTCTTTTCATCTCAGTCAATTCAGCATCTAGCTTAGATAGAACTTCTCTTGGTGCTTCATATTCATCATTAGCCCTTGCCAAATAACATGGATCATGAAAAGTGATCTTTTTTCCTTTAAATGAACCACCTTCAACTTTTAATCTGCCTTCTCTCATCAAAGCATTGATCAGCTGTGTATGGTGAACAACTTCATAATTACCACCTAATTCGGGATATTCATTTTTAAGCGTATTAAAACAATGAGGACAGGCTGTCACTATCTTTTTAATTTCATAACCATTTAAAACTTGAATATTTTGCATGGCCTGCATCATAAATGCAAATTCATTTCCAGCTCTTTTCGCAGGATCTCCAGTACAGCTCTCTTCCTGTCCTAATACTGCAAATTTTACATCACATTTATTTAAAATTTTAACAATGGCTTTTGTGATTTTTTTTGCTCTATCATCAAAACTACCTGCACAACCTACCCAAAACAAAACTTCTGGAGTCTCTCCCTTCGCAACCATATCTGCAACTGTTGGAACTGTTAATGTTTCACTCATATCATTTAAATTTAATCTTCATTCACCCAGTTAAAACGATCTGTAGGAGAAAACTGCCAAGGAGCACCATTGTTTTCTATGTTCGTTAGCATAGAAGCAAGATCTCCAGGGACTTTAGATTCCTCCATTACTAAATACCTTCTCAGGTCAACAATAATTGATAAAGGATCAATATTTAAAGGGCATGCTTGAGTACACGCATTACATGTATTACAAGCCCAAATCTCCTCAGGTTTTATATAATCATACAATAATGACTTATTATCGACATGATCTTTCCCGTGTTTATCAATGTTCTTACCAACTTCTTTTAATCTATCTCTTGTATCCATCATGATCTTTCTTGGAGAAAGCAACTTGCCTGTTTGATTAGCTGGACATTCAGATGTACATCTACCACATTCAGTACATGAATAAGCGTTCATTAACTGGATCCAATTTAAATCAGTAACATCCTTTGCACCAAATCGTTCTGGAGGTGCAGCAGATGCTGGAGGTGCCGCATATGGATCTGCATTAGGATCCATCATTAATTCAACCTCTTTTTTTACAGAAGCCATATTATCCATCTGTCCCAGCTCCTCAATATTGGAGAAATACACATTGGGGATTGACATTATCACATGAAAATGCTTTGAATAGGGTAATTCATTTAAGAAGATCAATACCAACATGATATGAGACCACCAGCTTACTTTATGAAACAACTCTATAGACTCAGTTTCCCAGCTTTGTATATAAGGTAATAATAGGTTACTTATTGGATAGCTTCCAACAAATGAATGCTCATGAAGCCCTAAATAACCTAAATTCATGGTTAACAATGAGATCATAAGAAAAATGATAATAACCAATGCAATGGTTGCATCTACAGAAGATTTTTTCTTAATTTCTTTTCCAGAAAACCTTTTGACTTTCACCCAATGTCTTCTAGTTAAAAATAAAACACAAGAAATTAAAATAAGTACAGCCATAACATCACCAGAAGCAGTTACAATTCTGTAAAATACATCCATAAAACCAAACACCCTTTCAGTTCCAAAAACACCATCAATGGCCATTTCTAAAGTGCCTACAGTAATAACTAAAAAACCCCACCATACTATAGCATGTAAAATACCTGACACAGGTCTAGCTAATATCTTTGTTTGTCCAAAGGCTACTTTTAGTAAAATAATAGACCTTCTTACTGGATTATCGAATCGATTTTTCTTTTTCCCTAGGCTTATATTCCTAATGATCTTAGATAAATTATAAGAGAAAAAACCAACCGCAAAAACAAATATGATCAGAAAAATTAAATTTTCAGTCTGCATAAAAATTGTTGATTAATGGTAAAACATACTGCTAAAATAAGAAAAACAACTCTTCTAAAAAGAATTATTAATTTCCATTTCTCAAAGAATCTTTGATGAACTTTTTCAACACTTTCTCATCCCTCACATCCAACGGACCTCTTTCTTTACTTCCAAAAACACTGAATTGCAAATATCTATTTGGATGTACTTTAATATTTTCGATAAGCCTTGTTGTTTCTTCAAGCATCATATTGAAATTATTATAGATCAAAGTATCCTTAATTAAATGAGTAATGGTTCCATCACCATTTTGAATATCATCAATAAGAATATTTACCTGATCAATTGCTGTTTTAGCTCTCTCTATAGTCCCCACAAGATCTACATTAACCAATGAATCTGAAAGTTGAGAGATATTAGAAAATGCATTTTTGATATCGGCATTACTCTCTTTTAGATTGGTTGTTATATTTTCAATATTGACCATTACTCTTGAAATTCTGTTCTTTTCTCCTTTGATCAAAGTATCCACTCTTAAAGAAACTCTTTCAAAATTGATAATTGCTCTTTTAATTCCTTCAAAAGATTCATCCATATTATCTGTATTTCTACTAAATATAGCTTCAATAGTCTTAATGGCTGAATCTGCAGTACTTATTAATTCATTGGTTTTCTTTTCTAATGGAAGTAACCGTTCATTTATCTGATCTTCTATATCTTTAGATAATTCTGAAGCTAATGTGTCATTATCCTTGTAATAAACATTAGTATCATTCCATTGTATATCTATATAAGCTCCTGCTAATAAATCTGAATTTAATTTTGCAATTGTGCCATAAGGTAATTTCTCTACTCTAGGGTTAGAAATAATAAATTCAACAACTACATCATTATCACTTTTTAATAATATATTTTCAACTTGTCCTACCTCAACACCATTTAACTTTACAGGTCTTCCTTCAATTAGACCCTCTGTATTATCATAAACAGCGTAATACTTTATTCCACTACTATATCCTTTAAGAAATAGAAAACCATAAATAAGTCCACAAATTCCAATTGTAGTAACTATTCCTACTATAATTTCTTTTTTTAACATTTTTTCTAATCGAAAATTTATTTTGTTTTATCTATTGCTTCTTTTAATTCAATTCTACTTCCATCTTCAAATGCGGTTACAAATGCAGTATTAAACCCAGCTTCATTTACCTGCTTTAATAGGACTTTTGCCTCTGAAAAAGACCTGCATTTACCATAGGTATATTTGTAAAATTTCCCACTAAGATACACTTCTACGCTATTTAAACCTTTAAAGTTTTCAGGAGTTGTCTCAATTTGTGTAGATGAAGTTGCAATTTGCACCTTAAATAGAACACCTTCTTCATTTTCAGAAGAGGGATCTTCAGGCAATTCTTCAGGTTGAACATCAATTTCTGTAGGACCTTTTACTATAGATTCATCTACAGCATCATAATGGCTTTTGTACTTCTTAAAACCTTCAAATAAATACGCTGCTAGCTTTTGTTGTCCACTTGAAGATGCAAGGAGTTTTTCCTCTTCTATATTAGATAAAAAACCTAATTCAACTAAAACTGCTGGCATGGTAGCTCTATATAGCACCATAAAACCTGCTTGCTTTACCCCTCTATTCTTTAACCCAAGTTTTTTTGTGCAATCTTTCTGTAGAAGGTCTGCAAAAACAATGCTCTGATCCAAAAAAGCATTCTGCCTCATGGATAGTGCTATATAAGCATCAGGATCTTTAGGGTCAAATTCTGAATAAGTCTGTTCATGATCATCTTCCATTAGAATTGCAGAATTTTCAAATTTAGCTACTTCTAAAGCAGCTTGAGATTTATGTAGCCCTAATACCCAGCTCTCAAAACCTGCAGCCTTTCTACTTTCAACCGCATTAGCGTGAATAGAAATAAAAAGATCTGCACCTGCTTTATTGGCAATCTTAGCTCTATTTGCTAATCCAATAAACTCATCTGTACTTCTTGTATAGATTAACTTAATATCTGGAAATTCTTTTTTTATAAGATCCCCTAATATTAAACTTACATTTAATACTACGGTTTTTTCCATGGTCTTATTATACCCTATAGCTCCTGGATCTTTCCCACCATGACCAGGGTCAATAACCACTGTTTTTAATCCTAATCCAGTCTGACCATACAGTTGAAAATTAAACATCAAGCATGTATATGCAAGAAAAATGTAAAAAATGCGTTTATTCGCATGTATCTTTGTTCTATTATTCATCATATACTCTTCAAGTAATTGAAAAGGGGAAGTAAAATACTTAATATAAAATCCAAAAGTAAAAATGCTAAATGTATTTTTTGTATTCATTATGTATTTTTTATTCTCCTTACAATGTTAATTCCCAATCTATTCATAGGTCAAAATCAAGTAGATAGTACTATAGAAGTAAAAAGTGAATTAGATTCCCCTATCAATTATTCATCTGTAGATTCTATAGTTATGAACATGGAGCATCAAAAAGCATACCTATATAATAAAGCACATGTAGATTATGGAGAAATTGTGCTGGATGCTTGTTTTATTGAATTCGATTTTAAAACAAAAGAGGTGTTTGCAAAATTATGTATAGACTCTTTAGGAAAAAAAACAGGAATTCCTTCATTAACAGATGGCACAACGGAAACAATTTCGGATTCATTAAGATTCAATTTCGAAACAAAAAGAGGCATCACTTATCAAGTCAAATTACAAGAGGGAGAAAGCTATATCCATGGAGAAAAAGTAAAAAGACAGCAAAATGGTGATATTCATATAAATACAGCTTTATATACTACTTGTGATCTTGACCACCCTCATTACTATTTTAAATTAAGAAAAGCTATTATTAAACCTGATGATAAAATTGTCTCAGGCCCAATCAACTTATTTATTGCTGATGTACCAACTCCACTAGGGTTGCCTTTTGCATTTTTCCCTAACAAAAAAGATAAAAGTGCCAATGGGATTATTATTCCTACCTATGGAGAATCTCAAGCACTTGGCTTTTATCTATTAGGAGGAGGATATTATCATAAATTCAAAAACAATAAACTCAGCACCTCTTTATTAGGAGACATTTACAGCAAAGGAAGCTGGGGTGTAATAAATAACACTTCTTATAAAGTGAAATATAAATACAATGGAAATATTCAGCTGAATTACCGAATGATAAAACAAGGTGAAAAAGAATTTGAGGACTATTCATCTTCCAATGAATTTTTTATTAAATGGAGTCATAGTCAGGACCCAAAAGCTAACCCAGGCACCACTTTTAGAGCTAATATTAACGCTGGAACTACCACTAATTTCCAAAATGACTACAACCCAATATCTGCCAACAACTACTTAACCAATACTTTTAACTCTAACATAGCATGGAGTAAACAATTCAAAGGGAAGATTAGCTCTAATTTAAATGTGAATTTAAGACACAATCAAAACAGCACTACAGACATGGTCACCTTCACTTTACCTGAAGCTACTTATAATATTAACAGATTTTATCCTTTTAAAATGTTAAGGAAAAATCCGAAAAACAAAAATTTCATAGACGAGTTCATCAATCAAACCAATGTGAATTACAATGTGAATTTCAAAAACGAAACGACTGATTCTGCAAGTAATATTTCTTTAAATAACATAGGTGGTTTAATGAGTAATTCTAGATATGGAATGAAACACAACATTAATGCTTCTTCTTCTATTAAAATCTTTAAAAAATCCATTACTATTAATCCAATTTATCAGTATTCTTCTCTTTGGTACATGAATGAAATACAAAAAACATGGAGTAACAACTCCAGTGAAGTAATTACAGATACAGTTGATAACTTTGTAATAGCAGGCAGTCATAATGTAAGTGCTTCCGCTACAACAAAGATCTATGGCTTTTATCAATTCATGAAATTCATGAGGGGAAAAGGTGATGCGATCATTAGACATACTATTACTCCTAATATCAATTTTTCCTACAGGCCAGATAATGGCTACACTTATGACTATCAATCTGACACCGCTGGAACCATTTCTTATTACTCCCCTTTTTCAAATGGAATATACGGAACACCTTCTAGTGGAGAATCTGGAAGACTAGGTATTAACCTCATCAATGCACTAGAGCTAAAAAGAATTAACACAAAAGACACAACAGGAAATGAACCCTATAAAAGATCTAAAATCTTAGACAATATTACATTTAGTTCTGGATATGATTTTGTACGAGACTCCATGAAATTAGACAACATTAACATGAATGGACGAACTACTTTATGGAAAAACCTCAGCATGCGTTTTGGAGCAGTACTAGACCCTTATTGGTATGATAGTGAAGGAAGAAGAAGAAACATCTATCAATACAACATCAATAAAAAATTAGGAACCCTAACAAATGCTAACCTTGCACTTAGCATTAATTTAAGATCGAAAAAAAATAAAGACAAAGAATACAAAAGTGATCAAGGAACTGAAGAAGAATTAGACATGATCAATGCTAATCCAGACGCCTATATAGACTTTAACATACCTTGGACATTAAGCCTTGATTATAAAATTGATTATAGAAGAAGTATCACATCTTCTTTAGACACCATGTACTTAACTCAATCTGTTGGAGTTAGGGGTGATTTTAATATTACTAAAAATTGGAAACTTGCCTATATCACTAATTATGACTTCACCAGAAAAGAGTTCAGTTTTACTTCAATTGAAGTAGCCAGAGATCTTCATTGTTGGGAAATAGGATTTAATTGGATCCCCTTTGGAATCATGAAAAGTTATAATATTCACATTAATGTGAAATCTTCATTATTGCAGGATCTTAAATTACAAAGAAGAAGAACCTGGTATGACAATGGAATTAGATAAAGAAACAAAATGAAAAAAATAATTACTATTAAAAATGCTCCTGCACCAGTAGGGCCATATAGCCAAGCCATTAAAAAAGATAAAACACTTTATGCAAGTGGCCAAATAGCCATTAACCCAATATCCAATGAATTAGTGACCAATTCAATAAATGATGAGACCCATCAGGTCATGAAAAATATAGGTGCTATACTTAATGCAGCAGAGATGTCTTGGGACAATGTAATCAAATGCTCTATTTTTTTAAGTGACATGAATAATTTCGGAGAAGTTAATGAGATCTACTCTAGCTATTTTAAACAGAGCTATCCTGCCAGAGAAACAGTTGAAGTTTCTTGTTTGCCGAAAAATGTAAATGTAGAGATCAGCTTTATAGCTATAGAAGATTAATCCTCATTTAGATTTAGCATCTCATCCCATAATGGATCTACGGGGGGATTGGCTTTAATAGTGATCATTTCTTTTTTCACAGGATGTTCAAATGTTATACTTCTGGCAAACAAATGTATAGAACCATCTCTATTGGTTCTGTTTGCCCCATATTTAACATCCCCTTTTATCCTACATCCAATATGACTCAATTGAACCCTGATCTGATGATGCCTTCCTGTTTTTGGATGTATTTCTAAATAAAAATAATTTCGACTTCTTCCCTTTAGAATATACTCCAACACACACTCCTTGCTGCCGTTCACCAATTTATCATAAGCCCTAGATTTATTTTTCTCCTGGTTTTTCTTTAACCAATTTGTAAGTGTTCCCTCTTCCAATGGTGGCTTATCCTCAACAATTGCCCAATATACTTTAGTTACTTTTTTTTCCTGAAAAAGACGATTCATTCTCTCTAGTGCTTTACTAGTGCGTGCAAAAACCACTACACCTCCAACTGGTCTATCTATTCTATGTATAATCCCTAAAAAGACATCTCCAGGCTTGTTGTATTTCCTTTTAATATATGCTTTTACAGCATCTGCTAAAGTTGGGTCTCCAGAATCATCTGCTTGTACGATATCTCTTGGATTTTTTTTAACCGCAATTAAATGGTTATCCTCAAATAAAACTTGTAAGCTCATAAGTTGGCAAAATTAACCAAAAAAAAGGGTGTCAGACGACACCCTTACTATTCATTTAATTAAATATGATTTTATTCTCCTGTTACAATTGTTGTATAAGATCTTGCTTGCACGTCATATTTAAAATCAACGGTTGCAATTTTAGTGATTCCACCATTCTTAGCTGCAGTTGCAATACTTCGATCTGCATCTTTAGTAGAGGGAAAACCTAATAAATTTAATCTATAAGAAGATTCACCAACTTTAGATCCCACAGGATTATCTGTAACGATAAGTGGGCTTATCATTATTGGATTACAAGACATCATTCCAAAAATGAATGAAGCTATAAGTATGTTTTTGATTTTTTTCATAATATTTATTTTATTCACCTGAAACAATGTATGAGTATTTTCCGAAAATATTGAAGATATGTACTTTCTTATCTACTGTAGATATAGTTGAAACACCTCCATTTTTTGCAGCTTCTGAAACAGATGCTGGTTTAAATATATTTCCTTCAGAAACACCTACTTTTGTCCCTAGAGGATTATTAGTTGCTGCAACAGGCATTGTAATTGCACAAGAGCACATAATTGCAGAAACACACAATATTGATAATATTTTTTTCATAATAATTTTATTAGTTAATTAATCTCCGTATACAGTTGTTATTCTTTTCATAACAAAACCATTTGTCCAAATGGTTTGTTCTGTAAGACCTACTTTTGTAATCCCTCCATCTTTACATGCTGCTGCATATCCTGCATCTTGCATTTCACCTAACGGAAGACCAAAAAGAAACTTTTGCTCCGATGTACCTGTTTTTGAACCAACTGGATTATTCGTTGCTTGAAAAGTATAAGCTATGGTACAACTTGACATTAGAGCGACACCTATTAGTGACACAAATAATTTTTTCATAATTAATATTTATTTAAGATTTATAAAATTAAATATATAAAAAGAAAGTCGTAATAAAGAAATTATCTATAATTAA
>CAYSEW010000021.1:0-52254 GCA_964430245.1 uncultured Flavobacteriales bacterium
CACTAATTTTTGGAGGGTTTATTTTTAACCGATTCCGCATAACCAATAAGCAAAAGAAGCTTATAGAAACACAACACGAAAAGCTAAATGAATCGCACAAAGAAATTACTGACAGTATCAATTATGCTAAACGTATACAAGATGCACTTATGACCTCTAGCGTATACATGAAAGATGTATTACCAGAAAGCTTTATATTCTTTCAACCAAAGGACGTAGTATCAGGAGATTTCTACTGGGTATATCGTTCTGAAAAAGGAGAAATCTTCTTTACAGTAGCCGATTGCACAGGACATGGAGTACCAGGGGCATTTATGAGCATGATAGGCAACTCATTATTAAATGAGATGATTATAGAAAATAACATACAGGATACAGACTTGATTTTGGATCAAGTTAGTGACAAGGTGAAGATGTCGTTAGAACAGAAGGGTCAAGAGAATCAATCAAAAGATGGTATGGATATGGTGTTGTGTAGATTGAATGAAAAGAAAAATGAGTTAATGTTTACAGGAGCCAAGAATTCTCTTGTTTTAATAAGAGAAGGTGAAGTTTTTGAATACAAAGGGGATAAACGACCTGTTGGTTTTTATCTTGGAAAAGGAATTAAGTTCACAGCTCAAAACATAAAAATCAAAAAGAATGATATGTTATATATCTACTCTGATGGATTTGTAGATCAGTTTGGAGGAGAGAAAGGCAAGAAATACATGGCAGGTAAGTTCAAGAAATTCCTTTTATCTATTAGTAATCAAAGTGCAGAAGATCAACAAAAATCAATGGAGAAAGAGTTTGCTAATTGGCTGGGCACTATTGAACAAATAGACGATGTGTGCGTGATGGGGGTGAGGGTATAAAAAAAGCCCCATGAGAACATGAGGCTTTAATTTTTAATAGTAATAAACTATTTAATTTTTCAGGAACAAAATTTCATTTACCAATACTTCTGTAAGATATCTAGTTTCACCATTTTTATCTTCGTAAGATCGGTTATTCAGCTTTCCTTCTATGCATACCTGCTGACCTTTTACCAGATATTTTTCTGCCAATTCTGCTTGCTTCCCCCAAGCAATTACATTGTGCCATTGAGTATCTTTTACTTTTTCGCCTGCATTATTCACATACATTTCCGAAGTTGCCAATGATATCTTTGCCATTGTTTTACCGCTTTCTAAATTTTTGATTTCCGGATCCATCCCTAGGTTCCCAATCAACTGCACTCGATTTCTTAAATTTCTCATAATAATAGTTTTTAATAATTAATAAATATTTGTTTTTGGTCGTTTTTCCGGAATCGACAATGCAAAGAAAAGGGCAACTAAAAATCAAAGTCGGTTATTAATTATTTAATATTCGTTTAATTTCGTTTATAAACGACATAAAATATTTATATATCTGTAAATCAGATAATTAATTGAAATAAAAAAATTAAATATTATTTGGGTAATTTATGTTTCCACCTACGATGGCTCCACAACCAGTACTGAGGATGAGCAATAATATCGTTTTCGATAGCTTTTGTAAAAGAGGTTGTTATCTCACCATAGGAAGTATCTAATGGAGTATCTGTAATTAATTTATACTCTACTTCATAATGCCCTCTTTTGGTTTTATAGATCGTTACATAAATAACTGGCCAGTTGTATTCTTTGGCATATTTTTCAACTCCATATAAAACCCCTGTATCCTGATTCAAGAATTTTAACCAATAAGCCCTTTTTGGGTTGGATGGACTTTGATCTGAACCAAAAATGATAGCTTTAGGCTTTCCACCTTTGTCAAATGATTTTTTTGTTTGTTTCATTGAAACTAGCTTGAGGCCATACTTTTCCCTTGTAGTTTTCATTTTATGATCAAAAAATGCATTGCTCAAGGGTTTGTAGATCCCAATACATTCATGCTCGGAATAAAAAGGAACAGCTTGTGCGCAGATTTCCCAATTATTAATATGACCTCCTACAAAAATAACTCCTTGTCCTTTATTTGCATATTGATCTGCCACTTCTGGGTTTGTTACAATTAACCTTTTTCTTAATTGTTTTTCTGAAATTGTAAACCCCTTAATGCTTTCAACGATTAAGTCACATAAATGCTTGTAAAATTTAGCCATAATGGCTTTCTGCTCTTTAGCATCTTTTTCGGGAAAAGAATTTTTAATGTTCTTAAGTACTACCTCAGTCCTGTAACCAACCAGCTTATAAAGCACAAAATATAGGGTATCGGACAATAAATAAATAACAGGATAAGGTAGTATAGAGATAGGAAGAATAATAAGATAAAATAGAATCTTGGATGCCATGGCGGCAAATATATAATTTCTATAGCTTTCTTAGGTCAAGATTTAAATTAGATTCTTTATAACATGTTTCATCACAATTCACTTCAGATCTTTGTCTAAGCCTTCCTCCATCTAAAGCTATAATAGTTTGTAATCCCACACTATAATAGGCCTCACATGCATATCTATTTCCTATGGGCAAATAAAAATTAATCTCTTCATCCAAAGTGGAATAAACACCTATGGTATCTCTATCTTCTAAATATCCATTATATAAGATGATTGAAGTTGGATTACTACCATTCTGAGTGATTCTTACATCTACCCAACCAGAGTCATAAGGAACAGGTTGACAATACATAGTTGGATCACAATTTCCATTGCTATTCAGACAATCAGTTAATGAAAAAACCAATAAGATCGATATTAATATTAAGTATATTTTATTCATTAATAATAGTCAGTTTCATTTTCATATGGAATCTCACCACCCTCATAAGTATTGTCGGGTAAAGCAAAAATTACATTTAAAACGGCTTTTATATCAGGTACTTCTAGTAGATTATCTTTTAAATAACAGATCCCTGCTTTTATAAAAACTTCATTTTTAAAATTTAAACAAATACCACCTACTGGAGCTATATTAAATATAGCTGCTGCATTTGCTCTAGTCCCTCTGTATTTACCCAATAAAAAGCCAAATTGAGAACCTACAAAGAACTGCATGTTAATTTCATCTATATGAAAATTTGCAAATCGTTTGTCTAGATCAATAGAAACAAAGAACTTTTTCTCTCTGTATTGAGTAATCAAATTATTATTAACTTCTATTTGAGTTCTCTTATAAAAAGGTCTAAACTGAAAATTAAATCTAGCACCCCATTCATATCCCAGATCTTCCATTCCTACACTAATACCATAATAATAGTCGCTAAAATTAAAAGTGTTATTAAAAATACTTAAAGAAGTTGCAGGTTGAAAGCTTCTTTTTTCATTGAAGTCTAGCTGTGAGAAAATTGTTGAAGAGAAAAAGATAAATAATATGACTAAAGTATTTTTCACTTCTTTAAAAATATTAAAATCATTCTATATTAGATGAATAATTTATTACTTATTTAAGTATACTTAAAGAAATTGATTTGAAAGAAGTATTAATTATAGATAATTATGATTCATTTACATATAACCTTGTTCATTATTTAGAAGGATTAGGAACAAAAGTTATTATCTGCAGGAATAATGAGATCAACTGGGAGCTGGTAAAAAGCAGTAAAAACATATTATTATCTCCTGGCCCTGGACTTCCAAAAGAAGCTGGAGATCTATTGCAATTAATTCATCGTTTTCATAGGGAAAAGAACATACTTGGAATATGCTTAGGTCATCAAGCAATAGCTCAGTATTTCAACAATGAATTGGAAAATATTAACCCTGTAATGCATGGTAAATCCTCAAAGCTATTGGTAAAAGACGATTCCTATTTATTTAAAGGGTTGCCAACCTCCTTTACAATTGGCCACTACCATTCATGGGTCGTGAAATTAAAATCGAATTCTGAGCTTATTACAACTGCAGTTAATGAACATGGTATGAATATGGGTTTTAGACATAAAAACTGGCAACTATTTGGTTTACAGTTTCATCCAGAAAGTATTCTAACAGAAAATGGAAGGCCAATTTTAAACAACTGGATTAAAACATGTTCCTGAAATCAATTTTATAGTATATTTAAGAACACATTAAAATTATAAATATGAAAAAGTTTTTTGTCTTTTTGAGTGCTATAATCACCATTTCAGCTTCTGGACAACACGAGTACAGCTCATTTACTGCAACTGGTAGAGGTGGCGCCACTAGCTTTGTTACAGATTATCAAGCTGTAGGAATTAATCCAGCTAATTTAGGTTGGGCCAGCAAATATGAAGACAAAAACTTCTCTATGGGTTTAGGTGAATTTTCTTATAGTATTCATTCAGATGTACTTAGTAAACAAGAATTAAGAGATGCTTTTAGCTCTACAATATCTGGAGACTCTCTTAGTAGCTTTACTTACGAAGAAAAGCTAAATGCTGCTCAGGAATTTGCTAATTCGGGAATGGCATTAGACATAGATCTTGGTTCATTTGGACTTTCTTATAGCAATGAAAAATTTGGAGGTATTGCTTTTAGGATCAATGATCAGATCAATTGGTATTCAAGATTCAATGAGACTACATCAGAAATTTTATTTCTCGGAAAATTAGCCCCTTACTTTGACTCTTTACTTTACGTAGATCCTACGACATTAGACACAACTCAAATCGAAAATTATCAGGGGATGAGCCAGGATTCAATGCAACAAGTTGTTAGTGGCTTTACTAACTCAGCCAATCCTTTATCTGAAATAATTAATGGAACTCATATTTCTTTTTCATGGCTTCGAGAGTATAATCTTTCTTATGGAAGGCAAGTCTTTGAAATAGAAGACAAACTAAATATTTATGCTGGTATAGGACTTAAATACATGCAAGGGTTTGGATACGTTGATATTAAAAGCGAAGACAATGTACTTTCTGCTTTTTCATCTGTTAGCCCAATATTCCCCATTGATTATGGTGGAGCTGATTCATTGAACCCAAGCACTGTAGTTCAACCAGAAGGTGCTTTTATGCCAAAACCTGTAGGAAGCGGAATGGGTGTTGATCTAGGACTAAGTATTTTAATAGGTGACAAAGTTAAAATTGGTTTAGCTTATACCAATATTGGTTCTATGACCTGGACAGGAAATGTTTATACAATTAATGACACAACCATCTACGATACAGAATCTGCTGGACTTCAGAATTATAGTATTTTTCAGCAACTAGGTGATGTTGCAGGTGAGGATGGATTATTTGAATGGGAGGGCCTAGAAGAGAAAAAAGTAAGTCTACCATCCACATTTAGACTAGGTGCAAGCTTTAAGATCAAAGAAATAGCAGAGCTAGGAATGGATATCATTGTACCAACCAACGATGGTGTTGGTAATTTTGAAAAAGCTGTCATTGGTCTTGGAGGTGATTTATATCCATTACCTTGGCTACGTTTATCAGCTGGTTTCTTAACAGGTGGTAATTATGATTTTCAGATACCTGTTGGAATCACATTTGTTTCAGGTGATGGAAGCTGGGAAGGTGGATTTGCTTCTAGAGACGCTATCACCTTTTTCTCTCAAAACGGACCTACACTTTCTTTAAGTCTAGGTTTTATGAGATTCAGGTTTTAATGAAATAAAACAAAAAAGCTTTTATATTTTCTTCATTTGAATAGTAACCTTAAATTTGTCACTTAAAATTTTAAGGCTGTTCAATGGAAATTCCCAAAATATACGATCCAACTATTACTGAAAACAAATGGTATAAACACTGGATGGACAATGGTTACTTTAATTCTAAACCAGATGAAAGAGAACCATATACAATTGTAATTCCGCCTCCTAATGTCACTGGAGTATTACATATGGGTCACATGCTTAATAACACCATACAAGATGTACTAATAAGGCGTGCAAGAATGTTAGGTAAAAATGCTTGTTGGGTTCCAGGAACAGACCATGCTTCTATTGCAACTGAAGCTAAGGTAGTACAAAAACTCAGAGAAAATGGGTTAAAGAAAAGTGACCTTTCTAGAGATGAATTCTTACAAGAATCATGGGATTGGACTGAAAAACATGGTGGAATTATTTTAGAACAATTAAAAAAGCTAGGTGCTTCTTGTGATTGGGATAGAACAAGGTTCACCATGGATAAAAATTATTACAATAGTGTGATCAAAGTTTTTTGTGATCTATTTGATAAAGGATATATCTATAGAGGAGAAAGAATGATCAATTGGGATCCTCAGGCAAAAACTGCTTTAAGTGATGAAGAAGTATTTTACAAGGAAGTGAATTCCAAATTATACTATGTTAGGTATAAAGTCACTGGTACAAATGATGAATGGTTAACCATTGCAACTACTAGGCCTGAAACAATCCTTGGAGATACGGCTATTTGTATTAATCCAGAAGATAAAAGATACCAGCACCTAAAAGGAAAAAAAGCAATAGTTCCTTTAGTAAACAGAGAGGTTCCGATCATTTTTGATGATTATGTAGATATGGATTTTGGAACTGGTTGTTTAAAAATAACACCCGCTCATGACACCAATGACTACAACATAGGGATTAAATATGATCTTGAGATCCTAAACATACTAGATGAAGATGCTAAATTAAACGAAACTGCTCAACTATTTGTAGGCATGGATCGTTTCGATGCTAGAAAGTCTATTGAAAAAGAATTAGAAGGATCTGGTTATTTAATCAAAGTGGAGGATCATATTAATAAAATTGGATTTTCCGAAAGAACAGATGCTGTCATTGAGCCAAGATTATCATTACAATGGTTTTGCTCAATGAAAGAGCTTGCTCAACCTGCACTCGAAAATGTAATGAATGATAATGTTCAGTTTTATCCGTCTAAATTCAAAAATACTTATAAGCATTGGATGGAGAACATTAAAGACTGGTGTATATCCAGACAGCTATGGTGGGGCCATCGTATTCCTGCTTACTTTTATGGTAAGGATAAAAATGATTATGTAGTAGCAGCTAATATTGAAGATGCACTTAAAAAAGCTGCTGATAAATTAGGTAGAAAAGTAAAAGAAGATGAATTATTTCAGGATGAAGATGTTATGGATACCTGGTTCTCTTCTTGGATTTGGCCTATAGCTGTATTTGGAGGATTTGATGATGAAGATTCTAATAATGAACTTGATTATTATTATACTACCAACGATCTTGTTACTGCACCTGAAATCATGTTCTTTTGGGTAGCTAGAATGATAATTGCTGGCTATCATTATAAAGATGCTAAACCTTTTAATAATGTCTATTATACAGGAATAGTTAGAGATAAGTTGGGAAGAAAAATGTCGAAATCTTTGGGTAATAGTCCAGACCCTATAGAGCTTATGAATAAATATGGAGCTGATGGTGTTAGGGTAGGTATGTTATTGAGCTCACCTGCAGGTAATGACTTATTATTTGATAGTAACTTATGCGAACAAGGCAGAAATTTTACTAATAAAATATGGAATGCATTTAGATTGATCAATTCTTGGGAAGTAAAATCTATCGAGCAACCGGAATCTTCAAAAATTGCTATTCAATGGTTCAATGCAAAGTTTAATTCAACTTTAGAGCAACTTAACAAGTCATATGATAAATTCCGTATGTCTGAAGCTTTAATGAGTTCTTACAAGCTTGTATGGGATGATTTTTGTTCTTGGTATTTAGAGATGATTAAACCAGGATATCAACAACCTATAGATCAAATAACTTTAGATCAAACCATACTATATTTTGAACAATTATTAAAAATAATTCATCCATTTACTCCATTTATTAGTGAAGAGATCTGGCATTTAATGAAAGAAAGAAAAAAGGATGATTGTATTATGCTTTCTAGCTGGCCTAAAGCTGACAAAATAGATGAAAAATTGCTAGCTCAATTTTCATTATTTGAAAACGTAATATCTGAGATAAGAACTTTACGTAAAGAAAAAAATATTGGACAAAAGGTTGATCTGGAATTGATTATTAAAGAAAACAAAAAAATAGTCAAAAATTTTGATCCATTAATAATAAAAATGGGACACCTTACATCTTTAAATTATAGCGATACTAAAATAGATAACAGCTTTTCATTTATTGTATCTGCTAATGAATATTTTATTCCTTTTAACATGGAATTTGATATGGAAGCTGAAAAAGAAAAGCTGAATAAAGAGTTAACAGAAAAAAAAGGCTTCCTGAATATTGTAATGAAGAAACTCAACAATGATAAATTTGTTAACAATGCTCCTGAAAAGGTAGTGCAACTTGAAAAAAAGAAAAAAGAAGATGCTGAGCTTCAGATTAAATTATTAGAAGAAAAGCTAGGTACCCTAGAACAGTCTAATAATTCAAATTCTAATGTGCTCTCATCCTGAATATAGTTTTGAGTAATGCACCTAAAAACATATTGTTTCTAAGCTCATGGTATCCAAGTAAAAACCACACGACACTTGGTAATTTTATTCAATTTCATGCAGAAGCAGTTGCAACAATCAATAAGGTCTATGTACTGTATTTAAGTACTAGTGAAAATGAAAATTCTTTTTCAATTGATAATAAGGTAATTAATGAAGTAGATACTACGATCATTTATTTTAAAAAGAATAAATTGAAAAAATACCTAGATCATCTAAATGCCTTTAAAAAAGGGATTGATCATTTAATGAAAGATAAAAAGGTAAATTTTGATTGTATTCATATGAATATCATTCACCCTTCCGGCTGGCAAGCATTATATCTTAAGAAAAAATATAATATTCCTTATATCATATCTGAAAACTGGCACGGGTTCCAGGACCTTTCTAAGTATAAAATAAGCTATTTCAGAAAAAGATTAATTAAAAAAGTCATTGAAAATGCATCATTTGTATGCCCAGTTTCCAATCAATTAAAAAAAGCCCTTCAATCCAATAATTACAATACTAATTATGAGATAGTCCCTAATGTTGTGAATACAGAAGTATTTAAGCCAGTCAATAAAAAAGAGCTTCCATTCACTTTCCTACATGTCTCTACTTTAACTGATGAGATAAAGAATATTTCAGGGATTTTAAATGCTTATGCCCAGCTTTCTCTTTCAAATACCTTATTACGTATCATAGGTGATGGTGAAACTGATTGGATCAAAGAAAAAGCCAGCTCATTAAATATTCCCGATAATGCCATATTAATAGAAACAGAAAAGACCCATGATGAGATTGCTAATGCCATGCAGCAGTCCGATTGCTTTGTTCTTTTCAGTAATATTGAGAATCTTCCTTTGGTGCTTATTGAATCCATGGCTTGTGGATTACCAATCATCACAAGTGATGTTGGTGGAATTGCTGAACACATGGATGCATCTAAAGGTAAATTAATTAATACTGGTGACACCGAATCATTAACAAAGAGTATGGAGCATATGGTCAATAATGCTACTGAATATGATGCAAATACTATTAGAGAATATGCCATTCAAAATTTTAGTAACAAATCAGTAGCTGATCAATTTAATGACCTTTATAATAGAGCAATAGAAAATTTATAATTAATAATATATTTTTGTAAAATATGTCAGACGATAAAAAAATAATCTTCTCAATGGTGAATGTTAGTAAACAGACACCACAAGGAAAACAGATAATAAAAGATATTTACCTTTCTTTTTACTACGGAGCTAAAATTGGAATACTTGGATTAAATGGTGCTGGTAAATCTACAGTAATGAAAATTATTGCAGGGCTAGATCAGAATTACCAAGGTGAAGTCGTTTTTTCACCAGGTTACTCTGTAGGTTACCTTCCACAAGAACCACAATTAGATGAAACTAAAACTGTAAAGGAAATTGTACAAGAAGGAGCTCAAGAGATTGTCGATGTACTAAAAGAATATGACAAGATCAACGACCAGTTCATGGATCAAGAGATCATGAATGACGCTGATAAAATGAATGCATTAATTGATAAACAAGGGAAAATTCAAGAAAAAATCGATCAATTAGATGCTTGGGATCTTGATTCAAAGCTTGAGCTTGCAATGGATGCATTAAGAACTCCAGAGGGAAATACCCCTATTAAAAACCTTTCTGGAGGTGAAAGAAGAAGAGTTGCCTTATGTAGATTATTACTACAACAACCAGATATATTATTATTAGATGAACCTACTAACCATTTAGATGCGGAATCTGTTCATTGGTTAGAGCAGCACCTTCAATCTTATAAAGGAACTGTAATAGCAGTTACACACGATAGGTATTTTTTAGATAATGTTGCAGGTTGGATCTTAGAATTGGACAGAGGAGCAGGGATTCCATATAAAGGAAACTACTCATCTTGGCTAGAACAAAAAGCAAAAAGATTGGCTCAGGAAGAAAAACAAGAAAGTAAACGAAAAAAAGCACTTGATAGAGAATTAGAATGGGTAAGACAAGGACCTAAAGGAAGACAGTCTAAAGGAAAAGCTAGGTTAAACAATTATGAATCCATGATGAGTGAAACTATTAAAGAAAAAGAAGCGAAAATTGAGATTCCTATCCCAAATGGTCCTCGATTGGGAAATGAAGTAATAGAAGCCATAGACGTGTCAAAAGGTTATGATGATCGGTTATTATATGAAAATTTAAATTTCAAACTTCCTCCAGCAGGAATTGTAGGTATTATTGGTCCTAATGGGGCTGGTAAAACCACCTTATTTAAAATGATAATGGATGAAGAAACTGCTGATCATGGAAGCTTTAAAGTAGGGGAGACTGTAAAAATCGGATATGTAGATCAAAGACATAAAGAATTAGACCCCAATAAAAGTGTATGGGATGTAATTAGTGGAGGTAATGAAGTAATTGAAATAGGGGGACAGGTTATCAACTCAAGGGCATATGTTTCAAAGTTTAATTTTAATGGTTCCGACCAACAAAAAAAGGTAGGAATTTTATCTGGTGGAGAAAGAAATAGACTTCACCTAGCCATGACTCTTAAAACAGAAGCCAATGTGCTCTTATTAGATGAGCCAACCAATGATATAGATGTAAATACACTTAGAGCTCTTGAAGAAGGTATTCAAAGCTTTGCAGGATGTGTTGTTGTTATATCTCATGATCGTTGGTTCTTAGACAGGATATGTACTCATATTCTTGCTTTTGAAGGCGATTCAAATGCTTATTATTTTGAAGGTGGTTTTACCGATTATGAAGAAAATAGAAGGAAAAGATTAGGTGCAGACATTATACCTCAGAGAATTAAATATAAAAAATTAGTACGTTAAAATATAATATCATGAAAAAAGCAATAATTAATAGCGAAAAGGGTGAAATGACGGTTGAGTTCTATGATAAGGATGCACCAAAAACTGTAGCCAATTTTATTAAATTAAGTGAAGAAGGATTTTATAATGGATTAACATTTCACAGGGTAATTCCTGACTTTGTTGTTCAAGGTGGATGTCCTCAAGGAACTGGCGTGGGTGGCCCAGGGTATAAGATAGATTGTGAATTAGATGGAGAAAATCAATACCATGACAAAGGTGTTCTTTCAATGGCTCATGCTGGAAGAAATACTGGAGGATCACAATTTTTCATCTGCCATAGTAGAGACAATACTGCTCATTTAGATAAAAATCATACTTGTTTTGGTAGAGTAATAAAAGGGGTGGAAATAATTGATGACCTTCGACAAGGAGATCAGATTATTGATATTTCAATTATCGAAGACTAAATTAAAGTATTACCATTTCTCAAGTTACTTTTATAGCAGATAAAAATGCTGAATATCCTATTATAGGTGATTTCTCATTTAGCAATACTTCATCAAAAAAACCATTGGTGATCTTTTGTCATGGCTATAAAGGATTTAAAGATTGGGGTGCTTGGAATTTAGTAAGTGAACAATTTCTAAATAAAGGATATGCGTTTTGTAAATTTAATTTCTCTTTAAATGGTGGCACCATAGAAGAACCTATTGATTTTCCAGATCTCGATGCTTTTGGGAAAAATACTTACAGTCAGGAAGTTATTGATATTGGAAGGGTGGTCGATCATGTATTGGTTGAATTTCGAGATAAAATTGATCCTAACAATATTTCCTTAATTGGTCATAGTAGAGGAGGAGGCATTGTCCTTTTAAGAGCAGCCCAAGATAAACGTATTAAAAATGTTATTACTTGGGCTGGAGTTGCCGATTTTAAAAGCAGATTTCCTAATAATAACAATCTCATTCTATGGAAAAAAGAGGGCGTTCGCTATATATTGAATGGCAGGACCAAGCAAAAAATGCCCCACTATTACTCTTTCTATGAAGATTTTATTAAAAATGAAGCACAATTAACGATTCAGAAAGCGGTTAGATCATTAAAGATCCCTCAATTAATCATTCATGGAACTGAAGATGAAGCAGTGTCTATAATAGAAGCGAATGATTTACATAATTGGAATCCCTCCTCAAAAATCATTAAATATGATACCAATCATACTTTTGGATCGAGACATCCATGGGAGGAAAAATACTTACCTAAAATAATGATGGAAATAGTAGATGATTCTATTAATTTCATTTCAAATCACAATACATAAATTATAATTTCGTTAAAGGGATAATTATATTATTATGAAAATTTTCTTCATTTTTAATTTCATCCTTTTTTCCATTTTTTATTCCAATGCTCAAACTTTACAAGGACATATTTTTGGTCCTGATAATGAGCAAATTATGTTTGCCAATGTCTATGTTAAATATAGTTCTAATGGCACATCCAGTGACGATAAAGGATTTTACTTTTTACAATTTAAAGAACCTGGAGTCTATCAAATAGTGGTAAGCTCTGTCGGGTATCAAACGAAAGAGATAGAAATCATCCTAAAAAATAACATAGAAAAACATCAAGATATATGGCTTGAGTTTAATGAGAATGAATTAGATGAATTCATAGTAAATTCTAAAGGTAAAGATCCTGCATATCAGATCATAGACAATACAATTAAGAATAAATCTAAATGGAATAATCAATACAACTCCTTATCAAAGGATGTTTATATAAAAGCCATAGAAAACATCTCTGAAAAGGAAAGAAAAATAAGAGCTGCACAAGAAAGAAAAAAGAAAAAAGAACAAACAGATCTTGAGAAATTTGAAAACAATGAAATTGCTGAAAATAAAACAGATCAACAAAAAAACAAGATCAATGAAATAGCTGCGAGTATGAATATGATAGAAGTTCAGCTTACTAGGCATTTCAAACATCCTAATTTTTCAAAAGAGATACGAACTGGTTATAAAGAATATGGTAATACAGAAGGACTATGTTTTACAAATACAGTAGAAAATGTATTTAATTATTACGATAACCTAATTAAAGCAAAGAACATTAATGAGTCTCCGATTATTTCTCCGCTTCATACGACTTCTATTCTTAGCTATAAGTTTAAGCTTTTAAAGACTACTCAATTTGGAGAGCACCTTCTTCATGAAATCAAAATAACTCCTAGAAAAAAGGGGAATGCTACATGGGAAGGAAAAATTTGGATTATCGATAAATTGTTTTGTCTATATAAAACTGATTTAAAATTGAATAAAAATGGATTGGTAAAGCACAATTATTTTAGGTTAGAACAAGAATATAAATTCATAGAAGATTCAATATTAGTGATCAAGAATCAAAATTTTTATTACTCTTCAATAATTGGTAAACAAAAGTTAAATGGGAAAACTAGTGTAACCTATAGTAAGTATAAATTTAATCCCGTTTTTCCTGATCGGTATTTTAATAACGAATTAGGTATAACAACAAAAGAAGCTTATGAAAGAGATTCAACTTATTGGAATAATATCAGGATTACACCTTTAACTAAAGAAGAGCGAATTTTCCAATTTATAAAAGACAGCATTGAAAATCATATTACTTCAGAGTCTTATCTAGACTCTTTAGATTCAATATTTAATCGTATTACCTTAGTAGATATAATATGGGATGGTCCAGGAATCTCTAATAGGAAGAAAAAACAATACTTTTCATTTACTTCAATAGCTGGACTTATCGATCCATTTGAAATAGGAGGCATAAGAATAGGTCCAGATCTTTCCTATTTTAAAAAATGGGAAAATGAAAAAACATTTTGGTTTTATGCTAATGGAAACTTTGGGATAAGGAACCCTGATTTTAAATACATGTATTGGATGAACCACCGATATGATCCTAAGCATCTTGGAAATATTGGATTTTATATTGGTGATCAAAATGAATTAATAGTAGAAAATGACGCTGTAACCAATTTATTTCAAAGATCGAACTGGATCAGAGAATTTAATGTGGTTCTTGAACATAGTAGAGAGATATTAAATGGCTTATACGTAGATACTTATGTAAACTGGATAGAAAGAAACCCCATTACATCGTATTCTTTTAATCCAGAAGCAGACGATTGGTTTGATGGTAACCATCCAATAGATTTTAATCCATATCAAGAATTTGTAGTGAATATCGATATTAGTTTTGTTCCTTTTCAAAAATACATGAGTGAGCCATATAGAAAAGTGGTTTTAGGAAGCAAATGGCCAAGGTTCAGTTTATTTTATGAAAAAGGAATTCCTGATATATTAGAAAGTGATGTTGATTTTGATTTCTTAACCGCAAGGATTGACCAATCTTTTAAACTCAGAACTTTAGGAACATCCAATTATAAGATAGAAGCTGGGAAGTTTTTAAGGAATATTCAATCTTACTATGCTGATTACAAAATCTTCCCAAGAGGAGATCAATGGTTCTTTGCTTCTTTAATGGAATCCATGCAAATTCAGGATACTACATTATCTGTAACTGACTCATATTTAAAATTAAATTATGCTCATCATTTTGATGGAGCTATTATAAATTACATTCCCATTATAAAAAAATTAGGAATACATACTGTAATTGGAGGTAGCACCTTAAATATTCCAGAATCTAGCTATTCATATCAAGAAGTTTTCTGTGGAATTGAAAGAACATTTAGAATTCAAAGATCTAGACTTAGATTAGGAATATACTATGTAGATGCATGGTCAAGTCACTCTTCAATTAAGCCAAGAATAAAATTTGCTATTAACAGGTACAATTATAGAGATCAGACATGGAGTTATTAATGAAATAAAAAAACATTTTTGCTGCATGCTAAAACTTATGCTTATATTTGTGCAGTATTTAGTGAATGAAAACCTCAGAAGTTCTAAATAGCCTACAATTCTCACATACAATTAGGCGACTTTGTTATCAACTTATTGAAAACCACAACGACTTTTCCAATTCTGCAATTATTGGTCTGCAACCAAATGGAATATTTGTAGCTAATAGGCTACAGAAAGAGTTATCTTTAATCTGTAAAAAAGAGATTTTAACTGGCTCATTGGATATTACATTTTACAGAGATGATTTTAGAAGAAAAGATACACCTCTAATTCCTAGTGTAACCAATCTTGATTTTAGTATAGAGAATAAAATGGTTGTATTGGTTGACGATGTCCTTTTTACAGGAAGAACAGTACGTTCTGGCCTTGATGCTATCATGGCATATGGGCGCCCTTCAAAAGTTGAATTATTAACATTGATTGAGAGAAGGTTTTCACATCAAATACCCTTAAGACCTGATTATATTGGTAAATCTATAGATACAATACAATCAGAGAGGGTTACAGTTAACTGGAATGAGAAAGATGGTAAAGACCAAGTTATATTACATACACCTGAAATGAAATGAAAGATTTAAGTGTAGATCATTTATTGGGAATAAAATCACTAACTAAAAGTGATATAGAAATAATATTTGAAACAGCTGATAGCTTTAAAAGAGTCATTAACAGACCTATAAGAAAAGTTCCTACACTTAGAGATATTACAATTGCCAATATTTTCTTTGAAAACAGTACACGTACAAAGCTATCTTTTGAGTTGGCTGAAAAAAGATTATCTGCAGATATTATTAATTTTTCTGCAGGTTCATCAAGTGTTAAAAAAGGGGAGACATTAATAGACACGGTAAACAACATACTTTCTATGAAAGTAGACATGATTGTAATGAGACATCCTTTACCAGGTGCACATCAATTTTTATCTAACCATATTGATGCAAAGATCATCAATGCTGGTGATGGAACTCACGAACACCCAACCCAAGCATTACTCGACTGTTATTCAATACGTGAAAAACTAGGTAGTGTTAAAGGAAAGAAGGTAGTTATTGTAGGAGATATCATGCATTCAAGAGTAGCATTGTCTAATATTTTTGCACTTAAAAAATTAGGAGCTGAAGTAATGATCTGTGGGCCTACTACTTTATTACCTAAATACATCAATGAACTAGGAGTATTGATAGAGAATGACCTAATAAAAGCCCTAAACTGGTGTGATGTTGCTAATATGCTAAGAATCCAATTAGAAAGACAAGACATCAAATACTTCCCTTCATTAAGAGAATATAAATCCTTATACGGTCTTAATAAAAATATTCTTGATAATTTAAATAAAGAAATTGTTATTATGCATCCTGGCCCAATTAACAGAGGAGTTGAGATCACATCAGATGTAGCTGACTCAGAGAACTCGATCATACTTGATCAAGTAGAAAATGGTGTCGCAATTAGAATGGCAGTTATCTATTTATTAGCTTCAAAAATTAATAGAATCTAATCCTTTTTAAAGACTTATCTGTTAAAAGATAATATTTTAATATACTCCTTATTAAAGTTGAAATTATTATCTTAGTTTTATCATTTAATAAGTACCCGAAATGAACTACGAAATTAATAGCAATGATAATTATACGATTGTAACTTGTAATCTAGAAAAACTGGATACTACAGTTGCACCTGAACTCAAATCTCAGTTATTATTATTGGACAAGTCTGGAGTTTCCAACTATATACTTGATCTATCCTCAGTAAAATACTGTGATTCTAGTGGTTTAAGTGCTTTGTTAGTAGGTAACAGATTTGCAAAAACAGCTGAAGGTGCATTTGTTATTTGTGGCCTTCAACCATCAGTTAATAAGTTAATTACTATTTCTCAGCTTCATAATGTACTTAATATAACTACTTCTCAATCTGAGGCAATTGACTATTTTTCGAAAAATAATTCGTAAATTGAACTTCTCTAAATAGAATAATTAAAAAAAAAAATATGAAAAGACTATTACTTATAATATTCACATCAGGTTTATTCACATTTAATTTAAATGCTCAATGTACACCTGATCCTCTTTATGCAGATTCAATATATGGCGCATGGCCAGATACTGTAACTAATTTTGTTTCAGGTCAAGTAGGAGTTGCTTATTCTCAAGTACTTGATTTCAAATTACCTTTAGATGCAGGTGATGTAGATCCTGGATTTGCTGGGGTACCTGTAGATTCTGCAGTTCTTACTCAAGTTACTGGTCTACCTGCTGGATTAAGTTATACTTGTAATAATACTGCATGTAGCTGGTTAGGTGGTGAACAAGGTTGTGCTACTCTTGAAGGAACGCCAACTACATCTGGTTCTTATGATATAACTATTACACTTGATGGTTGGGTTACTGTCTTTTTTCAACCATTTTCTCAAGTACTTACTTTTACAGGCTATGTAATTGATATTAATCCTGCTGGAATTGAAACAATAGCTGTTAATAATGAGACCTTTATTTTAAATCAAAATTTTCCAAATCCAACTAATGGCAATACGACTATACAATTTATTGCAGGAAATGGAAACAATGTAACTTTCACAATTAGCAATTTATTAGGGGATATTTTAGTAAATGATATAATCACTACTAAAAAAGGAGTTAACACCATTGATCTAGATATTAGTAATTATCCTGATGGTGTATATTTATACTCAATTTCCAACGGAAAAAATAAATTAACAAAAAGAATGATTATCAATAAATAATATTTATAACCTTTTATAGAATCCCGCTTTTTGCGGGATTTTTTTTGCATTGAAATTTAATGTTACCATATTAGGATCAGGAAGTGCTCTTCCTACTTTATTCAAAAATCCTACTTCTCAATTTATAAATGTTCAGGAAAGATTTTTATTAATTGACTGTGGTGAAGGAACTCAATTACAATTAAGAAAATTAAAATTAAAGTTCCAGAAAATCGATCATATATTTATTAGCCATTTACATGGAGATCACTACCTAGGGTTAATTGGCTTATTATCCTCATTTCATTTATTGGGCAGAAAGAAACCAATAAATATTTATGCTCCGTTAGGTTTAAAAAAAATACTAGACTCTCATTTTAAAGTAAGTCATTCAAAACCTAGTTTCAAAATTATCTTCAATGCTACAAACATGGAGGGCCTTAATTTATTATTTGAAGATAAAATAATGAAGGTATTTTCATTTCCATTGAATCATAGGATAGATTGCTGTGGATTTCTTATAAGAGAGAAAATGAGGCTAAGAGGCATCAATAAAGAAGCAATTAATAAGTATGGAATTTCAGTAAAAGATATCCATTCAATTAAAAATGGAGATGATTATCAATTCAAAAACAAACTGATTCCTAACTCAGAAATCACCACAGACCCACCTATACCGAGATCATATGCCTTTTGTAGTGACACTAAATATGATGAATCAATCATTGATTTTATTAAAAATGTAGACCTTTTATATCATGAGGCTACTTTTTTGGAACAAATGAAAAAAAGAGCCCTTGAAACATTTCATTCAACAGCAATCGAAGCAGCTACTATAGCTACAAAAGCCAATGTAAAGAAACTCTTATTAGGTCATTATTCAGCTAGATATAAAGATGTGTCTGCTTTTGAAGATGAAGCTAAAGGAGTATTTAAAAATGTTATTGCAGTAAATGATGGTGATTCGTTTGATATTGAAACCTTATAAAAATGTAACATTTATTATTTTTTTCGTTATTTAATTATGAAAAGTTTCTTTCTATTAGTATTGACCTTGTATCTAAATAATATGTATTCAAAAGAAAAGGAATACTTTAATGATTGCAAGCCTATAAAAGAAGATTTCTTGTGGCTATTAGATCATGAATTGAGTAATATTGAATACAGGGAGTTCATTAATTCAGACAACAGCTATAAAAAATATTTACCTGACACAACCTGCTGGAATAAGAAAATAGGTATGAACGAACCTTATGAAAAGTATTATTTCAGGCATCCTGCTTACAATAATTATCCAGTAGTTGGTATATCTAAAGAAAGTGCCATAAAATATTGTTCATGGCTAACATCAAAAATCAATAAAAACCTTAAAAATGATCTAGATCATCCTGTGAAAAAAGTAATAGTAAGACTCCCTAATTATAGAGAATGGAAGACTGCTGCACAAGGTGGCTTGTCTGAGTGGAACCAGCTTCCATGGGATGGAAATTCATTGAGATTTGAAGAGGGTAAAAACAAGGGTAAATTCAGATTAAATTTTAAAAGGTCTGAGGGAGACTTTATGGGAGTTGCCGGCAATTTAAATGACATGGCTGATATAACAGCACCTGTTAAAAGTTACTTACCAAATGGCTATGGGCTATATAATATGTGTGGAAATGTTTCCGAATTAGTTTCAGATAAAAATTTTGCTTTTGGAGGTAATTGGTTTTCATTAGGTTATGATGTTACCATTAACTCAAAAATTAAAGAAGAAATTTCTCCTCTTATTGGGTTTAGATATATCATTGAAGTTGTTGAATGGAAACCTGTAAAAACAAAGAAACTTAACTCACTGAGTAAAAAATATTTTAAAAAATTTAAACCTATTAATGACTCATTATTTATGATGGAGCATGAAGTAACTAATAAAATTTATAACCTTTTCACTGAATCTACAGGTCATAAAAGACCAGATTCAAGTTTATGGGAAAACAAATTTTGGTATTCGAATCAATATACTATAAAATACCATTGGCATCCAGATTATTCAAATTATCCAGTTGTCAATATCTCCAGAGATGATGTTCTCAGCTTTATTGAATGGATTGAAGTTCAATATAATATAATTCATAAACAAAATGTTCAATTTGGTCTTCCTAATGAAGAAGAGTGGGTTAATGCATCCAATAATCATCCATCAAAAACAGCTAATTACCCGTGGGGTGGACCTTATATCAGAAATAGTAAAGGACAGTATTTATGTAATTTTAGAGTTTATCCAGAACTTTTTACCAAATATGACAGTGAGGGCAATATTTCTTATAAAATCCCTGATAATAATGACCCAATGCTAGGTGCTGACCTAGATGGCTATCCTATTATAGCTCCTATTAAATCATATTTTTCAAATACAAATGGTTTATATGACATGTCAGGTAATGTTTCAGAAATGATAAAGAATTCAGATTTCACCAAAGGCGGTTCATGGGATAGTGAAATGAATTATGTACAAATAAATAGTAAAGAATATCAAGCTGGTCCTGATCCTGAAATAGGGTTTAGATTAATAATGATAAAAAGTAGTGAATAAGCTAATCAACCATACCCAATTAATTAAATCTAAAGATGGTAGTCATAGTATATATCGATCTGATATTGATGAGCAGTATCATTCCATACATGGTGCAATACAAGAATCTAAACATGTTTTCATCAATGCTGGCCTGTTAGATCATATAAATACAACAACAACAGACAAGATTTCTATATTAGAAATAGGATTTGGCACTGGATTAAATGCCTTTTTAACTTCTATTTTTATAAAAAAAGCTGAAATAAATTGCATAGTAGATTACCATACATTAGAACCACATCCATTACCAAATGATTTAATTGAGCAGCTTAATTACCCTAATTCAATTGATGAAAAAGAAGAATTTTTAAATCTCCATTTATCTTCTTGGGAAAACAGAACAAAGATTCATCAACATTTTTATTTGATGAAAAATAAATTAAAACTAGAAGATTATAACACTAATTTACAATTCGACATCATATACTATGATGCTTTTGGTCCAAACTCCCAAAAAGAAATGTGGGAGCTAAAACAATTTAATAAGTTATTTGATTTAACTAAAAAAAATGGGAGATTGGTAACTTATTGTGCAAAAGGACAGGTGAGAAGAGATCTTCAGAGTGCTGGCTATCAAATACAAAGATTAGCGGGTCCTGTTGGAAAAAGAGAAATGCTAAGGGCGATTAAGTATTAATTACTACAATTATATACAAATGCAGGGGGTAAATTTAATGGAGTGAATTGTATATCAATATTCTCAAATTTTGATTGAAGTAATTTTTTTGCATTTAAAGAATATTGAAACTGTACATAAGTGCCATTTTGGTCAAGGATAGCTACAACGGAGTTTAATATATTTTCTTTTACTTCATTAGGAATAACTGCTAGGGGTAAAGATGAAATCACTACATGCGCTTTCTGGATTTTTTCCTTTGATAAATAATGACTCATTTTTTCTGCACTATCATTAATAATCCTAATTCTTTTGTCTTGAAACTTAGAATTAAGTTGGTCATAAAAAACAGTATTAATCTCGAAAGAGAACAGGTTAGATTTATCTGTCATTCTATTTAATATCTCAGCAGTAAATATTCCTGTTCCTGGGCCTAATTCAATAATATTTAGATCTTTAGAGAAATCAATCTTTTTGAGCATTTTTCGCATTAGAAATTTTGAGCTAGGAGCTATAGCGCCTACCATTTTCCTTTCTTTAATAAATTCTGATAAAAATGCTCTTTTCATTAATTATTTAAATTAAAAAAACAAATATAACATCTTACCAATTAGTGATGTCATTAGGTAATGTAAACTTTAGGTATAATCTAAAATATCTAATACTTTTGTAATCAAATAAATCGTGAATTATGAAAATAGCAATTTCAACAGTTTTTGTATTAGTTGTCAATCTACTATTTGGACAAGATAGTAAACTTGCAGAAAATTATTTTATTGATGGTAATTATTCTGCCGCATTAAATGAATATGAAATTTTAATTACTGAAGATCCCGAAAATATAGACTATAATTATAATCTAGCTGTGTGCTATATCAACACTAATGATGATAAATCAAGAGCTATTCCTTATTTGGAATTTTTAGTGAAGGATCCGAAAATAATTCCTGACACCTGGTATTTACTAGGAAGGGCATATCATTTTGGTTATCAATTTAACAAAGCAATTCAAGCTTATCAAAAATTCCTTGAAACTGGAAAAGGTAGCCTAATGAATAGAGATAATGCACCACTACAAATTGAATATTGTGAAAACGCCAAAGAAATCATGAAATTTCCTTTAAGTGTTTCATTTGAAAACTTAGGAAAAAATATTAATACAAAATTTGCTGACTATTTTCCATTTATTCCTGTTAATGAATCTTTTATTTTATTCAATTCTAATAGAAATACTGAAGCTATTGAATTACCAGACGGTTCTTATGCATCCAATGTATATATATCAGAAGTAAAAGAGGGGAAATATCAAAAGGCCCAACCAGTTTCTAAAATCAATACTCCTGAAGGTTCTGAGGAGATTGTTGGTTTAAAAAGTAATGGTGAAAAAGCAATTATCTATGTGAATGATTTTTCTGATTATGGAGATTTATATGATTGTAAGATCAATAACTTAGAATTTGGTTCATTGGTTAAATTAGATAAGAATGTTAATACTAAAAACTCTGAAATTGCTGCTTGTATTACCAATGATGAATCCAAATTATTTTTTGCTAGCGATAAACCAGATGGTTATGGTGGAATAGATATTTATTTATGTCAAAAACTACCCAATGGGAAATGGAGTATGCCTCAAAACCTAGGCCCAACGATCAACACAAAATATGATGAAGATTTTCCCAATATTTCACCTGACGGTAAAACACTCTACTTTTCGTCAAAGGGGCATACAAGTATGGGTGGTTATGATATATTTTCTGCAACATGGGATGATTCAAAAAAGAAATTTTTAGGAATTCAAAATTTAGGATACCCTATAAATACTCCAGAAGACAATATGAATTTTAGGATTTCCGAGTCTGGAAAATATGGTTATATATCTGCTATCAGAAATGATAGTTATGGAAACCTTGATATCTATAGAGTTCAGTTTAAAAGTGTTGAACCAAGATATACCGTTATTAAAGGAATTATTTCAACTACTAGTAGCATTACTGAATTAGAGGATGTATATATCCAGATTACTGATCAAGAAACCGATGAAATCTATGGTGATTATGCTCCAAATGACATTAGCATGAGGTATGTGATTATCCTTCCTCCTGGAAAATACAACATGTATATTAGCGCTATGGATCATGAAGATATCTTTGAGGAGATAGAAATATATGATAAAGCCTCTTACAAACATGAAGTAGATAAAAACATTCTTCTAACTCCGACTACTGATAATTAATGACCATTTCAATTACATTGGTTATTATTATAATTACTGTTATTATTTCAATTTTAGCATTTAATGATAATAACCTTAAATACAAACTTACATTTTCACCTTATTCTTATTTACACCATAATAAATTTTGGTTAGTTTTTACACATGGATTTATACATGCAGATTATCTACATCTAGCATTCAATATGTATGTTTTATACATGTTCGGTATTTATATTGAAGCTTACTTTTTAGCTACGAGCTCAATTGGGTTTATTTTCTTTCTCTCTCTATATCTTGGAGGAATGGTATTTGCGACTTTACCATCAATTATTAAACATAGAGATAACCCTAACTATTTAAGTTTAGGTGCTTCAGGTGCAGTTTCTGCCATTGTATTTGCATTTATAATAATAGAACCGCTTGCACCATTAGGTTTGATTATAATACCAGGTTTATCCATTCCTGGATTTATTTTTGGGTTACTTTATTTATTCGCAGAAAATTACATGATTAAAAAGGGAGGGAGTAATATTGCTCATGATGCACATATTTCAGGTGCTATATTTGGACTTTTATTTATCGCTTTATACGATTATCGCATATATATCAATTTCTTTGAATCAATCAATCAATACATAGGATTGTCTTAAATAAAAATAAATTGGAAAACAAAATTATCTTAAATGGAGAGCTCCTTAGCTCATCATCTCAATATTTAAAAACAAATAGAGCTTTTCGTTATGGAGATGGATTATTTGAGTCGATTAAGGTCATAAATGGGACAGCCATATCAATTGATTATCATTACCAACGAATTATTGCAGGATTGGAGGCTTTAAAGATTCAAAGTGATAGTTCATTTAGTTTACAAAATATTAAATCCCTTATTACTAAATTAATCAACCAAAATAAAATCGACAAGGGGGGTAAAATAAGACTCACGGTTTACAGAAATGGAAGTGGAACCTATTTACCAGACACTAATGATCTGTGCTATCTAATTGAAGCTGAAGAACATCCTTTAAATTACTATGAATTAAATAATAATGGAATCTCTATTGATGTATTTAAAGATCTATATAAACCTGTAAATTATATCTCTAAATTTAAAACCCTTAATGGTTTATTATATGTATTAGCATCAGAGTTTGCTAAAAACAGCATGCTTGACGACTCATTGATAGTAAATGGTACTGGCAAAATTATTGAAGCTACATCTAGTAATATATTTATTGTTAGTAATGGTGTTCTTTACACACCTCCATTAGAAGATGGATGTGTAGGAGGAATAATGAGAATGATGGTCATTAATACGGCATTATCAAATAATATTACTGTTTATGAAAATTCATTAACTCCTCAAAATCTATTGAATGCTGATGAGGTCTTTTTAACTAATACAATTAATGGTATAAAATGGGTTAGGGGTTTTCAGCAAAAAAGATACTATAATGAAACTGCAAAAAAAATTGTAGATCTTATCAATGAACAGATCCTTAATTTTGAGAAGGGTCTGAAGGAAAATTAGAAACTAATTCATATTGTTTACCCATTTTATTTAATGTATTCTTCCATAATTGCTTATCTATAGCTAATAGATCTTTAGGGTTAAATTCAGAAGTAATCCAAGAGTGAGTTTCCATTTCATTGATTAGCTGATCTTCAGTCCATCCAGAATAGCCTAGAAAAAATCGTATGTTTTCTGAATTAATAATCTTATCATTTATTAAGGATAAGATTTGTTCAAAATTACCGCCAAACCATAATCCAGGAAATAATTCCTGAGAATCATCAATACGTTCCCCCTGATCATGCATATAGTATAAATTGTCTGGATGAACAGGCCCTCCATAAGAGATAATAAAATCATTTCTATCTAAACCATTTATTAATTCACTTAGATTAGCTGAGAGTACATGGTTCAATATAAATCCATAAGAACCTTCTTCATTGTGCTCACATAAAAAAATAACAGCTCTTTTGAAATTAGCATCCAACATAAAAGGTTCGGATAATATAACCCTGCCTTTCATGGGTTTAAGCTTATTTAATTTTGATACATCTATATATTTATCTATATGCATAACTTAAATGAAGATATACCCTAAAATAAAGAAAATAAATGAAAAGCGTAAATATGTTTAAATTCTCTTATAGAAATGAATCAATGAATAGCACATCTCCAAGGAAGACTTTCAGTAACTTCAGCTTCTTTAATTAAAATCTCTTCAACCCTGCTGTCAACCTCTTTTTCAGGAAAATAAACTTTAGCCATTTTTATAAATGAATCTATGTGCTCTAACTCCTGTATGTGTAAATTTTTATAAAATTTAGCGATTTTAGGATCTTCGGAAACTTCACCAATTAATGCAAATCTTTCTGAACCACGAAGCTCAGCAATAGATGCAATAATTAACCTATCCATAAATAATAAATCGCTATCAGACCTTAATATGGGCATTAATCCTTTTATATACGGATCTTTTTTAAAAACACCATTTAATGTATTTCCCCTATCTAAAATTAGTTGATGAACTTGCTTAAAATGCAAAAGTTCTTCAATAGATATTTGTATAAGCTCATCAATAATTTCATACCTGTTAGGGTATTTAGCTATTAATGATAAGCACATATTTGACACCTTTCTTTCTGCATCTGCATGATCCTGAAGAAATTCATCAATGCCATCAACTGCCTGATGAGCCCATTCAATGGGTGTTTTATATTTTAATTCAAAAAGTAATTTAGTTTCCATAAAATAGATTTAATTTCTCCTCCAAAAATAAGGTGTAAATAATACTGCAACAGTAAAAAGCTCTAATCTACCCATTAGCATCATAATAGACAATACCCATTTACCCAATTCTGGAAGTTGAGAATAGCTATGTGAGGGACCTACTTCACCAATACCTGGTCCAACATTACTTAATGCAGATGCAACTGAGCTTATAGATGTTAAAAAATCTACGCCTAATGCAGTCATTATAATTGAACCAAAGGTGAATATAAATAAATATAAAAATATAAATGCCAATAAGTTATATATTATATTTGGAGCTACTGATTCTTTATTAAGCTGTACAGGAATCACTGCATTTGGATGTAATCTTCTTTTAAATTCTAAAAATCCATTTTTCATTAATAAAACAATTCTAACTATTTTAATACCACCACTGGTACTACCAGCAGATGCACCAGAAAACAAAAGAAGGAAAAACAAAAATGTTATAAATGGTCCCCATAAGGTGTAATCTGAGCTACTAAAGCCAGTAGTGGTAATTATAGATACTACCTGAAAAGAAGCGTCTCTAAGTGCGTGTAAATAAGAGCTTAATTCATTTTGAAAGAATAGAACCATCGATACAATCATGGTAAATCCAACTGCCGCAGTAAAATACCATTTAAATTCATCGTTATGCCAGAACTTTTTTAGTTTTAATTTCAATCCAAAATACAATAATGTAAAATTGGTACCTGCAATTAACATAAAAGCAATGATCACCGATTCTACATAAATATTATTAAATGCAGCTATACTATCTTGTTTTGTAGAAAAACCTCCTGTAGAGGTAGTGGTCATGCTATGATTAATGGCATCAAAAAAATCCATTCCACAACCCATTAAAATTAAGGATTCTACAAAGGTCAAACCAAAATAAATGATCCATAACCTTTTGGCTGTCTCTTTAATTCTGGGGTGGATCTTGTCTTTGGTGGGACCAGGTGCTTCTGCAACGAATAACTCCATACCCCCAATACCTAATAATGGAAGAATAGCAATTGTTAGTACGATGATTCCCATACCTCCGATCCATTGGGTCATACTCCTCCAGAATAAAATACTTTTAGGTAAGGTTTCAATGTTATCTAGAATAGATGCACCTGTAGTAGTAAAACCAGACATGGTCTCAAAAAATGCATTCGTAAAATTAGGTATAGCACCAGATAATAAAAAAGGCAAAGTACCAAACAAACTCATGAACAACCACCCTCCAACAACGATTAAATAACCATCTCTCTTTTTGATCTCTGCATTTTTCTCATCCTTTGTTAAATATTTAATCAATGCTCCAAAGAATAAAGTAATAGCACTACTAATGAAAAAATCTAGATGAACATCAGCACCCGAATCAAGGTCATAATAAAATGCAAAAGGTAAAGACAAGAGCATTAAAAAGCCATTGATCATTAATAATGTACCAATGACATTTAAAACAACTCCTGAATTAAGAATTTTTTTGCTCATTTACTGAAAATAGGTCTCAATTTTATGAATGGATTCAGTCAGTGAAAAAACAATGGCTTTATCACCCTCTTTTAGTTGAAAGTTACCAAATGGAATAATTCCAATCCCATCTCTAATAACTCCTGAGATATTGGCCGTCTTTGGGAAATTCAGATCACGAATAGGGGATTTGGTAATTTTGGAATTGGGCTTTACAATAAACTCAATGATCTCGGCATCCACACCATGCAAGCTAGCTACTGACGACACTTCTCCTTTTCTTACATATTTAAATATATTACTAGCTGCAATGATCTTTTTATTGATAAGCGTATCAATGCCAATTGCCTGTGATAAATGGATGTAATCTATGTTCTCAACTCTGGCGATCGTCTTTTTAACTCCATGGTTATTCGCTACCAGAGAAGACATGATATTCATTTCAGAATCTCCAGTAACTGCAATGAAAGCATCCATATCTGCTAAACCCTCTTCTTCTAATTGCTTAACATCATGGCCATCTATATTGATAACTAGAGTACGTTTTAACATTCCAGCTATGCGTTCACACTTGGCTTTGTCTTTTTCAATTAAAGTTACATTATAGGTGCTTTCAAGAAGCTCTGCAGCCAAAACACCAATCCTGCTACCTCCTAAGATCATGATATCTTTAATTTCGAAACACTCTTTTCCACATACATTGATCACCGTATCGATAGAATCTGGAGACGAAATAAAATAAACAATATCATTTTGTTTTAGCATGGTTTCGCTACCGATCATAATCGTTTCTTCATTCCTATGTAAAGCAATAGGTTTAAAAGTAAGGTTCGGATTGAGGTCTGCACTTTCTTTTACAGTTTTATTAACAAGAGGAGAGTCGGAACCAATTGAAATGCCAAACACTGTTAATTTGCCATTTTCGAATTCTAGATCATCGGTAAAAACAGCCCTGTGAATGAGTCTTTGGATCTCTTCAGTTGCAAGGTGAGTAGGAGAAATGAGTGTATCCACTCCTAATTCGTAATAATGATTTTCTTTCTTGTTTTTTATAATGTCTACATTGTTGATCCTTGCTATGGCACGTTTAGTTCCAAATTTCTTAGCAAGAATAGACATCATTAAATTGGTTTCCTCACTAGCAGTTACTGCGATCAATAGATCACAATTATTTACATCTGCCATTTCTAGTACATCAAGTGATTTGGCATCTCCAATAATTGTAAATACATCAATTTGGGAAGAAATGAATTGTAATCTCTCTTCATTCTGATCGATCAGGTAGATATCCTGAGCTTCAGAAGAGAGCATCTTGGCTAAATGGAAACCTACATCTCCGGCACCTGCAATGATAATTTTCATTTATCAGCAATTAAATCAGATTGCAAATATATTGATATAATTAGGATTTGAAACCTTCATTATAAAGGAGTTATTGTCTATATTTAAAAAATGCAAAAGCTTCTAGCATTTCTTATTGCTCTTTTTTGTGTATTTAATTCAGTATCTCAAGTAAATAAAGACTCCCTATGGAATATCTGGAATGATCACAATCTTGATGATAGTATTAGACTAAATGCAATAGATCATTTAGCTTGGAAAGGATATCTTTTTTCTCAACCTGATAGTGCGTTTTATCTAGCTCAGCTTCAATATAAACTAGCTGAGTCAGTTAGTAACAAGGCATTAATGGCAAAAGCTTTATTAACGCAAGGATCTTCAAATTATATTCAAAGTAATTACAATTTAGCTATTGACTATTATGAAAAATCATTAAAAAAATATCAAGCTATTAACAACAAACAAGGTACTGCATATGCATACAATAATTTAGGAAGCACATATGAAGTATTGAGCCATTATAACAAAGCCATTGATTGTTATAATAAAAGCCTAAAAATTAAAGAAGATATAGATGACACAATGGGAATTGCTGCTTCTTTAGGAAATCTTGGTATTATTTATTCCAATCTAGGTCAAACAAAAAAGGCCCTTGACTTCATTGAAAGAAGCTTAAATATTTGTATTGAAATTAATGATCAACGAGGAATAGCCATTTCACTTGAAAATGCAGGGCAAATTTATGCACAAACTGGTAATATTGAAAAGGCTCAGCATAATTTTCAAACAGCATTAGGCATATATGAAAAAATTGAGGATGATTGGGGTAGAGCAATATCAATGAATTCAATAGGTTCAATCTATTTTGACCTTGGAAATTATGAACTAGCACAAAATTATTATGAAAAGGGACTATTAATCTTTAATAAAATTGATGATAAAAGATCCATTTCTGGATGTTACCTATTAATTGGTAAAGTATATTTTGAGCATTCTGATTACCCAAAAGCTGCTGATTTTTTTGAAAAAGGGTTAGAAATATTAAATGAAATAGGAAATGAAAAAGATAAAACAGAATTATTAAATGAAATTGCCAAAATATACAGAAGTAAAGGTGTTTATGACAAAGCCATTCAATTTTATTACGAAGCATTAAAGATCAGTGAAAAATTCAATGATATAAAGGGAATAGCATTAACCAATAGAAATTTAGGAAACATCTATGCAGATCAACATGAATATACTAAGGCTATTGAATTATTTAATAAAGCACTTAGTTCATACAAACAAATAGATTACAAAAAGGGTATTGCTAAATCTAAATCAAGTTTAGGAAGTAGTTATAAAGGAAAAAAAGAATATAGTAAGGCTATTAATTTATACAATCAGAGTTTAGTAATACAAAAAGAACTCAAAGAATTAGATGGCATGGCTACTTCTTATGGGAATTTAGGAGAAATTTATTTAGAACAAAACAAATATGATCTTGCTATGGATCATTTTGAAAAAAGTCTTGAATTAGAAGAATTAAGAGTGAATCAAAAGTGTATAGCCATATGTAAAAAAAACATCGCAAATGTATATCAGCTAAAAGGAAATTACACTAAATCAATAATATTAAGTAAAGAAGCATTAGAAATTGCATTGAAAATTGAAGTCCCATGGCTAATAAGTGATGCTGCTAAATCACTTTATTTATCCTATAAATTGATCTTCAATGATAATGAAGCACTTAAAATGCATGAATTATATATCATTAATAGAGATTTAGTTAATAAAGAAAAAGATCAAAAAGAGCTTTTTCGTCATCAGTTTAAATATGTATACGAAAAGCAAGCAGATTCATTAAAGCTTGAACAAAAGAGAAAAGATGATATTGCACTTAAAGATGCTGATATAGCAAAAAAAGAAGCAGAAAATAAAAACTTAATAATAATTACCGGTCTTATTATTTTAGTTTTAGTAATTGTATTTACTATTATAGTAATCAATCGTTTACGCACTACTAAGAAACAAAAAATAATCATCGAACAACAAAAAGAAATTGTTGAAGAAAAGAACAATGATATTTTAGATTCTATTCATTATGCTAAACGACTACAAGATGCTATACTTCCACCAGTTCAATTAATTCAGCAATGGTTGCCAAAATCATTTTTACTGTATCAACCAAAAGGTATTGTTGCCGGTGATTTTTACTGGTCAGAGAATATTGATAATACTATATATTTTGCTGTAGCTGATTGTACTGGCCATGGAGTACCTGGTGCTATGGTTTCAGTAATATGCTCTAATGCACTTACTAAGGCCCTTATTGAAGATAAAATCAATCAACCAAGTGCTATTCTCGATCGAGCAAGAGAATTGGTAATTGGGAGATTTGGAAAATCTACAGAAGATATTAGAGATGGAATGGACATCTCTCTATGTGCTTATAATAAAAAAACTGGTACTATTCATTGGTCTGGTGCCAACAATCCATTATGGATCATTAGAAATGGGAGTTCTGATATTGAAGAAGTCATAGCTGACAAACAACCTATTGGAATGCATGCCTCCCATCAAC
Organism: uncultured Flavobacteriales bacterium; assembly: GCA_964430245.1. GTDB lineage: Bacteria > Bacteroidota > Bacteroidia > Flavobacteriales_D > Parvicellaceae > CAYSEW01. Next base: position 31,322 of record CAYSEW010000021.1, read on the forward strand.
CTTTCACTAATCATAAATTACAATTAAATAATGGAGATTCAATTTATATATTTTCAGATGGTTTTGCCGATCAGTTTGGTGGACCAAACGGAAAAAAATACAAATCTGCCAGGTTTAAGAAGTTTTTAATTTCAATTCAAGATCAAGATATGGATGCACAACACAACTTAATACTTCAGGAGTTTAAAAATTGGAAAGCCAATTTCGAACAGATTGATGATGTGTGTATTATGGGTATGAAAATTTAATCTAAGCCGAAAGCACATTCTCTTCACGATCATTACCTGCATCATGCAAAATATTTTGTAAAGGCCTAAAATGAGCTATTAATAAGGGCCATCTATTGTCATATTGCTTAATCAGCTTACAGATTGGTTTTTTATACTTTTTTAAATTAAAAGTTATAGAAGCAGGAGAGACCTTAGGGTCACAACATTCACCTACAGTAGAGCCATTGACTTTCCACCCTTTATCTAATGCCATTGATGCGGCATTTTCATACCTATCCAAAAACTCCAGAATATTTGAGTGCTTATTAAATTGATGGTGACTGATTTTATCCGATGAGCTAGAAGGCCAGCTAATATGCTCCTTTTTAATAATAATCTCATCAGTTATAGACAAATTGGTATTTCTAGCAATAATGACTGCCTTTTCAAAAACTTTCTCTATGATAGTCATTTTCTGATTTGATTCAATGATCTCATGTATGATATCTTTTTCGATTTGCAACTTTTTATTGATCTTATTTTCCCATCTATTCTTTAATGCTTCAACAAATAAGGCAATACTTTTAGAAGCATTGTTCTTAATTGTTTCATTTTCATCCTTCAATTTCTCTATACTTTTAACCTGTAAACCATAACTTTCATTGATAACTTGCATAGTTTGATAATTAATCATATCTAATCTTAGCTTAGATGATATAGCTAAATTCAATAAATTACCTATTAGCATTTTTTCATTGGATGTAGCTGGACCCTTTTTCTTGCTCAATCCAAAGGCATGAATGCCTTCAATTTCCAGGATGATTAAATCCGATGCATGATCAATAGGGGAGGTGTACTTTAACAACAACCATGAGTTGTCATTTTCATCTTCAATTTTAAGCTGATTAATGACTTTATTATCTGAATCTATAAAGGGTATCAAATCTGAATTGATCCATGAAAGATGGATAGCATCATTTCTGAATTTCTGGTATATATTCGACTTTTTACCTGTTTTAATAAATGAAACATTATTTTCTTGGTATTGGGCTATTTTTAATCGCTTATCAATATTACAAAATAGACCATATGCATTTTTAATACCTGAATAATCAATGGAAAGGTTTTCCATTATATTTAAGATAGGGTGATTTAAAAATGTATACTGTAACATTTTACTAATTTAAGCAATTTTTTAAGTAATACTTAATTTTGTTAAACAATTTTACTCAAAAATATATAGCTAAATTGAGTAAAAAATTAAGCTACTAAATATGACTTAATATGATATAAATACGCATATAATTACAATAACTTTAGTTCCTAAATTATAAATACGAATTATATAGTTAAGTATAATATTAAGTAGATGATATCATATAATTTAATAAAACATAATCTATATTCTTTTGCTAAAAAGGGGCTATTTCAGCTAATAAAGCTTACTATTTACTTGTTGATTTATTTAAACAAGTTAATTCGATTGATCAATCAACACTATGTTATCCCAATCATTAATAAGATCGAAAACTACATCTATCAACAAGCTTGTAATACATTCGATTGTCATAAACAATAATAAAGATGAAATGGATCAAAAAAATATTAGCTCAACTAAATGAAGAAATCATAATGGATGATTTTAATACTGAATTAAAATTAAAAAGGCTGGCCGATCTTCATAAAAAAAACAAGCGAATTATTGAGCACCCTAAAAATGAAAAATTGAATTGAAATTTAAAATATTAATTTATCTTCGCAGCCAATATATCAACATTAAATAAAGATGGATAAAATAAAATTTGGCACAGATGGATGGAGAGCTATTATCGCTCAGGAATACACTGTAGAAAATGTAGCGCGTATATCATATGCAACAGGTGATTGGACAAAAAACAATTTTAACAATCCTTCTATAACCATAGGGCATGACTGTAGATTTGGTGGTGAACTATTTACTGAAACTGCTGCAAAAGTGTTCGTTTCAATGGGAATTAAGTTGTACATGTCCAAAGGATTTATTTCAACTCCAATGATTTCATTAGCTACTAAAAATTTAAATGCCTCTTTAGGTGTAGTTATCACAGCCAGCCATAATCCACCATCTTATAATGGTTATAAATTAAAAGGACATTATGGAGGACCATTAACTTCCGATAAAGTTCAGGAAGTAGAAGACCTTATCCCCAATGAAAATTCAATAGATTTAAATTCTATTTCTATTAAGGAGGCAATCAATGATGGTAAAATTGAAATTGTTGATTTTGAACAAATGTACATTGATGCAGTTGAATCATCTTTTGATCTTGACGCGATAAGAAACTCTGGTTTAAATTTCGCTTATGATGCTATGTATGGTGCTGGACAAACTGTAATGAAAAGATTATTCCCTAAGATGACTTTCTTACATTGTGAAAACAATCCTTCATTTAATGGTCAGGCTCCTGAACCAATTGCAAAAAACCTTGTTGAATTTTCTGAATTAATTAAAAACAATGGAAATATTGCTGCAGGATTAGCTACAGATGGTGATGCAGATAGAATTGGCTTATACAATTCAAAAGGTGAATTCATAGACTCTCATCATATCATTTTATTATTAATGCAATATTTACACAAGCATAAAGGAATGAATGGCAAAGTGGTAGTTGCTGCTTCAACAACACCAAGAGTAGTAAAGCTTGCTGAGCAATGGGGATTAGAACATGATACCGTTCAAATAGGCTTTAAACACATTGCACAACAAATGATTTCAGAAGACGTACTAATTGGTGGAGAAGAATCTGGAGGAATTGCTATAAAGGGACATATTCCAGAAAGAGATGGCATTTGGATGGGATTAGTCATTTTTGAATACATGGCCAAAACAGGAAAATCTTTAGAAGACTTAATCATAGAAATCTATAACTTGGTTGGACCTTTTAAATATTGGAGAGATGACCTGCATATCAATGAAAGTCTTAAAAAACAAATTGTTGACAATTGTAAAAGTGGTAGTTATAACCAATTTGGCGAATACATTGTAGCCAATACAGATACTACTGATGGTTATAAATATATATTTAATGATAACGAATGGTTAATGATAAGACCATCAGGCACAGAGCCTGTACTTAGGTGCTATGCAGAAAGCACTTCACTTGAAAAAGCAAAGGAAATACTATCAAATTGTAAGGAACAAATAGGTGTTTAATATTATTTTCGATTGATTTATCGACCAAATTTTATTATTCATCTATTTATTTAAGAGAAAAAATATATTCTCCAACTTATTTTTTTAATTTAACATTCACAAAAATTTACTATTAACCAAAATTAAGTTTTGAAAATAGGAATACCAAAAGAATCAGCCGGCCGTGAAACACGTGTGGCTATAACCCCAACAATCGTAAAACAATTAACCAACAAGGGCTTTTCAATATCCGTTGAAAAAGGTGCAGGTGCTTTGTCTAATTTTTCTGACAGTGACTATACTGATGCTGGAGCTGAATTAGCAGACAGGAAAACTGTTTATCAAAGTGACATCATCACTCAGATCAACCCACCTGATAAAGAAGATATTGATCAGATGAAAAAAGGCAGCACCCTTATTTCACTGATGTTTGCCGCTACTAATCCAGAATTACTCAAGAATTGTATTCAGCAAGAAATAAATGCTTTTTCTTTGGATGCCATACCCAGAACCTCATTGGCTCAGAGCATGGATGTACTAAGCTCTCAAGCTAATTTAGCTGGCTATAAAGCAGTTATTCTTGGTGGTGCAGAAATGGGTAAAATCTTCCCTATGCTTATGACCTCTGCAGGAACTATAAAACCTTCTACGGTTGTTATTTTCGGTGCTGGAGTTGCTGGATTGCAAGCAATAGCTACATCTAAAAGATTAGGAGCTAATGTATGGGTTTCAGATATTCGACCAGAAACAAAGGAACAAGTGGAATCTTTAGGAGGTAAATTCATTGAAGTAGATGGCGATGATTCGATTAAGATGGAAGGTGGATATGTTAAAGGAGTATCCGATGAATTTCTTAAAAAACAACAGGAAGCTGTTACTGAAAAAGTAGCTGCTGCAGATCTTGTAATCACTACTGCCTTAATTCCTGGAAAAAAAGCTCCATTATTAATTTCAGATGAGATGCTTAATAAAATGAAACCAGGATCTGTAATTGTTGATATGGCAGTAGCTCAAGGTGGAAATTGTGCTAGTAGCGAATTAAATAAAGTAATTGAGAAATCTGGTGTGAAAATAGTAGGTGAAGGTAATCTACCAGGAACATTACCTATAAATGCCAGTGAATTATTAGCCAAGAATATTCAAAACTTCATTCAGCATTTAACAGAAGATGCTAAATTTAAATGGGATCTAGAAGATGAGATCACTTCAGGTTCACTCATTTTAAGAGAAGGTAAGATCCTACAAGATTCACTAAAAAAGGAAAATCAACCAGAATCAGTAAAAGTTTAATCATAAACTCATGAAAGAAATACTAAGTTTTTTAACTGAAAACATAGAAATGGTCTATGTCATCATTCTATCTATTATTTTAGGTATCCAAGTAATTGAAAGTGTACCCGCTGTGCTTCACACTCCACTAATGAGTGGTGCTAATGCTATACACGGAGTTGTAATTATTGGTGCTATTATTATTATGGGAAATGCAAGTCCAGACAACACGGCTGCACTTATTCTCGGATTCATAGCTGTTGTACTTGGAACACTAAATGTAGTTGGAGGATTTGTTGTTACAGACAGAATGCTCGAAATGTTTAAAAAGAAACCTAATAAAGAAGAGAAATAATGGGAGGACATATATTAGAAATAAGTTATTTAATAGCATCTGTCTGCTATATATTAGGTTTAAAAATGATGGCAGGTCCAAAAACTGCCCGTAATGGAAATCTGTTGGCTGCTTTCGGAATGACACTAGCTATATTCGCTACTATATTCCTTTACAGAAATGATGAAGGGGCTAAATTGGGTAATCATCTATGGATCTTCGGAGGTATTATTGTTGGATCAGTAATAGGCTGGTTAGCTGCTGTAAAAGTACAAATGACAGCTATGCCCCAAATGGTATCTTTATTCAATGGAATGGGAGGTGCCTGTGCTGCATTGATAGGATTAGTAGAATTCCCTAAGGCATTAGAACATATGGGAGCTTCATTTGACCCTATTCTCATGACTATTATTCTATGTGGAATTGTAATTGGAAGTACCTCTTTTACAGGTAGTATTATTGCATTTTTAAAGCTCAATGGTAATTTAAAAAAAGACCTTAGAATTCCATATTATAATATTTTTAATACCCTTTTAGTTTTCGGAGTAATAGGATTAACAGTTTGTTTAGCAGGAGGCCATATAACAGGAGTAGCAAATTATAAGATGTGGACCTATGTTTTATTTTTAGGTGCTTCTTTATATGGAATTATGTTTGTATTTCCAATTGGTGGTGCTGATATGCCAGTTGTGATCTCATTATTGAATTCATTCACTGGAATGGCTGCTGCTTTTGGTGGTTTTTTATACGGGAATATGGCTATGCTTACAGGTGGTATTCTTGTAGGGTCTGCTGGAACAATACTAACAGTTATTATGTGTAAAGCCATGAATCGATCACTTACTAATGTGATATTTGGTGCATTTGGAACTGGGGGAAAAGCTGTTTCATCAGTTTCCTCCAATGGTGAAGCGAAAAATTATAAAGAAACTAACTCATCAGATTTAGCAGTTATGTTGAATTATTCTTCAAAAGTGATCATAGTTCCTGGATATGGATTGGCTGTTGCTCAGGCTCAGCATGTGGTTCATGAAATGGAGCAGATTTTAGATGATAGGGGTGTTGAAGTAAAATATGCCATACATCCAGTAGCTGGACGTATGCCAGGACATATGAATGTACTCTTGGCAGAAAGTAATGTTGATTACGACAAATTAGTGGAAATGGATGATATTAATGCAGAATTTTCTACTTGTGATGTAGTAATGGTACTAGGAGCTAATGATGTTGTAAACCCTGCTGCAAAAGAAGATCCAGCTTCTCCAATTTACGGAATGCCTATCTTAAATGTAGAGGATGCCAAAACAACAATCGTGAATAAACGAAGCATGAATGTTGGTTATGCCGGGATCGATAATGATCTTTTCTATAGAGACAAGACCAATATGTTATTTGGTGATGCTAAAAAAGTATTGACCGATATAGTATCTGAGCTTAAAAACCTGTAATTAAAGATTTCCAATAGATTTATTTTTTGGATACTTAACTGTATACTTATAGATTACTTTCTTAGTTTCTCCATTTGGAATCTGTAATTCCCATTTAAGCTTACCTGAATCTTCATTGTGTTCAGCGCCATTTTTTTCATCTAAAACCACTTCAATTTCTTTAGTTTTAGAAAGAGGAATCTGATCCACTAAATGTAATTGTATTTCATTAGATTTATTATTCCTAACAGAAATTTCATAACCTCTTAAAGACTTTTTATTAGTCCCAAAAGAAGTTGTTTTACAGAAGTCTTTAATTTTTTCTCTTTTTATAATGATGCTATTATCCCTACCCATAGAAATATCTAAAGTATCTTCAGTAGTTTCTGTATTTAAATAAGAAGTACCTACAGAAGTACCTTCGAAATATACATTTACATCTCCTGGCAATAAATTGTATTCACCCCATCCAGAAATTCTTGCCAGTAAGAAAGCATCATTGTCTAGCTTAGGCACAGCATAATATTTGTAATCAACAGGAAGGTCGTGTTTAATAATTTCTACAGTGTTAGCCTGTCCGTCAGAAGTAATGGAGTAGGGGAGGTCGATCTTAAATTCGGTATTAACTGTACTTTCTGTAACTGTAGTAAAATCTGCAGAAGACCTGCTTTCAAAATTAGCTGCTTCATACAACATCACTGGCTCTTCTTCCAAATAATCTCCTTCTAAATCAGTATTATAAGCATTTTGCTGAATCTGCTGTTTAGCTAAACCTTTCGCTCTATAATTTTTCTTTCTTTGATTACTGTAGTAATAAAGGTACCAAGGTGTTAAATTAGGTTGCGAATTACTAACGGTAGGATTTCCTGTTGAAAGGGTAATATTAACACTCTCCCATTCAATACCAGTATTTTGATACACATCCCCTTTGTAAGTAAGCTCAACTGGATCGGTAGTATTTTCAGAACGAACATCATATTTTGGAACCCAACCAGCATTATTTACAACATAGCTAACATTAAGATCTGTAATAATTCTGGAGTTGCAAGAAACTTTCACTGTTACTTCACTAGTATTCCTAGTTTTTTTCGCATTCAATAGATTTAATTGTCTTCTTAAATTACTTATTGTTAAGTTGAAGTCTTTCTTACTATTTTCTATATCTAGTAATTTGTTTTCAATATCTGTTAGTCTATTTCTGTAGAAATCTGCCATGTACTCTAGCTCTTCAACATCTACACCATTCTGCTCACCTCTTATAGATTTATTTGAGATTAACATACTTTTTTCTTCTCTATAAACCCTTTCTCTGCTCTCTCTAATCTTTAATTTACGACTCATGTCTTCTAAGCTATCTTTTATTTCAGTAATCCTGGGTGTATAGGTAGCTTCTGTTAAATAATCCATTTTATGATTTACAGAAATAATGGTCACATTGTTATTACCCAGCTTTGCCTGAACACTGCTTCCGTTAATAGAAGGTGAGAGCTCCTTAAGCTTCAATTCGGTAACACCAGAATTCAATGTAACTTTACCTGTACGGTGTATTTCAGCACCTGATAAGAAAACAGTTACATCTTTAATTGTTGAATTAACATCCTGTTCTCTGTGTTGAGTAAAGGAAGTTATATAAATCATTAATGATAAGGAAAGAGAGGTAAATCGTAACATATTATAGAGTTTGAATTATATTAACAAATGTAATGGAAAAGTTATATGCATTAAGATGCAATAATGTTAATTTTGCATAAAAATGAAAAAACCTTTAATACTTATTACCAATGATGATGGCTTTACTGCAAAAGGAATGCAGGCCTTAATTGATGCTGTAAAGGAGTTTGGAGAGTTAATGATTGTAGCACCCGACAAGCCACAATCCGGTATGGGACATGCCATTACTGTAAATGAACCATTGAGATATGAAGAAACATCTTATTTTGCATCGATCAAAGCATTTCATTGTTCTGGTACTCCTGTAGATTGCGTAAAAGTTGGGATGTATGAACTAGGAAACAGAAAACCAGACCTTATTCTTTCTGGCATCAATCATGGATCAAATGTAAGCACCAATGTCTTGTATTCTGGAACCATGTCTGCTGCTGTAGAAGGAGCTATTGAAGGTATTCCTAGTATAGGCTTCTCATTAACTGATTATGATACTAATGCAGACTTTTCTGCATCTAAAATAATTGTGAAAAGAATTGTAGCTTCAGCACTAAAAGAAGGAATAGAAAAAGGAATCTGCTTAAATGTCAATATACCTAATGTATCAATTAAGAACATTAATGGAATTAAAGTATGTAGGCAAGGCAAAGCATTCTGGGATGACACTTTTGATGAAAGAACTGATCCATTGGGAAAAAAATATTATTGGCTAACAGGGTCTTTTGAGGATTATGAAAAAACTGATGACACAGATGTTCATTTCCTCAAAAATAATTATGTAACTATAGTACCTACACAATTTGACATGACTGCCTATAAGGCCATTCAATCAATAAATAAATGGAATTTTGAATTATGAAATACATGTGGACAAAAAAATATGACAAAATAAGCTATGGTATAATTGCTGGATTTATTTTCCCTATTATTGGCTTCTTTTTAGCTTATTTAATTAAAGGGGGTGATTCATCTATTACTAATTTTTGGTTTATGTTCATTAAAGATGCAAGTACAGCCAATGAATTTGTATCTGAAATATATTCAAATACTAGAAAAGAGATTCTAACCTTATGTTTAATATGTAACATGCTACTATTTTATTTACCCTTTTTTCACTGGAAAATGGATCTTTTTTCAAAAGGTATTGTTGGATCAACATTACTTTTAGCTGCTTTGTCTTTTATTTTTATCTTTTAATTTCTAATGAAATACTACATCATATCTGGTGAGGCATCAGGAGACCTGCATGGATCCAACTTGATCAAGGAGATTAAAAAAATTGATATTGATGCTTCTTTCAGGTGTTGGGGTGGTGATTTAATGAAAGAGCAGGGAGGTGATATCGTAAAACATTATAAGGATCTTGCTTTTATGGGGTTTTTTGAAGTTTTAATGAAGATTCGTACGATATTAAACAATATTAAATGGTGTAAAAAGGATATTACTGAACATCAACCAGATGCAGTAATTTTAATTGATTACCCAGGATTTAATTTAAGAATAGCTGATTTTTTAAAAGATAAAAACATACCCGTATTGTATTATATCTCCCCTCAGGTTTGGGCATGGAAGAAATCTAGAGTATTAAAAATTAAGAGAAATGTAGACAGGATGTTCGTTATTCTTCCTTTTGAAAAAGAATTCTATAAAAACGAAAATATGGAGGTCACATTTGTTGGTCACCCGTTAATTGATGCCATAGAAGAATTTAAAAATAATAAAGCAAGCTCAAGTAATGAATTTAAAAATAATTACCAATTAGACGAAAGACCAATAATAAGCATTTTACCAGGTAGTAGGAGACAGGAATTAAGCTTAAATCTACCTGTCATGTTAAATGCTCTAAGTAATTTTGATAAATATCAAGTAGTTATAGCATGTGCTCCTTCAATAAATATTGAATATTACCAATCTATGATCATTGATCACCCAAATGTAAAATTGATAAAAAATGATACTTATAACCTTTTAAATCAATCATTTGCTGCAATTGTAACTTCTGGAACTGCCACATTAGAAACTGCTTTATTCAATGTTCCTCAGGTAGTTTGTTATAAAAGTAGCTGGATCTCTTATCAAATAGCTAAAAAACTAATCAAAGTGAAATTTATTTCATTAGTTAATTTAATACTTGATAAAGAGTGTGTTAAAGAATTGATACAAAATGATTTAAATGAAAAAAAACTAAACCTAGAAGTTGAAAAAATTCTTAAAGTCACTAATAGAGATAAAATCATAAAAGATTATTTAGAGCTTAAAAATATTTGTGGTGGAGTAGGAGCATCTAAAATTACTGCAAATGAGATGTTAAAAACTATTCAGACAGAGCATCCTGGAATATAAATTGCTTTATATTTTTGGTCAGAATCATGAAATCATTCAAAATAATCATCTTATTAGTATTATTTACTAACTCAATATTCTCCATACAAATGGATATTGGGTTAATACGAAATGCCCGTATAAAGCACGTGCTTTTTGAAACTAACTTTGGCAAGCATACCATTGTATCTGGTGATTTCATTAAAAGTATAGAACAAGGAGAAAAAATAAAGATCCAATACCATAATGACAGTGTAAGGTTAAAAATAGGAGAAACTTACTTAGGCCATTTTGACACTGTCTACTTTTATCCAAAATATGACGATAATATCTTTAAAGTTACCTGTCTTTCTCCGTCATTAAAGTCTAGACGCTATTATACCCAACTAAAGGTTTTTACTTCAAAAGGACAATTAACACTTGTTAATCAAATAGATCTTGAAAGGTATTTGATAGGAGTTTTGGAATCTGAAGTTGGACCTAATGAAAGTAAAGACTTTTATAAAGTACATGCGGTGATCAGCCGTACCTATGCATTAAAAAACAAAAATAAATTTCTTCATGAAGGTTTTAACCTGACAGATTTAGTGAATTGCCAGGTCTATAAAGGAAAGATGTATAAAAAAGAAAACATACTAAAAGCAGTAAAAGAAACTAAAAATCTTGTATTAGTAGATGATCAAATGAATTATATAACTGCCTCATATTTTTCAAATAGTGGTGGCCAAACAGTAAATGTTGAAGATGTCTGGTTAAAACCATTACCATATTTAAGAAGTATTAAAGATCCATATTCAAAAGGTACCTATAATTATAGATGGGAAAAAAAGATCCCTAAAGATAAATGGCTTAACTATTTAAGCAGAAAACATAATTTCCCTTTAAATGAGCAAGCTGCTGTTAATGCTGCTTGTAATTTTAATCAACCTAAAAGAACTAAGTATTTTATCAATTGGAAATACCACATATTATTAACTGAAATTAGATCCGACTGGAAATTAAAAAGTACATTTTTCAGCATTAGTGATTTAGACGATTATGTATTATTAAAGGGCAAAGGGTTTGGTCATGGTGTTGGACTTTCACAAGAAGGTGCCATGCAAATGGTTAAATTAGGTTTTGGATTTCTTGAAGTTCTACGATTTTATTATACAGATGTACATTTAATTAACCTACAAATGCGTGACTTTTACTTATCTGATTAAATCAATAGGGTATATTATCTATGTTTCTATTTAACATAATATTAATTATAGGACAAAACGATATTGAGTTTTTATATAAGGTGTTTAGTCGTTTAGATCCTATAATTCTTATTATGTCTGCGTTCGTACCTCACTTGCTTTGCTCTCGGCAGCAAAGTAAATAGCTCACACAAGCCAACCTGATTTCTTTCTAATGGTAATCTCGTTTGGTCCTATAATTAGTCGTTATGCTAAATTGCCGCTTCGGCAAACCCCGCAATTGCTTTTCAAAATCTTTTGCTTTAAAAATTGCAAAACATTTCTCATGCACAATTTATCCAACGCTTCCCAGCCCTAGGCCATCACACAATGCCATTTTTCTTTTTTTTGCCAACGCACGAAAAAATTATTCTTTCTAAAATTCTCGTATTCGATAAAATGTACAGGATTTAAAATTCTATGCGATTCTCAGCGATTAGGATTTTAAGGAGAAATTTGACGAGTTTGTAATTCCATAGTTTACGGTTGTCAAATTTCAATGGTTGGTGGATGTTCATTTCCTTTTGTCTTGAAACAAAAGAAACGAACCAAAGAAAAGTTCAAGAAGAAAATATGCTTCAACGCTCTCTTGCCATTCTTAACGGCTTTCGCATTACGGCTGCTACAGCCTAAATGCCAATTCACGCCAACACTGGCCCGCATTTTCTTCGTGCCAACACACACACACACAAGTTCTATTAAATATCTTATTTAAGTATTTGCTTAAATAATAAAGTATAAGTAAATTTGTATTATGGAAGCTAATTCATGTATACGTGTTTACGCAGATGTTGAGCAAATTAACAATTGCAAAGAAGAGCTTGAAAAAGCTCATGATTCAATTCAATTATTATCAAACGCACTTAATTTGGCGGGAAATGAAGTGAGAATGAAAATTCTTTATCTGCTTTGGAAACAAGAGCAATTATGCGTCTGTGATTTGAGCGATATTCTTTCTATGTCTCCACCTGCCGTTTCTCAGCATTTACGAAAACTAAAAGATGGTGGCATTATAGCCAATAAGCGTGTTGCTCAAACAATTTATTATTCCCTTAACATACAATACAAAACGCTATTACTTGGCTTCTTTGAAAAGATTAGTCAAAATCAAATTTTTGAAACAGTATGAAGAAGAACGGAAATAAAGCAATTTTAAGTACAGGGTTATTAGCAGCAATTGCCTCTTCTCTATGTTGTATTGCTCCTTTAATAGCCATATTCGGTGGTGTGTCAGGTGCTGCTTCTACTTTTTCATGGATTGAACCTGCAAGACCATATCTAATAGGCGTATCAGTTTTAGCTTTGGGGTTCGCTTTCTATCAAGCATACAAACCAAAACCAGCAGATGACTGTGGCTGTGAAATTCCTGAAAAGAAAAGCTTTTTGAGTTCTAAAACCTTCTTATGGTCAATTACCATCTTTTCTATTTTAATGTTTTCATTTCCATATTATTCGCACGTGTTTTATGGTCAAAGTAATGCTACAGTTGAAGTAAATAATGAAAGCGTTATTGAGTATACTTTAAGCATTGATGGAATGACCTGTACAGGTTGTGAAAATCACGTTCAATCTGCTTTACTTCCTTTAAACGGTGTTGTAAGTGCAAATGCTTCGTATGAGAACGGAAATGCTGTTGTTCAAGTAGATACTTCAAAAGTCTCAATTGGAGAGATGAAAGCAGCAATTAAAACAGAAACAGGATATACAGTCACTAATTATCAATTGGAAGAATAATGGAAAATACGGTCATATTAAAATCAACTATTACTTGTCCTAAATGCGGACATCAAAAAGAGGAAACCATGCCTACTGATGCTTGTCAATATTTTTATGATTGTGAGAATTGTAAAGAAGTTCTCAAACCTATTAATAATGATTGTTGTGTCTATTGTTCTTATGGTACAGTTCCTTGTCCTCCAATTCAAGAGAACGGTAGTTGTGGAAGTGATTGTTGTTCTTAAAGAAAGAATAATTTTTTCTAAAATACTCGTATTCATTAAAATCATTATGAGTAACTAGAAATTACTAGCTCGTATAACTGCTGATATTTCTCTACGAATATTGTACGTTTCTTTACTGAAATAAGACCTTCTTCTCTAAACTCCTTCAGTAGTTTGCCTAAACTTTCTCTAGCTGTGCCGATAATATTCGATAAATCTTCTCGGGATAATGTTATACCCATGTTTTCCGATGAATCGGAATTAAACCGCTGATCAAGAATCAATAAATAAAGAGCAAAACGGACTCGTAATGACTTTTGAGCCAAAACTGTAATAGTGTTGACCAATACTCCAAATTCATGGCTCATATTTTGAATTAGAGATTGTTTTAATGATGGAATCTGTTCCATTAAATTCAGAAAGTTATCTGCACTTATAAACATGGTTTTACAATCAATAATAGCTTCGCAGGAATCCTCATATCGCTCATTGCATAGTAGCGCATGATATCCAATTAGATCGCCTTTTTTGTAGATATAAAAGATTTGTTGTTTACTGTCAACACCTGTTTTATAAATTTTAGCTTTTCCTTCTACTAAAAGGAATACACCTGTTGAAATACCTTCCTCATAAAAAAGCATTGCACCTTTTTTAAATGAGACAGGTTCCATAACCTTCTGAACAATATTGCTTTCTTCAGAACTCAAGTTTTCAAAAATGGCATTGCTATTGAATTCGAATTTTGCTAGTAGGTGTTTCATCTTCTTTATTTTATTAAAATGTAGTAATAATTACATATTTTATATATATAAGATAGTAACAAATGTAATAATTAATACGTTTATTTGTGTGATAAGTTATGATAATTAACAAAATGTCCATATTTACTTTTATTCTTGGCGTGTTCTTTTTGCTTGCCCAAAACGATCATTCTTTCTTTCTCAAAGAATCAGAGAGAGAAATGAATCGTTGTGAAGAAACCACGGACAGTGATGATATAAGAGAAAAGGATGGAAAGTCTCTTGAATACAAATTTTCTACTGATGACGATAACTCTTCTGGGGTTATCCCTAACGCTAAGAGTTTCTCCGTCATACATAATTTAGTTTTTAAACTTCCTCTCTACTTAAAATACATTTCAAACCATGCCGCATTTTATCTGCTGTATTGCTGTCTTCGCATTCCCATCTAATTAGTTTAGCCCAAATTACTCCTAAACTCTTTGTTTCCATGAGAACAGAGGGAATAGGCGCACTCTATTCTTTAGTTAAATCAATTAAAAAAGTTATGAATACAAGACAACATATATTTCAATATTTAAAACGTGATGCACTAGCAGGAACAGTGGCTGGTGTGATGGCAGTTCCCCTAACCGTAGGGATTTGTTTAATGTCAGATTATCCTGTAATGACAGGACTATATACGGTAATTTTTGCAGGAGTAGTAAGTTTCGTTACTTATTTATTTAAACCTGGGAATTATACTGGAATGCCTGGAGTAGCAGCAGGTTTAGCTCCTGCTTTAGCTCTTGGGGTAGCTACATTTGGTATGGAAAATATGCCATTTGTAATACTGCTCACAGCTATTTTTCAGATCGTAGTTTGGAAATTTAGATTAGAAAAGTACATTCTAAGGTTAGTACCTCATTATTTGGTAGAAGGGTTATTGGCAGGAGTTGGTCTAAAAATAGCCCTGAAATTTGTCCCCTTTTTGTTTGAGTTACAAGCTAATGAACTTCACAATTTTAGCGACTGGCTGCACGTAGATTGGCTAAATTTCGACAGGGATAAAGTGGTGATTTTATCTCTTCTTTCATTCGGTCTTTTCGTTTTGTTGTATAGGTTTTACAAAAAGAAAATGCCTGCTTTACCTTATTTCGTAATTATGGCAACCAGTGTAGTAATGAGCTTTATTATACCTCTACCTAAAATAGCAATTGACTCTGTTCCATTTCAGTTAGCATTACCATTGCCACATTTTGATGGAATGCCAACAGGAGAAATTTCCATAACCTTACTAAAAATGGTGGGGTTTGCCATGATGTTAGGAACTATTGATGTGATTGAGCAGGTCATGAGTAATTTTGCTATAGAAAAGATGGATCCGATGGGAAGAAAATGTAATACGAATAACAGCTTATTAGCCATTTGGATCGCTAACACAGGAGGTACATTTTTTGGTGGAATGACCAATTTAGATGGACTAGCAAAAAGTACCACAAATACGGTTGCTGGAGCGATGACCAAACTCTCTAACCTATTTACTTCTTTATTCTTACTAATTGTGGTTCTCAACCCAATTGTGATTACCACTTTACCCGAATATGCATTGGGTATTATTATGGTGTACTCAGGATGGAAAATGATTGCGAACATTGCTCATGTGAGAGCAGAGGGTAGGTATGCCTTAATTCTAGCAGGAGTTTGTGGACTGCTCGTATTCAAACTTGGAATATTTGAAGGACTATTGATTGTGCTATTTGGTCATGCCATTATTCAATACATTTTCATGAAGCGATTAGGCAAAACAAATGCTGAAATCATAGGTCAGTTTAAAGCCTCTATTGGTGCAAAAGAAAAAATTGACCTTGACCAAGCAGATATGCTTAAAGAACCTGATGTTCCTGTACTTAACAAGTGGTTGGCATTATTTAATGCCAAAGACTTAAATGGAATAGTAGAAATGTATGACAATAGTGCCATTCTAGTTCCTTCTTTTTCAACACGTATAAGAAAGACCACAGATGAGATAAGAGACTATTATCAAACCTTGTTTGAATTAAATGGACTTAGCATTGAACGTGAAGATGTCGTTTTAAACAAGAGTAGTCACCTGAGAATAGATTCTGGTCATTACAAGGTCTCATGGGAAGAACAAGGCATGAGAACCTCCCACAACCTTAGTTTTTTGATGGTGGTGGAGAATGAAAAGGTTATGGCACATCATAACAGTTTATTTTCTAACGATAGTGTTTCTATTTCTCGATGGGTAGATGAGAAAAAAGATGGGAATTATCTTCTTTAAAGAAAAGATATAATGGAGCTTAATAATTTAAGGACAGATATTCTGCAATTAACTGTGGTAAAAAATTTGAATCTTAAAAATAGAAAACATGATTAAAACAATAAGAAAAATATTTTCAGGAAAAACAAGATCAAAACGGTCAAGTTTTGAGGATAACCTCTATCGAAACCTTCAATACAAAAGAAATCACATTCGATTTAATGCGGATATTTATGGAATAAAGAAAACTACGATTGATGATTTGGAACGGAAAATAATGGAGGAATTAGATTATAAAAAATGAATAAATTAACCCGACCGAGAAAAAAGGATTTACGGCTTCCAGAACTCATTGCTATTGCTTTGGGTGGTATGGTAGGTGGTGGTATTTTCTCGATTTTGGGAATTTCCGTTGAGAAAGTTGGTAATGCTACTCCAATTGCTATACTCATAGGTGGAATTTTAGCCCTCTTTGCTTCCTACTCTTATGTAAAATTGGCTCTCTACTATAAGGACGAAGGAGCCACTTACTCGTTCTTCAAGAAGACATTTCCGCAATCAAAGTATGCTGCTTCGGTTATCGGTTGGTTAATTGTATTTGGTTATATAAGCACTCTTGCACTTTATGCTTATACTTTCTCCTCATATCTTGGGAGTATCCTTCCTTTTGAAAATACTGCATGGATTAATAAGGTAATTGCAGGGACAGTAATTGGATTGTTTGCAGTAGTAAATATTGTTAGTGTTAAAGGAATGGGTAAAATGGAGGACGTATTAGTTTATTCGAAAATAATAATACTTCTGGTTGTTTCGGGTCTGCTGGCTGGTAAAGGAGATATTTCCAATATAACCCCTTTATTTAATAATGGGTTTTCTATTTCCACAATTTTAATTGTTGCTTCCATAACATTTGTCGCTTTTGAAGGTTTTCAACTAGTAATCCACGCATACAATGAAATGGATGAACCCGAAAAAAATATACCTCGTGCTATCTATAGTTCCATAGGGATTGCCTGTGTTCTGTATATTGTATTGTCGATAGGAGCATTGGTTACTATTCCGAAAGAACTAATTGTTCAGGACAAAGAGTTTGCACTTGCTTCAGGTACATCTGATATTCTGGGGGATTTTGGATTGACAATAGTAATCTTTGGAGCATTACTAGCCACTTCAAGTGCAATTAGTGGAACAATATTTGGAGCTTCTCGATTGATGGCTGTCATAGCTAGTGATGGTTATTTTCCAAAAATTCTTAGCAATAGAATCAAAGGTTATATCCCCAATTATGCTATTTTAACAATGAGTGTATTGGCTTTTATACTCATTCTTTCAGGTGGTTTAGAAACAATTCTTGAATTTGGAAGTATCACTTTTATTATTGTGTCATTTTTAATGGCATATTCAAATTTTCGAATTCGAGAAAAGACTAAAACAAATATTAAATATGCAATTGTAGCTATTCTGGGGTTGCTAATAGGATTAATTTCTATCATCTACTATGAAGCAACAACAGAACCTGAGAAGATGCTCTTTATAATTGGACTTTATTTAATTTTGGGATTAGGCTCAGTAGTATATTGTAAATTGAAATCGTGACTCAGCAGGTGTTAAAGAAAGAATAATTTTTTCTCTCCCCTCTTTAGTCGGGCTCCCTATGCCCTCCTTTAAAAAAAAAGAAAACTGGCATTACCATACCCTGTTTTAAAGTGGCTTTTCCCCCACTCTCCCGAATACTCGGGATCGGGAGGAACGCAACTTTAACCAAAGCAAAGTAACATAACGCAGTACATTATAAGACAAATGTTCCTGAGGAAAGTCAAATAACTATATATTATATCTATATAATAATATTCTACTCTCTATAGCCAATCCTAAAATAAAAAGCTTTAAGTTTGCAATGGATTTAAGTTTTATCCTTGTTTATTCTTATAAACTAAAGTTTTTAACGAAAATTAGAGACCTCTAGTATATGGCTGTATTAGAGGTTTTGCTTTTTACACCACTACCATAATTCAATTAATTTAGCATTACATTTACACACATGTTTGAAATAGGAAAATACACTACTTTAAAAGTTGACAGGTTCCAAACTCCTGGTGCCTTTTTAATAAATGAAAATGAAGACGACATTTTATTACCTAATAAATATGTTCCAACAGATCTTAAAATTGGAGATGAAATTAAAGTATTCATTTATTTAGACGGTGAAGAACGTCCAGTAGCAACTACTATTGACCCTGCTATTCAGTTAAATGATTATGCTGTTCTAAAAGCTAATAGCGTTAGTAAGATTGGTGCATTTATGGATTGGGGACTTGAAAAAGATCTATTCATTCCATTTAGAGAACAAATTTCTAAAATACAAGAAGGAAATAAATATTTAGTTCATCTATTATTGGACCACCAAACCAATAGATTATTTGGCACTACTAAATTAGATAAACACCTAAATGATGAAGAAATTACATTACAATTAAAAGATGAAGTTGATCTTATTATATGGACACGAACAGATTTAGGAACTAAAGTTATTATCAATAAAAAATACCATGGGCTTTTATTTAATAACGAAATTTTTGAAGAGCTTGAATTAGGTCAGCAAATCAAGGGTTTTATAAAAAAAATAAGACCTGATGGGAAAATTGATGTAACACTTCAAAAAATAAGCTATAAGAATATTGAGCCTAATGCAAAAAAAATTCTTCAACTATTAGAAAAAAGCAACGGCTTTATTTCTTTGAATGATCATAGTGATCCTGATATAATAAAATCATATTTAGGTATAAGTAAAAAATCATTTAAAAAAGCTTTAGGGAGCTTATATAAACAAAGAATTATATTGATCGAGAAAAAGGGAATTCGACTTAAATAAATTTCAACAAATGAGTTACATAATTGGCAGTAAATGTGTTGGTGTTTGCGATACAGTTTGTGTTGATGTTTGCCCTGTAGATTGCATTCATGGACCAATACATGTAGATCAATGTGCTGCAGAAGTACATGAAGATGGCTTTGATCCTTCTGGAAAACAATTATATATAAATCCTGAGGATTGTATTGATTGTGGGGCCTGTTTGCCTGAATGTCCTGTCGATGCTATTTTTGAAGATGAACAAGACGCTATTGATGCAGGAGAAAAAGACTATGTTCATAAAAATTATAACTTTTTCAATATTTCAATCCCATCAAGCTATATTTAATTTAATTTCATTGTTGTTTTAAATATTATTTATAGAAGCAACTATGAATAAATAACAGAGTTTATTAAACTGCTTAAACCAACTAAATTCAACTTATTATCGTCTTAATTTCACACAGATATTTACCAATTAATTTAAAATTCGTTGAATTCTATATTTAAATTATCATCTACATTAATATTTTTAATTAGCTGGAATTTCACACTAGCTTCACATTTAATTGGAGGTAATTTAGGATATGAATATCTAGGGCAAGTTGGTAATAATTATGAATATAAAATCCTCTTTACTATTTATGTTGATTGCGGCCCTTCCTCAAATGCTCCTAATCCATTTTCAACAGAACAAATAGGTGTCTATGCACATGACATTCAAAACTCACCTATGGGAGGAGGTGACAAAAATAGAATTCAGTTATTAACTGTTAATTTAATATCTACACAACTTATTGTTCCAGACTTACCTAATGGGTGTTCTGTTGGCGCTTCTACTTGTATTAGAGAGGGGAAATATGAGGGAACTTTTACTGTACCCTTAAATTTTAACGGCTACCACCTATATGGAGACATCTGCTGTAGAAATGGAGCTATAGATAATATAACAAATCCTATTACTCAAGGAACTGGTTTTCATGCATATATTCCACCTCCTTTAGTTCAAAACAGCTCTCCTGTATTTACAGATGTACCAATACCCTATCTATGTGCTGGAGATACCACTTCTCTATTAAATTCTGCTTATGACCCTGATGGTGATATGATGGTATTTTCATTTGTTGAACCATTCAGGGGTTTTGGCACTCAAGGATTTTACCCTGCACCTCCTAATCCTTTAACTTGGCCATTAGATCCTGTAGTATATGCACCTACCTATTCTTTAGCTCAACCATTTGGTCCTGGAGGATATTCATCAATCAATGCCTCCACTGGATTAACTCAATATATGGCACCAAACACTGGCAATTATGTAGTAGCTGTTGAGATTAAAGAATACAGAAATGGCAATCTTATTGGAGTAACTAGAAGAGATCTTCAGCTATTGGTAATTACATGTCCAGTAAATCCACCTCCTAACTTAGATCCTCAGCTTGGATCTGTAAGTACTCTATATACTATAGAAGAAGGTGAAACACTCTGTTTTGACTTTGGTTTTGATGATCCTAATGGTGA
>CAYSEW010000022.1:0-46761 GCA_964430245.1 uncultured Flavobacteriales bacterium
GAAGTAATGGCTATCTTGTAATGACAGAAGTAATGAATCCAGATGGAACTCCTCACCCATCCAATGCAAGAGCGACAATAGATGATGATGACAATGATTTTTGGTTCGGTTTTGAACAAGAATATTTTATAATGGATAGAGATACTCATCTTCCATTAGGATTCCCGGTTGGTGGATATCCAGGGCCTCAAGGTTTATATTATTGTTCTGTTGGTGGAAGAAACACTCATGGTAGGGATTTTGTAGAAGAACATGCTGACTTATGTATAGAAGCGGGTATTAATTTTGAAGGAATTAATCAAGAAGTAGCAAGTGGTCAATGGGAGTTTCAATTATTTGCAAAAGGGGCAAAAAAAGCAGGAGATGAGATTTGGGTTGCACGTTATTTATTAGATAGGTTAACAGAAGATTTTGGATATTATATTGAGTACCATCCGAAGCCAATAAAAGGCGATTGGAATGGTTCGGGAATGCATGCTAATTTTTCAAATTCATTATTAAGAACATGTGGGTCAAAAGATATATATGAGAAGGTCTGTCAAGCATTTGAGCCAGTTGTAAAAGATCATATTTCTGTTTATGGTCAATATAATGATCAGCGATTAACAGGATTACATGAAACGGCTTCTATTAATGAATTTAGTTATGGTGTATCTGATAGAGGAGCTTCTATAAGAATTCCAATTATTACTGTAGAAAATGGTTGGAAAGGCTGGCTAGAAGATAGAAGACCTGCTTCAAATGGAGATCCATATAAAATAGCAGCTAGAATAATCAAAACGGTAAAATCTGCAAAAGTTTAAACTTTTTTAACTTTTTGACCTTTTTAAGTTTTTGGCATTGTAATTGCAAAACTAGTACTTAGATAATAATTAAATAATCCTATTTATTATTTGAAAAACAGGTAAATCTTAATTTTATTTACTGACAATTAAAATTTCGTTAAAATAAAATTTTTCAGATTTCCTTAGTTATGTAATTATAATTCATATCTGTTAAATCGATATTTATCTATTTGAATATTGTTTTTTTTCAATATGAATTACATTTTCAGTTTTTCAGATAAAAATATTTGATTATTTTCGCAATTGTCCTTTTTATTAATTTATCTGAATTATTGAAGATGATTAGATCATATCAAACAAAAATAATATTATGCATTTCAGTAATGTTTTTACTGAATAATTCTCTGTCTGCTCAGAAGAATTTTGCAAAAGAAGCTGATAATGCATTTTTAAATGAGTCCTATTTCTCAGCTATTGAGTTCTATAAGAAAGCGCAGGTCAAAGAGAAAAAGCCAAAAGAAAAAGCAAGAATATACTTTCAAATGGCAGAATGTTATAGATTTTTAGTTGAGCCACAACAAGCTGAGACTTTCTATAATAATGCTATAATGCTTAAGTATCATTTAGATCACCCTGATGTTTACTTTTTATTTGCTGAGGTTTTGAAAGAAGAAGGTGAGTACAAAAAAGCAGAAGAAAATTTTAGAAAATATTTAGAGTTAGTCCCTGATTCAAAAGTTGCTAAAGATGAGATTGAATCTTGTGAATTGGCTATGAAATGGAAAGATGAGCCAACCAAACATTTTATTCAAAATGAAATTCAGATTAATACAGATCATTATGACTATTCATCTGCTTGGGGTGATAAAAAACATAAAGTACTGATCTTTTCTTCATCTAGAGAGGGTTCCACTGGAGAAGAGGTGGATCAAAGAACAGGAGAAAGCTACATGGATCTTTGGACAACGACTAGGGACAATAAAGGCAAGTGGGGAGAACCTCAGCCATTAACTGAAGCTATTAATACTCCAGACAATGAGGGAGCTGCTGTACTAACTAGAAAAGCAGATAAAATCTTCTTTACAAGATGTCCTAGAGAGAAAAAAGAAAATATAGGTTGTGATATTTTTTATGCAGAGAAGCAAGGTGATAAATGGAAACAAGCAAAAAAGATAGAATTAAAACCTGATACTGCAGCTTATCTTTCATGTGGTCATCCAACATTGAATAACAATGCAAGCTATATGATATTTGCATCGGATATGCCAGGAGGACAAGGAGGAAAAGACCTTTGGATTACTGAATATAATAAGAGAGAAAAAGTTTGGGGTGTACCTGAAAATTTAGGTGCAACGATTAATACTACTGGTGATGAGATGTTTCCTCACCTTACTGATAAGGGAACATTGTATTTTTCATCAACTGGTCATTTAGGTATGGGAGGTTTAGACCTTTTTAAGGCGGAAAAAACAGATGAAAAATCATGGGAAAACGTTGAAAACTTGAAATATCCATTAAATTCAGCTGAGCATGACTATGGAATTATTTTTGAAACTAATTCAGATGAAAGAAGAGGATTTTTCACATCCAATCGAATTGGAGGAAAAGGAAAAGATGATTTATACAGCTTTAACTTACCAGATATACTGTTTTCTTTGGTTGTTGAGGTGACAAATAAAAATACTAATTTACCAGTCCCTGGTGTTACTATTACATTAACTGGTAGTGACGGGAGTCAAGTAGTGAAAACAACTGATGCTGAAGGAGTTGTAGTTTTAGAAGAAGAAAATAAAAAGAGGTTTATATTAAAAGAAACAGAATACAAAATAGAAGCCACTAGAGACGAATTTTTAAAAGCAAGTCACGAATTTGCTACTATAGGAAGAGAGAAATCTGTAAAATTCTTTGAACAGGTTTACCTTCAACCTGCTGTAGATGAAACAGGTGAAGCAGTTGTTATTGACTTCCCAGAAGTTCAGTATGCCTATGATAAATGGGAATTACTAGTGAACGAAAATGTTAATTCTAAAGATTCTCTAGATTACTTATACAATACATTGATTGAAAATCCTAACATTGTGATTGAATTACAGGCTCACACAGATTGTAGAGGTTCTAATAGATACAATAAAGATTTATCTCAAAAAAGAGCCCAGTCTTGTGTGGATTATTTAATCTCTAAAGGAATTCCATCAGACAGAATGGTACCTGTTGGTTATGGAGAATCAACTCCTAGAGCTGAAGGGTTAGAGTGTAAGTCCATAGATAAAATGGGTACTACAGAAGAGCAGGAGGCCGCTCATCAAAGAAACAGACGTACACAATTTAGAGTATTAAGTTTTGATTATAAGGCAAAAGAAGAAAATTAGGTTATTAATTCTTTATATAAACATCCTACCTTTGTGTAGGATGTTTTTTTTTATAGCAACATTAATTTATGAATGATTCTACAAGATATGCACAAAGAGGCGTAAGCTCTGGGAAAGAAGATGTACATGAAGCCATTAAAAATGTAGATAAGGGTCTTTTTCCTAAAGCTTTTTGTAAAATAGTTCCTGACCTACTAAGTGGGTCTGATGACCATTGCATCATTATGCACGCTGATGGCGCAGGTACAAAATCTTCTTTAGCCTATATGTATTGGAAAGAAACAGGTGACCTTTCAGTATGGAAAGGGATTGCTCAGGATGCATTGATCATGAATGTGGATGACCTTTTATGTGTTGGTGCAACTGATACTATTCTGGTGTCTTCTACAATTGGGAGAAATAAAAATTTAATACCTGGAGAAGTCATAAAATCTATTATTGAAGGAACTGAAGAATTGTTAGAAGACCTAAGAGGTTATGGAATAAATATTTATTCCACCGGAGGAGAGACTGCAGATGTTGGTGATCTTGTAAGAACGATTATTGTAGATTCAACAGTTGTGTCAAGAATGAAAAGAGCTGAGGTGATTTCAAATGACAATATTAAGGAAGGAGATGTCATTGTAGGACTTTCTTCATACGGTCAAGCTAGTTATGAAAAAGAATACAATGGAGGAATGGGAAGTAATGGCTTAACCTCTGCAAGACATGATGTGTTTAATAAAATAGTAGCATCAAAATATCCTGAAAGTTTTGATTCTTCTGTCCCAGATGAATTGGTTTATTCAGGAACAAGGGCATTAACTGATAAAATTAACGGCACTAATTTAGATGCTGGAAAACTAGTGCTTTCTCCAACTAGAACATATGCACCAATTATTAAGAAAGTGATGGAAGAAATGAGGCCAGATGTCCATGGAATGGTTCATTGTAGTGGAGGAGCTCAAACTAAAATATTACATTTTATTGATGACTTGCATATTATTAAGGATAGCTTATTTGAGGTGCCTCCGTTATTTGATTTGATTCAGAAAGAATCACGAACAGACTGGAAAGAAATGTATAGGGTGTTCAATATGGGTCATAGAATGGAAATTTATTTAGAGGAAAAGAAGGCAGAAAAAGTAATTCAAATAAGTAAAGAATTTGGAGTAGATGCAAAAGTGGTTGGGAGAGTTGAAAATGCTGATGCTAAAAAACTGACTATTCATTCAGAAAAAGGAACTTTTGAATATTGATGGATGAGTAAAAATGGATTATTAATAAAATTAGAAGAAATTTCATTTAGATATGATGAGGTGTCAAAGCTAATTGTTGACCCTGAGATTATTTCTGATATGAATAGATATGTGAAGTTAAATAGAGAATATAAAGACCTCGAACCAGTAATTAAAGTTTATAATAAGTACAGAAATATTTTATCTAATATCGATTCATCTAAGGACATCATTAAAAATGAATCTGATGAAGAATTCAAAGAAATGGCAAAGGCTGAATTAGATGAATTAATTGTTTCAAGAGATGAAATTGAAGAAGAGATAAAATGGTTGTTAATACCAAAAGACCCCGATGATAATAAAAATGTGATTATTGAATTAAGGGCAGGAACAGGTGGAGATGAAGCATGTATTTTTGTTGAAGATATTTATAGAATGTTTACCATGTATTTTAAAGAAAAAGGATGGAAAACAGAATTAATTAATTCAAATGAAGGTGGCACTAAAGGATATAAAGAAATAGCCATGAACGTTGCGGGAGAGGGTGTATATGGAGAATTGAAATTTGAATCTGGTGTTCATCGAGTTCAGCGAGTTCCAGAAACAGAATCGCAAGGTAGGGTACATACTTCAGCTATTACTGTTGCTGTTTTGCCTGAAGCTGAAGAGGTAGACTTCGAATTGAATCTAACAGATGTTAAGAAGGACACTTACAGGGCTTCTGGTGCTGGGGGACAGCATGTCAATAAAACTGAATCAGCAGTAAGGCTTACTCATTTACCTACTGGAGTTGTTGTAGAATGCCAAGATGGTCGTTCACAGCATAAGAATTATGAGAAGGCATTACAAGTTTTAAGATCTAGACTATATCAAGCAGAAGTAGAGAAAAAAGACAAGGAAAGAGCAGAGCAAAGAAAATCATTGGTTTCAACTGGAGATAGATCTGCAAAGATCAGAACCTATAATTACCCACAGGGGAGAATTACAGATCATAGGATAGGAAAAACCATGTATAACCTTTCTGCTTTTATTAACGGAGATATTCAGGAAATGATAGACGCCTTGAAATTGGCAGAAAATGCAGAAAAATTAAAGGAAGGTGTTCAAATACATGAAGAACAATGAATAAGAAAGAAATTTTTGAGCAGATCCAAAAAAAACGATCCTTTTTATGTATTGGATTAGATACGGATACTGCGAAAATTCCAGATTTCTTGAAAAATGAAGCAGATCCTGTTTTTGAATTTAATAAACGAATTATTGATGCTACACAAGATTATTGTGTGGCTTATAAACCCAATATAGCTTTTTATGAAGCATTGGGTCCAAAAGGGTGGGAGTCTTTAGAGAAAACATTAGCCTATATACCTGATAACATATTCACAATTGCTGACGCAAAACGTGGTGATATTGGTAATACATCTAAATTATATGCGAAAACATTTTTTGAGTATTTAAATTTTGATGCTGTTACTGTTGCTCCTTATATGGGTGAAGATTCTGTCACCCCATTTTTAGAAAAAAACAGATTTGTTATTTTATTAGGTTTAACAAGCAATAAAGGAAATGAAGATTTTCAATTTTCGCATCTAAGTAATGGTAATAGAGTTTTTGAAGAAGTTATGGAAGTTTCTAAAAATTGGGGAAACAGTGATCAAATAATGTATGTTGTTGGTGCTACCAATGCTTTGGAGTTGAAAAACATAAGAAAGATCATTCCAGGTCATTTCTTGTTAGTACCAGGTTATGGTGCACAAGGAGGTAGTTTAGAAGAGGTAGCAAAGTATGGAATGAATAAAAATTGTGGTTTGTTAGTCAATTCTTCAAGAGGAATCATTTATGCAGATAGTACAGAGAATTTTGATAAAGCCGCAATGATGAAATCAAAGGAGATCCAATTAAAGATGGATCAACTATTGTCTGCTAATAATATATAGATGATACAAAATATATTATATTATTTCGAAAAAAGAGCTTTTGGAGTTTGTGAATGGTGGGGAGATAAATTAGGTATAAAAGTAAGTAAGATCAGACTTTTCTTTATTTACTTTAGTTTTATCACATTTGGAAGCCCTATTGTTATTTATTTGATAATGGTTTTCATTCTAGAGCATAAGGAATATTTTAAATTCAGAAAAAAAAAGAGAAAATCTGTTTGGGACCTTTAATAAAAGTTGAATTATGAATAGAATGTTGTTGAATTTTAGATTGTTTTCAAGAGTTCTTTATTCTTTTATTGTACTTTTTTTAATCATTTGTTTAGGGACATTTGGATTCATGACCTTTGAGGGATGGAACCTTCTAGATTCATTCTATCAAACGATTATTACTGTCTCTACTGTTGGGTTTGGAGAAGTACATACTCTTTCAAGTGAAGGTAAATTATTTACAGCATTTCTTATCATTACAAGTTTTGGTACATTTGCCTATGCAATTACTTCCATTACAAGTTATGTGGTAAGTGGAGATTATAGGAAATATTTTAAGGAATATAAATACATGAAAGAGATCAAAGAATTAAAAGGACATGTAATCATCTGTGGGTATGGTCGAGTAGGCTCTAAAGCATTAGAAACATTACAAGAGCATAATCATCAATTCTTGATAATTGAACAGGATCAAGAGATCATAGATTATTTTAGAAATGAAACAACATTTAATTGTCTAAAAGGTAATGCAACACATGATGAACTTTTAACTAAATCTGGAATAGAAAATGCAGAGGCTTTAATTACTACTCTACCATCAGATGCAGATAATCTTTTTGTAGTGTTGACAGCTAGAGAATTAAATAAAAATTTAAAGATTATTTCAAGGGCATCAAAACCTTCATCTGTGAAAAAATTAAAAATCGCGGGTGCTAACAATGTGATCATGCCCGATTCAGTAGGAGGATCTCATATGGCTCAGCTAGTTGCTACACCAGATGTTATGGAGTTTTTAGATGAAATTTCAGTTCAGGGTGAAAATGAGATTAACTTGGAAAGTCTCGATTTTAAGGATATTCCTGAAGATTGTCAATATAAAAGCATTAAGGATTTAAAAGAACAATTTCCAGTTTGCAACATCATTGGTTTTAAAGGGTCAGATGGGGAATATATTATTAACCCTTCTGATGACACAGAAATTGTTCCTAATAGTAAATTATTTGTTTTAGGTAATCCAGATCAAATCAAAAAACTAAATCGAATTTTCGGAATATAATGTCAAAAAAAAGAATACTGCTAACAGGTTCAAATGGTCTTTTAGGGCAAAAAATAGTTCATCTTATTCTTAATGAAACTAATCACGAATTATTAGCTACTTCTAAAGGGTTAAATAGAATTATTTCACGAGATGATATTAATTATCAATCATTAGATATTACTGACCTTAAGCAATTAGAAAATGTTGTTTCAGTATTTAGACCAGATGCTATTATTAATACAGCTGCAATGACCAATGTAGATGCTTGTGAATCTCAACATGAAGAATGTTGGTCATTAAATGTAGCGGCAGTTGAAAATTTAGTAAAAGTGAGTAATGAATTTAATATTCATTTAGTGCATCTTTCTACAGATTTTGTTTTTGATGGAGAAGGGGGGCCATATAGTGAGGAAGATGAACCAAACCCATTAAGTTTATATGGGAAATCTAAATGGGAGTCAGAAAAAATTGTCATTAATAGTGGGTTGGAAAGATGGTCAATTGCTAGAACAATTATTGTATATGGTGTAGTGGAAAATATGAGCAGATCCAATGTTGTTCTTTGGGCAAAAGGAGCTTTAGAAAAAGGAGAGCCTATCAATGTTGTAGATGATCAATTTCGATCCCCTACATATGCATTGGATCTTGCCAAAGGATGCTTGTCTATTGTAGAGAAAGAAAAATCAGGGGTTTTCCACTTGAGTGGTAAAGACTTAATGAGTATAATTGAATTGGTATATAGAGTGGCAGATTATTATGGGCTGGATAAATCAACAATAAATCCAATAAAATCCGCAGTGCTTAATCAAGCTGCAAAAAGACCTCCATATACTGGGTTTAATTTAACAAAGGCCAATGAATTGTTGGATTACGATCCATTATCTTTTGAAGAAGGTTTAGATGCATTGTCAAAAGAATTAGTTACACTTAATTAAAATGATATTTTTGTTAAGATTTTAAAATAATTTCAATGAAAAAAATAGTTGCTTTTTCTTTAATTTTCAGTTTATTTATTTCCGTTAATGTTAATGGGAAAGATATTGCTAACCAAGATACTTTAACTAATTCAATAGATAGTAGTGCTGTAATTGAAGATACAGCTCATATTGTCAATATAGATAAAGGGAATGCAGAAAATAAGACTAAAGCTGCTGTAAATAAAGGGAGTGAAAAAGAAACAGAGGAAAAAGGTATTGATAAGAAAATAGATGAAGCTTTTCAACCTGTGTCTGATTTTTTTAGCAAGGTAGTTTTTTTTAAAATATTTGATATTCCATTTGTTCTCATATTACTTGTTTTTAGTGCTTTATTCTTTACCCTTTATTTTGGATTTCCTAATTTCAGATACTTTGGTAAAGCAATCAATGTAGTAAGGGGTAAGTATGACCATGTTGATCAATCTACTGCAGGAAATGAAGAATTAGCGGTGGATGGAGATATCAAAGATACTATCTCAGATGAAAGTAAAGATGGTGAGGTCACTCATTTTCAAGCTTTGGCAACTGCTGTTTCAGGTACTGTAGGTAATGGTAATATTGCTGGTGTGGCACTTGCGATTGCTTTAGGAGGGCCAGGGGCTACATTCTGGATGATTATCTGTGGATTACTAGGAATGTCATCTAAGTTTGTTGAATGTACATTAGGAGTCCAATACAGAGATATTGGCAAGGATGGTACGGTTTACGGTGGACCTATGTATTATTTAAGCAAAGGTCTTAAAGAGAGAGGTTTTGCATTATTTGGTCAGATTACAGCAGTGTTATTTGCTATTTTTTGCATAGGAGGTTCATTAGGAGGGGGGAATGCTGCTCAGTCTAACCAAGCAACTATTGTATTAAAAGAATTAATGGGTCTAGAAAGCACAAGCGCAGGTGCTGTTATAGGGATTATATTGGCTATTCTAGTAGGGGTTATTATAATAGGTGGAATAAAAAGAATTGCTTCTGTTACTGAAAAGGTAGTTCCATTTATGGCAGTATTATATTTAGTAGCTTGCTTGTATATTATTCTCAGTAATTTTTCTTTAATTGATAATGCTTTCAGCTTGATATTTCATGAAGCTTTTAATCCAACTGCAATTGGAGTTGGTAGTGTAATAGGAGTGCTACTTGTTGGCTTTAAAAGGGCCGCATTTTCAAATGAAGCTGGTGCAGGGTCAGCATCAATAGCTCATTCAGCTGTAAAAACTAAATATTCAGCATCTGAAGGTTTAGTTGCATTATTAGAACCATTTATTGATACAGTTGTTATATGTACAATGACAGCGTTGGTTATTATTATTTTTAATTTTAATGGATCAGTTGATGCTACTCCAGTTTTTCAATATGGGGGTAATGGTGAAGGAGCTGTTCTAATTGATAATGTGGAGTATGAAGGAGCTGGAATTACAGCAAAAGCATTTGCGGAATATATTCCATATTCAAATTTATTTTTAACAATAGCTGTAGTTCTTTTCGCAGTATCAACAATGATCTCTTGGTCTTATTATGGATTACAATCCTGGAAATTTCTTTTTGGTAGAGGAAGAACGGCAGATTTAACTTATAAAGTGTTGTTTTTAGTTTTTGTGGTTATAGGAGCCGCAGCAAGTATGAAATCCATATGGGATTTTTCAGATGCAATGATCTTCGCTATGGTCTTCCCTAATATGGTTGGTCTATTCTTCTTATTTCCAATAGTTAAAAAACAATTAAAAAGATACCTGGATGCTATAAAGTCATCAAAAGGTAATACTTGATTTATTTTCTTTTACTAAGTCATGCGTTGGCTAAAAGAATTTTTCAAAACAACTTCTTCAGAAAGAAATGGAGCCATTGTGTTGCTTGGTATT
Source organism: uncultured Flavobacteriales bacterium (assembly GCA_964430245.1). Classification (GTDB taxonomy): domain Bacteria; phylum Bacteroidota; class Bacteroidia; order Flavobacteriales_D; family Parvicellaceae; genus CAYSEW01. The sequence goes on from CAYSEW010000022.1 coordinate 10,388, forward strand.
ATTGTCTGTTTGTGTTTATACTATATTGTAATGTATAATCGTCAACCCCAACTACTTATAATCGAAAATAATGTCAGTGATTACAACTCAACTGTTGATTCAATTAAAGAAAACAAAGATCAATTAAAGTATTTTAAATTCGATCCAAATAAAATAGATGTAAATGGCTGGCTGGAATTAGGTTTTTCTGTAAAACAAGCAAATTCAATTATAAAATACAGATATAGTATAGGTGGATTTAGAAATCCAGAAGACTTATTAAGTTGTTTTGTAATCGATTCTTTAAAATATTATGGGCTGTTCCCATATATAGATATTCAATTGATTGCTGAACATGAAGCTGAAAATAAAACAAAGAATATTGACCAGTTAAATTCTTTTTCAGTTTATATAGTGTCTTCAGATAATCCTATATATGATGGTTTTGATCAATTTGAGAAGTTGTATTACTATAGAGATAAAAAAGGGTTTCAGTATTTTTCTTCAATAAGTGAAGATTCTATTTCATTATTAATGCAATTACAATCAGCAATCGATAATGGCTTTAAGTCAGCTACAATTAAAAAAATAAATAGTAAGCAGTTAAAAGATATTTCTCCAAAAAAGATCATTCTGGATATTAATTCAGTTGATTCAATTCAACTGAGAACTTTAAAAGGAATAGGTCCAGTATTGTCAAAAAGGATAATTGAATATAGGGATAAATTAGGGGGGTTTATTCAAGTTGATCAGATCAATGAAGTTTATGGATTTAGGCAAGAAACATATGAAATGATTGTCTCTAAAATTCAGATTATAGATACTTCTGTATTTAAAATAAATATTAATGAATGTTCTGTTGATCAATTAAGAGCACATCCTTATATTAATTGGAATATAGCGAATTCGATTGTAAATTATAGGGATCAACATGGGAGGTATAAGACATTAGGAAAAATCAAATCCATTCATTTGGTAAATGATGAGATATACCGTAAAATTGCACCATATTTAAGAATCGAATAAAAGAATAATTTTTAGAAGGTGGCTGAGTTAATTGATCAGATAAATAAAACGATTAGAGATGTGCAGGATTTCCCTAAAAAGGGAATAGTGTTTAAAGACATTACTCCTATTCTAAAAGATGCTGAGCTATCTCAAAAGATCATTGATGAGTTATCTAATATTTTACCTGAAGATGTTACTCATGTAGTGGGTATTGAAAGTAGGGGTTTTTTATTTGGTTTTCCTGCAGCAATTAAAAAAGGAATCTCTTTTGTTTTGGTGAGAAAAAAAGGGAAGTTGCCCTATGAGACAGTAAGCTATGAATACGCTTTGGAATATGGAAGGGCAGAAATTGAAATGCATATTGATGCTGTTGGGCCAGGTGATAAGGTCGTTGTTCATGATGATTTATTGGCTACTGGAGGTACAGCTGAAGCTGCTGCAGAGCTAATAACAAGGCAAGGTGCTGAAGTAGTTGGATTCTCATTTGTCGTTGAGTTGTCTTTTTTGAAAGGCAGAGATATTCTTGAGAAGTATTCAAAAAATATAAAAAGTATAATTAATTATAATTAAAGATGGATTTTGATGTGTCTGAAGATCATTTAATGATCAAACAAATGGTAAAAGATTTTGCTGAGAAGGAAATACGTCCAAATGTTATGAAGTGGGATGAATCTCAGAAATTCCCCGTTGAATTATTCAAAAAGGCAGGAGAGTTAGGTCTAATGGGAGTGTTGGTTCCAGAAGAATATGGTGGTGCTGGATTAGGTTATTTTGAATATATAACTGTTATAAGTGAAATTGCAAAAGTTTGCGGATCCATTGGTTTGTCAGTAGCAGCCCATAACTCTTTATGCACTAATCATATATTGAAATTTGGGAATGAAGATCAAAAAAAGAAATGGCTTCCAAAATTAGCTTCTGGAGAATGGATAGGAGCTTGGGGATTAACTGAGCCTAATACAGGTTCTGATGCAATGAGAATGAAATCAACAGCTGTTAAGGATGGAGATCATTGGGTTATTAATGGGGCAAAGAATTTCATTACTCATGGAAATTCAGGTGATGCTATAGTTGTAATTGTGAGGACAGGTGAATTATTAGATTCGCATGGTATGACAGCTTTTGTAGTAGAAAGAGGAACTCCAGGGTTCTCAAATGGAAAAAAAGAAGATAAATTAGGAATGAGGGCTTCTGAAACAACTGAAGTTATTTTTGACAACTGTAGAGTTCATCAGGATAACATATTAGGCAAGGTTGGTGAAGGGTTTATTCAGGCGATGAAAATTTTAGATGGAGGTAGGATTTCAATAGGTGCTTTAGGATATGGAATTGGCTTAGGTGCATTGGATGCATCTATTAAATATTCTAAAGAAAGAGAACAATTTGGAAAATCAATAAGCTCATATCAGGCAATTTCATTTAAATTAGCTGACATGGCTACAGAGCTAGAGGCGTCTAAATTATTATTAAATCAAGCTGCAGATCAGCTTATGAAAGGAAACCCTGTAAGTAAACTATCTGCTATGGCCAAATATAAAGCAAGTGAGGTAGGAGTGATGGTTTCGACTGAAGCTGTGCAGATTTTCGGTGGATATGGATATGTGAAAGAATTCCCTGTCGAGAAATTTTATAGGGACTCAAAATTATGCACAATTGGAGAGGGTACATCGGAAATTCAAAAGCTAGTTATTTCAAGAGAATTGCTTAAAAATTAAAATGAATTTGTTTTTACTTTAAAAACTATTAAATTTGCACACCAAAATATAAAACAACTAATACAAAATGTTACAAATTCCGGTTAAAGAAGGTGAGTCAATAGAGAGAGCTCTTAAAAAGTATAAGAAAAAGTTTGAAAAAACAGGAGTTCTTAAACAATTAAGAGAAAGAAAGCAGTATATAAAGAAATCTGTTATAAGAAGACAAGAGATCATTAAAGCAGAGTATAAAGAAAGAATACTTTCCGGAGAATAACTTTTTAATATATATTTCGTTGAAGGGGGTAGATTTTCTGCCCCCTTTTTTTATGATTTGAAATTAAATTTAGATTATATAGACTCTTTCATCAACTATTTAAAAGTTGAAAAAAGATATTCTTTTCATACGCTACAAGCTTATCGTACTGACCTTGTTCAATTTGAACAATATATAGATAAGGAATATGAGTTAACACTTCAAAAGATTAAATACATACATATTAGAAGTTTTGTAGTTTCTTTAATGGGAAATGAAGTTTCTAACAGAAGTATTTGTAGAAAATTAAGCACTTTAAAGTCTTTTTATAAGTTTTTTATAAGATCAGGAGAGGTTAAATCTTCACCTATGATTCAAGTGCAATTACCTAAAACAGAAAAGAAACTTCCCACATTTGTGAAAGAAAAAGATATATTATCTCTTTTTAATAGAGGTGTTTTTTCACCTGATTTGTTTGGGGAAAGGGATTATTTAATAATTAAAATGTTATATCATACTGGTATAAGGCTTTCTGAGCTTACCCATTTAAAAGATGTTGATGTTGGTAACAATGAAATAAAGGTACTAGGGAAAAGAAATAAAGAGCGAATTGTTCCTATAAGCAGTGAATTTTTGCAACAATTAAAAGAGTTCATTCAGATGAAAAAACAGAAATATGGTCATGTTCATGAATATTTATTTGTATCTGACACAGGTAATAAAATTTATGAAAAATTTGTTTATAGAAAAGTTAATTATTACCTTGGAATTGTGTCAAGTCAGCAAAAGAAAAGTCCTCATGTTTTAAGGCATACATTTGCCACTCATATGTTGAATAATGGTGCTGATTTAAATGCTATTAAAGAGATATTAGGGCATGAAAATTTATCTGCAACACAAATATACACTCATAATTCATTTGAAAAATTAAAAAATATTCATCAACAAGCCCATCCTAGAGGCTAAAAAGTATATATATATGGAAGTACAAGTTCAATCAATACATTTCAATGCCGATCAGAAGCTGATCGCTTTTATTAAAGAAAGACTTAGTAAGTTAAATGTGTTTTATGACCAGATAATAGGTTCAGAAGTTTATTTAAAGATAGATAAGTCAGATGTGAATCAAAATAAAATTGTTGAAATCAAGCTGAATATCCCTGGTAAAGACCTGTTTGCAAAGAAGCAATGTAAGTCATTTGAAGAAGCAACAGACGTTACAATTGACGCATTGAGACGCCAGTTAAAAAAACACAAAGGAAAACTTTTAGTTAAGTAGCTAAAAAAAATACCATTTTATTGTGTAGAATATTCGAAATCTTTTATACATTTGCAGACCTTTTTTTAAAGAAAAGGTCTTTTTTTTGTTTGAAATTTTGATTTGCCGATGTAGCTCAGTTGGCTAGAGCAGCTGATTTGTAATCAGCAGGTCGTGGGTTCGAATCCCTCCATCGGCTCATTAAGTTCTTTATATATAAAGTTGGGGAGATACTCAAGCGGTCAACGAGGTCAGACTGTAAATCTGATGGCTTCGCCTTCGTAGGTTCGAATCCTGCTCTCCCCACATTTGGAGAAGACGGTAATGAAAACAAATGTGCTCTTTTTTAATTAAAAGTATTACATTTGTCAACCGAAAAAGCGGGAGTAGCTCAGTTGGTAGAGCATCAGCCTTCCAAGCTGAGGGTCGCGAGTTCGAATCTCGTCTCCCGCTCAGAGACAAAAGAAGATCAGATAACTAAGGTTATCTTTTCTTCTTAATTTGGGTTTCATTTGGTTATTAATTAGCCGATGTAGCTCAGGGGTAGAGCGCTTCCTTGGTAAGGAAGAGGTCACGGGTTCAATTCCCGTCATTGGCTCCAACAAGAATTGAATTATTAAAAAAGTAAATAATAAAATAGTAAAGTAAAAATTAACATTAAATAAACATCTAGGATATGGCTAAAGCAAATTTTGAACGTACAAAACCACATGTCAACGTTGGGACCATAGGTCATGTTGATCACGGTAAAACTACTTTAACAGCTGCAATTTCTAAAGTTCTTTCTGATGCTGGTATGGCAGAGAAAGCAGATTTCGATCAAATTGATAATGCACCTGAAGAAAAAGAAAGAGGTATTACAATTAATACTGCACACATTGAGTATGAAACAGAGAATCGTCACTATGCTCACGTTGACTGTCCTGGTCACGCTGATTATGTAAAGAATATGGTAACTGGTGCTGCTCAAATGGATGGAGCAATATTAGTATGTGCTGCTACTGATGGACCGATGCCTCAAACAAGAGAGCATATTCTATTGGCTAAACAGGTAAATGTACCTAGAATTGTAGTTTTCATGAACAAGGTTGACCTTGTTGATGATGAAGAGCTGCTAGAGTTAGTTGAAATGGAATTAGGTGAATTATTAGAATCTTATGGATATAATGATACTCCAATAATTCAAGGATCTGCTTTAGCTGCATTAAATGGTGAACAGTCTGGAGTTGATTCTGTAATGGAATTAATGAAAACAGTTGATACTTGGATAGAGACACCAGAAAGAGATGTTGAAAAGCCTTTCTTGATGTCTGTTGAGGATGTTTTCTCTATTACTGGTCGTGGTACTGTTGCTACTGGTGCAATTGAAGCAGGTATTGTAAATACTGGTGATACAGTTGATATAGTTGGATTAAGTGAAGAAAAAATGACATCTACTGTAACTGGTGTTGAAATGTTTAGGAAAATTCTTGATGAAGGAAGAGCTGGAGAAAATGTTGGTTTATTGTTAAGAGGAATTGAAAAAGAGCAGATTAAAAGAGGAATGGTAATCGCAAAGCCTGGTTCTATAACTCCTCATGCTAAATTTAAAGCAGAGGTTTATATTCTTAAAAAAGAAGAAGGAGGTAGACATACTCCATTCCATAATAATTATAGACCACAATTTTATTTTAGAACATTAGATGTTACTGGTACTATTAAGTTAGAGCAAGGTAGAGAAATGGTAATGCCTGGAGATAATGTAACGATTGACGTTGAGTTGATCACAGGTGTTGCAATGGCAAAAGGACTAAGGTTTGCTATTCGTGAAGGTGGTAGAACTGTTGGTGCTGGACAGGTGACAGAAATTTCAGATTAATTCTGAAAAAGGTAAATAATTTTGAATTAAGGTGCTTCATTATATGGGGCGCCTTTATTCGCGTTTTACGGGTGTAGCTCAGTTGGTAGAGCACTGGTCTCCAAAACCAGGTGTCGGGAGTTCGAGTCTCTCCATCCGTGCTTAAAAAAAAAAGATTGGCAGGAATAAGAACATATATAGAAGAAACGATCAACGAACTAACTAATAAGGTGTCTTGGCCTACATGGGAAGACCTTCAAACCAGTTCAATAATTGTACTAACAACTAGTGTGATTTTATCATTAATTATTTGGTTAATGGATTATGCATTTGGCATTTGGTCTGTTCCAGAAGGTGAATGGGGTTGGAGAGGTATACTTGGATTTATATATGAATTTATAACACCATAATAGATAGTGATGGGAGAAATTAAAAAAAGATGGTATGTGATCCGAGCTATTAGTGGTAAGGAGAAAAAAGTAAAGGAATTATTAGAGCTTGAAATTGATAGGCATAAATTAAATGATTATGTAGAACAGGTCTTAATTCCTACTGAAAAAATATATCAAATAAGAAAAGGAAAAAAGATATCTAAGGAAAGAAATTATTTTCCAGGATACGTTCTGATTGAAGCTGCTTTAGTTGGTGAGGTAGAACATGTTATTAAATCAATGACTAATGTAATTGGTTTTTTAGGTGGAGTAAAAGGTGGAGATCCGTTACCAATGCGTCAGTCAGAGGTAAATAGGATTTTAGGAAAAGTAGATGAGTTGGCTGAGCATGATGAAGAAATGAATATTCCTTATGTAGTTGGAGAATCAGTAAAAGTAATTGATGGTCCTTTCAATAACTTTAATGGAATTATTGAAGAGATCAATGAAGAAAAGAAAAAATTAAAAGTAATGGTTAAGATCTTTGGAAGAAAAACTCCATTAGAGCTTAATTATATGCAAGTAGAAAAAGAAGGATAAAGGTATTGTGAATTCAATGAAATAAATGCTTCCCATTGTAATTCATAATTTAATAAATAATAAAAATGGCAAAAGAAGTAAGTGGATTAATTAAACTTCAGATTAGAGGAGGAGGTGCAAATCCAGCTCCACCAGTTGGCCCAGCATTGGGTGCAAAAGGTGTGAACATTATGGAATTTTGCAAACAGTTCAATGCAAGAACACAAGAAAAGGCTGGTAAGATCTTACCTTGTGTGATTACAGTTTTTACTGACAAATCTTTTGATTTTGTAATTAAGACACCACCAGCAGCAGTTCAATTATTAGAAGCTGCTAAAAAGAAAAAAGGTTCAGAAGAACCAGATAAGATAAAGGTGGGTACTGTTACTTGGGATCAAGTACAGGTAATTGCAGAAGATAAGATGCCAGATTTAAATTGTTTCACTGTTGATTCTGCTATGAAAATGGTAGCAGGAACAGCTAGAAGCATGGGATTGAATGTAAAAGGTAAACCACCTTGGAAATAATCTGAATAATATTATAGAATATGGCACTCACAAAAAATAGAAAAGACGCTCTTTCAAAATATGATATAGAAAACCTATATTCTATGGAAGAAGCATCTAAGATTGTGAAAGAGATGACAAAAGTAAAATTTGACCCATCAGTAGACATTGCTGTAAGGTTAGGAGTTGATCCTAAAAAAGCTAACCAAATGGTTAGAGGAACAGTTTCTTTACCTCATGGTACTGGAAAAGATGTAAAAGTTTTAGTGTTGTGTACTCCGGATAAAGAAAAAGAAGCAAATGATGCTGGTGCTGATTTTGTTGGATTGGATGAATATGTTGATAAGATCAAGAAAGGATGGACCGATGTAGATGTAATTATTACAATGCCCTCAGTAATGGGTAAAGTTGGTGCATTAGGTAGAATTCTTGGTCCTAGAGGATTAATGCCTAATCCAAAAACGGGAACAGTAACAATGAATATTTCGCAAGCTGTAACAGATGTTAAAGCTGGTAAGATCGATTTTAAAGTTGATAAAAATGGAATTATTCATGCGGCTATTGGAAAAGCTTCTTTTGATGCTAATAAAATTGCAGATAATGCTAATGAATTAGTTGCTGCTTTAATGAGATTAAAACCCTCATCTGCAAAGGGATCATATTTGAAAAGCATTGTGCTTTCTAGTACTATGAGTCCTGGAGTTAAAGTAGAACCTAAATCTATTGATGCATAATTTGCATATAAAATTTTTACAAAATGACTAAAGAAGAAAAACAGTCGGCAATTAATGATCTAAGCGAAAAGCTGGATAGTAATGGTGTAATATACATTACTGATATTTCAGAATTGGATGCTATAGCAACCAGCTCTTTAAGAAGACAGTGTTTTGCGAAGGATATAAAGCTAAGTGTTGTAAAAAACACATTGCTTAAAAAAGCAATGGAAAATGTAAAAGATAAAGATTTATCTGAGCTTTACGATGTATTACCTGGACCTACTGCAATTATGATTTCAGAGGTAGGAAATGCTCCAGCAAAATTAATTAAGGATTTTAGAAAGAAAAATGATAAACCGATCCTTAAAGGAGCATATGTTGAAGAAACGGTATTTGTAGGGGATGATCAATTAAAAACATTAGTAGATATTAAGTCTAAAAATGAATTGATTGGAGAAGTAATTGGATTACTTCAGTCACCTGCAAAAAATGTTTTATCGGCATTAACATCCAGTAAAAGTACTATCGCAGGCATAGTAAAAACTTTATCAGAAAAAGAATCTTAATAATTAATAATAAAAAAGAATATAACTTTTTATAAAAACAAAGAAAAATGGCAGATGTAAAAGCTATAGCAGAAGAGTTGGTAAACTTAACTGTAAAAGAAGTAAATGAACTTGCAGAAGTTCTTAAGGAAGAATATGGTATTGAACCAGCAGCAGCAGCAGTTGCGGTTGCAGCTCCAGGTGCTGGAGGTGGTGATGCCGATTCAGCTGAAGAGAAATCTGAGTTCGATGTTATCTTAACTGCTCCAGGTGGTTCAAAATTACAAGTAGTAAAAGCTGTAAAAGAACTAACAGGATTAGGATTAAAAGAAGCAAAAGAAATAGTTGATAGTGCTCCTAAAGCTGTAAAAGAAGGAGTAGGTAAAGACGAAGCTGAAGGAATTAAAAAAGCTCTAGAAGAAGCAGGTGCTGAAGTAGAGTTGAAGTAATTTCTTTTGAAGTAATTAAGGCCTGAGCAAGAGCTTGGGCCTTTACCAGTTTTCACCTTTTAATCAACTAAAATTCATAGCCTTGGCAACAGTAGATAATGTAACAAAACGAATTAACTTTGCTTCAAGTCAGCATCGTTTTTCATATCCGGATTTTTTGGATATACAATTAAAATCATTTCAAGAGTTTTTTCAGCTTGAAACAACCTCTGAAAACAGAATAGATGAAGGTCTTTTTAAAGTTTTCAGTGAAAATTTTCCAATTACTGATACTAGGAATCAATTTGTTCTAGAATTTTTGGATTATTTTATTGATCCACCTAGATATACAATCACTGAATGTATTGAAAGAGGATTAACATATTCAGTTCCGCTTAAAGCTGTAATGAAATTATATTGTACAGATCCAGAACATGAGGATTTTGAAACAATAGTACAAGAAGTATATCTAGGGACCATTCCTTACATGACTCCAAAGGGGTCATTTGTAGTTAATGGTGCAGAACGTGTAATTGTATCTCAATTACATAGATCTCCTGGTGTATTCTTTGGACAGAGCAGACATGCAAATGGAACAAAGCTTTACTCAGCTAGAGTAATACCATTTAAAGGATCATGGATAGAATTTGCAACTGACATTAATAATGTCATGTATGCTTATATTGATCGTAAAAAGAAATTACCTGTTACCACTTTATTCAGAGCTATTGGATATGAAAGTGATAAGGATATTTTAGAAATATTTGATCTTGCTGATGAAATTAAAGCTACAAAAGCTGCTTTAAATAAAGCTATAGATAGAAAATTAGCAGCAAGAGTTCTTAAATCATGGGTCGAAGATTTTGTAGATGAAGATACAGGTGAAGTAGTTTCTATTGAAAGAAATGAGGTAATCATTGAAAGAGAAACTATTATTGAAAAAGAGCATGTTGAAATGATCTTAGAAGCAGGAGTTAAAACTGTCATCCTTCATAAGGAAAATGTTAACTCTGCTGATTTTGCGATTATTTATAATACTTTACAAAAGGATACCTCTAATTCTGAAAAAGAAGCAGTGGAATTAATCTATAGACAGCTGAGAAATGCTGAACCACCTGATGAAGAAACTGCAAGAGGGGTTATTGATAAATTGTTTTTCTCTGAACAACGATATGATCTAGGTGAGGTAGGAAGATACAGAATTAATAAAAAGCTAGGCTTAGATGCAGCTGCTGATCAAAGAGTACTGACTAAAAATGATATTATTTCTATCATTAAACAGTTAATTGCTTTAATTAACTCTAAAGCAGATGTTGATGATATAGATCACCTTAGTAACAGACGTGTAAGAACTGTTGGTGAACAATTATACAGTCAGTTTGGTGTTGGATTGGCAAGAATGGCTAGAACTATTAGAGAGAGAATGAATGTTAGAGACAATGAAGTCTTTACACCTATTGATTTGATTAATGCTAAAACATTATCTAGTGTAATTAATTCGTTTTTTGGGACTAACCAATTATCTCAATTTATGGATCAAACCAATCCTTTGGCTGAGGTTACTCATAAAAGGAGAATGTCAGCATTAGGACCAGGTGGTTTAACTAGAGAAAGAGCTGGATTTGAGGTGAGGGATGTACATTACACTCACTATGGAAGGTTATGTACTATTGAAACACCTGAAGGACCAAATATTGGTTTAATTTCTTCATTGTGTGTTTATGCTAAAGTTAATCGTTTAGGGTTTATTGAAACTCCTTATAGAGAAGTAGAAAAAGGTAAAATTAAATTTAATAAAAAACCAATTTTCTTAAGTGCTGAAGAAGAAGACAATAAATACATTGCTCAGGCAAATGCTAAGATTGATAAAGATGGAAATTTTGTTAATGATAATGTAATTGCCAGATTTGAAGGTGATTTCCCAGTTCCAGAGAAAAAGGAGATTAACTTAATTGATGTTGGTACTAACCAAATTGCATCTATTGCTGCTTCATGTATTCCATTCTTAGAACATGATGATGCAAATAGAGCATTGATGGGGTCTAATATGCAACGTCAAGCTGTACCTTTATTAAATCCAAATTCTCCTATTGTTGGAACTGGAATTGAAGAATTAGTAGCACGTGATTCAAGAGTATTGATACATGCAGAGGATAATGGAGTAGTTGAATATGTTGATGCCAATGAGATTCATGTCATGTACAATTTTGATGATAATGATCGATTGGTTAGGTTTGAAGATGATGTAAAAGTGTATGGGTTAACTAAATTCCAAAAAACCAATCAAGGTAGTTCTATTAACTTAAGACCTATTGTAAAAAAAGGTGACAAGATAAAGAAGGGTCAGGTATTAGTTGAAGGATATGGTACTCAAAAAGGTGAATTAGCTTTAGGTCAAAACCTAAAAGTTGCATTTATGCCTTGGAAAGGATATAATTTTGAGGATGCTATCGTTATTTCAGAAAGAGTAGTTAAAGAGGATGTCTATACATCTGTTCATGTAGATGAATTTAGTTTAGACGTTAGAGACACGAAAAGAGGATTAGAAGAATTGACTTCTGATATACCTAATGTTAGTGAAGAAGCTACTAAAGATCTGGATGAAAATGGTATTATCCGTGTTGGTGCTGAAGTTAAAGAAGGAGATATTCTTATTGGTAAAATCACACCAAAAGGAGAAAGCGATCCTTCACCAGAAGAAAAATTATTAAGAGCAATTTTTGGTGATAAAGCAGGTGATGTTAAAGATGCATCATTAAAAGTTTCACCTTCAGTAACTGGAGTTGTAATTGACAAAAAGTTGTTTTCAAAAGCAGTTAAGGATAGAAGGTCTAAAGCTGCTGATAAGCCTATTCTAGAGCAAATGGATGCTGAAATGGATAAGGAGTTGACCGAATTAAAAGCAATTTTAACTGGTAAGCTAATTAAAATTATAGGAAGCAATAAATCTCAAGGTGTCTTTAATATTTTCAAAGAGGAGATCATTAAGAAAGGTGTTAAGTTCTCAGAAAAGGCATTTAAGGATGTTGATTTCCTTCATGTTAATCCAAAAGGTTGGACTTCAGATGATGATGCAAATTCTTTAATTGAAAGAACATTACATAATTATATGTTGAAGGCCAATGATTTAATCGGTAATTTCAAAAGAAAGAAATTTCAGATATCAGTTGGCGATGAATTACCAACTGGAATTATTCAATTAGCAAAAGTATATCTAGCTAAAAAGAGAAAGTTGAAAGTAGGAGATAAAATGGCGGGTCGTCATGGTAACAAAGGTATTGTTGCTAAGATTGTTCGTGAAGAAGATATGCCATTCTTAGAAGATGGCACTCCTGTTGATATAGTTTTGAACCCATTAGGTGTACCTTCAAGGATGAACTTGGGACAGATCTATGAGACTGTTCTTGGGTGGGCTGGAGAAAAATTAGGAATGAAGTTTTCTACTCCAATTTTCGATGGAGCTAGCTTAGATGACATCAATCAATATACTGATGATGCTGAAGTTCCTAGAAATGGTAAAACCTATTTATTTGATGGTGGTACTGGAGAAAGATTTGATCAGCCAGCAACAGTAGGTATTATTTACATGCTGAAATTAAGTCACATGGTTGATGATAAAATGCATGCTAGATCTATAGGACCTTATTCATTAATTACGCAGCAGCCATTAGGAGGTAAAGCTCAATTTGGTGGTCAGCGTTTTGGTGAAATGGAAGTATGGGCTCTTGAAGCATTTGGAGCATCAAACGTTCTTCAAGAAATATTGACTGTTAAATCCGATGATGTTCAAGGAAGAGCAAGGGCTTATGAATGTATCGTTAAAGGTAAAAACCTGCCAATACCTGGTATTCCAGAATCATTTAATGTATTGTTAAATGAATTACAAGGACTAGGATTGAATATAGCATTAGATTAATTAATCAGCTTTCAATGAGTGATCATTGAAGCAAAGTTGTTACAACTTAAAAATAAAATTTATGGCTTTTAGAAAAGAATATAAAGTTAACAGCGAATTTAATAGAATAACTATCAGTTTAGCATCACCAGAGATTCTTCTAGAAAGGTCTCATGGTGAGGTGCTTAAGCCTGAAACTATAAATTACAGGACTTATAAGCCTGAAAGAGATGGTTTGTTCTGTGAAAGGATATTCGGTCCAGTAAAAGATTATGAATGTCATTGTGGAAAATATAAAAGAATAAGATATAAGGGTATTGTATGTGATAGATGTGGAGTTGAGGTTACAGAAAAAAAGGTAAGAAGAGAAAGAATGGGACACATAGGTTTGGTTGTTCCTGTAGCACATATTTGGTATTTCAAGTCTTTACCTAATAAAATTGGTTATTTATTGGGGCTTCCTACTAAAAAACTGGATCAGATCATATATTATGAAAGGTATGCTGTTATTCAACCGGGAATTGCAGTAAATGCAGAAGAAGAACCATTGCAAAAAATGGATTTTTTATCTGAAGAAGAATATTTAGATATACTAGAAACTTTACCAAAAGAGAATCAATATTTAGAAGATTCAGATCCTAATAAGTTTATTGCTAAAATGGGTGCTGAAGCTTTACATGACTTGCTTCAAAATGAGGATTTAGATGCAAGGTCTTATGAGCTAAGACATCAAGCACATAATGAAACATCTCAGCAACGTAAAAATGAAGCATTAAAAAGACTTCAGGTTATTGAATCATTCAGAGAAGCTAATTCAAGAATAGATAACAAGCCTGAGTGGATGATCGTAAAAGTGGTACCTGTAATTCCACCAGACCTTAGACCATTAGTTCCATTGGATGGAGGTAGATTTGCTACGTCTGACTTAAATGACCTATATAGAAGGGTAATCATTAGAAATAATAGGTTAAAGAGACTAATCGAGATTAAAGCTCCAGAAGTTATTTTAAGAAACGAAAAGAGGATGCTTCAAGAATCTGTTGATTCTCTATTTGATAATTCAAGGAAGTCAAGTGCTGTAAAAACAGATAAGAACAGACCTTTGAAATCTTTATCTGATAGCTTAAAAGGTAAACAAGGTAGGTTCAGACAAAATTTATTAGGTAAAAGAGTTGATTATTCAGCTCGTTCTGTAATTGTTGTTGGACCAACTTTAAAATTGCATGAATGCGGTTTACCTAAAAATATGGCTGCTGAACTATTTAAACCTTTTATTATCAGAAAAATGATAGAAAGAGGTATAGTTAAAACTGTAAAATCAGCAAAAAAGATAGTTGATAGAAAAGAACCAGTAGTATGGGATATTCTTGAAAATGTATTGAAAGGACATCCAGTCATGTTGAATCGGGCACCAACTCTTCACAGATTAGGTATTCAGGCTTTTCAACCAAAATTAATTGAAGGAAAAGCTATTCAGTTACATCCATTGGTATGTACAGCATTTAATGCCGATTTTGATGGTGACCAGATGGCAGTTCATGTTCCTTTAGGAAATGCAGCTATATTGGAAGCACAGCTATTAATGTTGGCTTCTCATAATATTTTAAATCCTGCTAATGGTGCACCTATTACAGTGCCATCTCAGGATATGGTTTTAGGATTATATTATATTACTAAAGCTAAGAAAAGCACAAAAGAGGAACCTGTAAAAGGTGAAGGAATGACTTTTTATTCTTCTGAAGAGGTAAAGATTGCTTATAATGAAGGCATACTTTCTCTTCATGCAATGATAAAAGTTAAGGTAGATGATGTTGTAGATGGGGAGCCTGTTAATCATGTTATTGAAACTACTACTGGAAGAATCATTTTTAATGAAATGGTTCCACCTGAAGTTGGTTATATTAATGAAGTACTTTCTAAAAAATCTTTAAGGGATATTATTTCTAGGATCATTAAAACAACAGGTGTTCCAGATACTGCTAAATTCCTTGATGAAATTAAGAACTTAGGATATTACATGGCTTTTAAAGGAGGACTGTCCTTTAATTTATCAGATGTGCAAATTCCAAAAGAAAAGGATATTCTAATTAATAAAGCACGTGGTCAGGTTGATGAAGTGAAATTGAACTATAATATGGGATTAATTACCAATAATGAAAGGTATAACCAGATTATTGATATATGGTCTCATACTAATACTAGGTTGACTTTTACTTTAATGGAAAAATTAAAGAATGATCGTCAAGGATTTAATTCTATTTATATGATGATGGATTCAGGAGCGAGAGGATCAAAAGAACAGATTCGTCAGCTTTCTGGTATGAGAGGATTAATGGCAAAGCCACAAAAATCAGGAGCAACTGGTGGGCAGGATATTATTGAAAATCCAATTTTATCTAACTTTAAAGAAGGACTATCAATTTTAGAATATTTTATATCTACTCACGGTGCTCGTAAAGGGCTTGCAGATACTGCATTAAAGACAGCGGATGCTGGTTATTTAACAAGAAGATTGGTGGATGTTGCTCAGGATGTTGTTATTAATGAAGAAGATTGTGGAACTTTAAGAGGTCTTACTGTTTCTGCATTAAAGAAAGATGACGAGATAGTTGAAACTCTTTATGATAGAATTTTAGGTAGAGTTCCATTATTTGATATTGAGCATCCTGAAACCGGTGATATTATCATTAATGAAGGTGAAGAAATCAATGAAGATATAGCAACAGCTATTGAAAATGCAGAAATTGAATCAATTGAAATTCGTTCCGTACTTACATGTGAATTGAAAAGAGGTGTTTGTAGTAAGTGTTATGGAAGAAATTTAGCTAATGGAAAAATAGTTCAGAAAGGTGAAGCAGTTGGAGTTATCGCTGCTCAATCGATAGGTGAACCTGGTACTCAGTTAACTCTAAGGACTTTCCACGTTGGTGGTACTGCATCTAATATTGCTGATGAAGCAGAATTAAGGGCTAAGAACAATGGTACTTTAGAAATAGAAGGACTGAATACTGTTGTGAAAAAGAATACAGAAGGTGAAGAAGTGGAAATAGTTATAGGTAGAGCAGGTGAGATGAGAATTGTTGATAGCTCGGGTAATATTTTCATGAATAATAATATACCTTATGGATCACATATCTTTGCTAAGAATAAAAAGAAAGTTAAAAAAGGAGATCTAATTTGTAAATGGGATCCATATAATGCTGTTATTTTATCTGAATTAGATGGTAAGGTAGCGTTTGAACATCTAGAAGAAGGGATTACTTATAGAGAAGAGGTTGATGAGCAAACAGGATTTGCTGAAATTGTTATTAAAGATAATAGAGACAAAAAGAAGATTCCAACTGTAAATATTGTTGATAAGAAAGGTGAGGAGCTAAAATCATATAATTTACCTGTTGATGCTCATGTTATTGTGAAGGAAGGAGCTTCAATTTCTGCAGGTGATATTCTAGTAAAAATCCCTAGAAAATCAGGTAAGTCAGGCGATATTACTGGTGGTCTGCCAAGGGTTACAGAGATGTTTGAAGCGAGAAATCCTTCAAACCCAGCTGTAGTTTCAGAAATTGATGGAGTTGCTTCTTATGGAAAAATCAAAAGAGGTAACAGAGAAGTTATTATTGAAGCTAAAACGGGGGAGATTAAAAAATACCTTGTTCCGTTATCTAGACATATACTTGTACAGGCTAATGATTATGTGAAGGCTGGTCAGTCTTTATCTGATGGTGCAACTACTCCAGCAGATATACTTTCTATAAAAGGACCTACTGCTGTTCAGGAATATATTGTTAATGAGATCCAGGAAGTTTATCGATTACAAGGAGTGAAGATCAATGACAAGCATTTTGAGGTAATTGTTAGACAAATGATGAGAAAAGTTGAGATTGTTGATCCAGGTGACACCAAATTCTTAGAGAAGAATGCAGTTAATAAGTGGGAGTTCATTGAAGAAAATGATTTAGTCTTTGGTAAAAAAGTAATTGAAGACGCTGGAGATTCTAAGAACCTACATAAAGGGCAAGTTGTTTCAGCAAGAAAATTGAGAGATGAAAACTCAATGCTTAAGAGAAATGATGCTAAACAAGCAGAAGCTAGAGATGCATTAAATGCAACAGCTAAACCTTTATTACAAGGTATTACTAAAGCATCATTGCATACAGATAGCTTTATTTCTGCAGCTTCTTTTCAGGAGACAACTAAAGTGCTGAATCAGGCTGCTGTAGCTGGTAAAGTAGACCATTTAAGAGGATTGAAAGAAAATGTAATTGTAGGACATAAAATTCCTGCAGGTACTGGAATGAGAGATTACCAAGAGCTAATTGTAGGGTCTAAGGTAGATTACCAAAGATTGACTGAAAATAATGAAGAAACAGAAGAGACTGTTGAATCTGTAAGTAATCAATAAAACTATTTAGGTTATGAGTGATCAAAAAGAAAATCAAAAAGGATTAAACATTGAATTGTCAGAAGAAGTGGCTGAAGGTGTTTATTCTAATTTGGCTATAATTACTCATTCACCTTCAGAATTTATTTTTGATTTCATTCGAATTATGCCAGGAGTTCCAAAAGGAAGAGTGAAATCTAGAATTGTTATGACTCCAGAGCATGCTAAAAAGCTATTGAGAGCTCTAAATGATAACATTTCTAAATATGAGGATGCAATAGGATCTATTAGAGAAGATGATCAGATTAATATTCCTTTAAATTTTGGAGGTCCTGAAACACAGGCCTAATGTATATATTTTAAATAGAAAAAGGTTGTTATCATTATTTGGTAGCAACCTTTTTTATTTTTGTATAAATGAGAGAATTTAAAAATAGAGTCTTTTTGTTATTAATTGTTATTGTTAATAATGTAGGATATAGTCAAACATATACATCAATTGACTCTATTAATTTCATGTATTTTCATCAAACTGACTCGAGTTTTAGAGAACTAACATTTGGAGCTGCAGGTAGTCTGTCAAGGGGATTATATTTTAATGAGAATAATAAAGGTATTTCTCAGAATCCTTTTTTTGTAAATGAGCCATTGGATTTACCTTCTTTTGATATTCAGCAACCTGTTGTAGATGTTACTTATTTTCTTGGGCCAAATCAAGAACAATTTTTTTCAGTATTTCATTCTCAGAATATTAAACAGGGGGTTAATTATGCCATTCATTTTTTAAAAAATAATTATGATGGTTACTATCAGAACCAGGCTACCAATCATAATTTTTTTCAATCTAATTTTACTTATAACCCTTCTAATTCACTTTATTCTGCTAAGCTATATTATAAGCATCATCGTTATTTTCATGAGCAAAATGGTGGTATACAAAATGATTCTAATTTCACAGAGGATGTTTTTTTTAGTAGAAACAGATTGCTGATGGATGTAAATTTATCGGATGCTTTTTCAAAAGACATTTTACATAAGGCAGGATTAAATCAAAAATTAATTTTAAGCAATAAAAAGGATTCTTCTAATGTAAATAGGAGGCAAGAATTGGTGTTGGATTTCTTATATTCAGGTCAATCAAGAACCTATTTTGATTCAATATCAGGTAATTATGATTGGCTTTCAATTCTAGATACCAATGCTACTTATGATACATTATTAAAAAATAATATTAAAGGGGAGCTTGTATATAACTTCAATAAGGAGAAAGATAGCTCAAGTTCTAGTGTTTTTACACTAGGGATTTCTTATAATATTATAAATCATATTAATAAAAATATTGACACTTCATTTTATAATCTAAACCTTAGATCAGCATATAAATTGAAATTTAAAAATGGACAATTTAATACTGGAGGTTCTTATTTTATAAGTGGTTATAGAGAAGGAGATTTTATTTACAATGCTGGAATGAATTATAAAGTTAAAAAAGTTAGATTTTCTGTAAATGGAAAATTTGAGAATATAACACCAGCTTATGAATTATTAAGGTATACTGGCAATCATTCCTATTGGCAAAACTCATTTACAGATCAACAAATTTTAAATATTAATGGAGGGATGTTCTATAATAATTGGAACCTTAGTACTAATTATACTGATATTTTTGATC
Source organism: uncultured Flavobacteriales bacterium (assembly GCA_964430245.1). Taxonomy (GTDB): domain Bacteria; phylum Bacteroidota; class Bacteroidia; order Flavobacteriales_D; family Parvicellaceae; genus CAYSEW01. The sequence continues at coordinate 29,513 of CAYSEW010000022.1, forward strand.
CAATATTTTTAAATTACCTTGGTTTGCCAGAGCAATTTGATGGTGTAACTCAAGTAATACAAACACAGATAAGTAAAAAGCTAGATTTTAAAAAATGGAAAATTAATCCTTCAATCTGTTATCAATATCAAGGTGGTTTAAATATATATAGACTACCAGAATGGGTTGGTTTAATAGACGTTTCTTACAATTTTGATGCTTTTAAATCTGCACTTAAGCTAAATATAGGGATGCAAGCTAAAATGTATTCTGATTTTTATTTAATGGATTACGCTCCTGATATTGGTATGTTTTTTATAAGCAATGAAAGGTTGCAGAATGCCTATGCTGTTACCGATTTTTATTTAAATGCTAAAATACAAAGGGTGAAGTTTTCATTTTCTATTACTCATGCAAATGCAGGGTTAATGGGTTACAACTATTTTAGTGCATTGCATTATCCATTTCCAGACAGGTATTTTAAAATGGGATTAAGCTGGATGTTTTTAAATTGATTGATAAATAATTATTTTCGGATAGTTAAAGAAGAATTGTTATGAAAAAAATAAACACATTTTCCGAATATCAGGATGCATATACACAAAGTATTGAAGATCCTGCATCCTATTGGTCTAAGATTGCTTCATCATTTAAATGGAGACAAAAATGGGATGAGGTTGTGAAATGGGACTTCAACCAGCCAGATATTCAGTGGTTTATTAATGGAAAATTGAATATCACTGAAAATTGTTTAGACAGGCATTTAGCATCGAAAGGAGATAAAGCTGCCATTATTTGGGAGCCCAATGACCCTAAAGCAGAAGCAGTTCATATTTCTTATAATGAGTTACATCAAAGAGTTGAAGTAGCTGCTCAAATGTTAAAGAATAATGGGATTAAAAAAGGGGATCGTGTTTGTCTTTATATGCCTATGGTACCGGAATTAGCAATTGCAGTATTAGCATGTGCTAGAATAGGTGCAATTCATTCCGTAGTATTTGCAGGTTTTAGTGCAAAAGCTCTTGCAGATAGGATTAATGATGCTGAAGCTAAAATGTTGATCACATCAGATTTTGGAGTTAGAGGAAATAAGCAAATTCAATTAAAGCAAATTGCTGATGATGCTTTACAGCACTGCTCATGTGTAAATGTGAATATTGTATTTCAAAGATTAGACGGAAATGTAGATATGATTGCTGGAAGAGATGTTTGGTGGCATGATGAAATCAATAAAGTACAAGCTGGTGCAGGTCCAGAAATAATGGATGCAGAGGATGAGTTATTTATTTTATACACTTCTGGATCAACGGGTCAGCCAAAAGGGGTGGTGCATACTACTGGTGGATATATGGTTTATACTGAATATTCTTTTAGAAATGTTTTTCAGTATAATGATGATGATATCTATTGGTGTACAGCAGATATTGGATGGATTACAGGACATTCATATATTATTTATGGTCCTTTATTAGCTGGTGCTACAACATTGATGTTTGAAGGTGTTCCTACTTTTCCAGATGCAGGAAGGTTTTGGGAAGTAGTTGAAAAACATAAAGTTACATTATTTTATACAGCTCCAACTGCCATAAGAGCATTGCAGGCTTATGATTTGAGTTTTGTAGAAAAGCATGACCTTTCTTCTTTAAGAGTTTTAGGGAGTGTTGGAGAACCAATCAATGAAGAAGCTTGGAATTGGTATCATGAGAATATTGGTAAAGAGAATTGCCCAATTGTAGATACATGGTGGCAAACAGAAACTGGGGGTATTATGATATCACCATTGGCTGGAATTACGAAGTTGAAGCCCACCTTTGCTACTTTGCCTCTTCCTGGTATTCAGCCATGTTTGGTTGATGCAGAAGGTAATGTAATTGAAGGAAATGATGTAGAAGGTAATCTATGTATTCAATTCCCATGGCCATCCATGTTAAGGACAACATGGGGTGATCATGAGAGGTGTAGAACTACTTATTTTTCTACTTATAAGGAGAAATACTTTACTGGGGATGGGTGCAAAAGGGATAAAGATGGTTTTTATAGAATAACGGGAAGGGTAGACGATGTGATGAATGTTTCAGGACATAGAATAGGAACGGCAGAAGTGGAATGTGCAATTAATACCCATAATGATGTAGTTGAATCAGCAGTTGTTGGGTTCCCTCATGACATAAAGGGGCAGGGGATTTATGCTTATATAATTTGCACTTCGATGGAAGATGAAGATAAGATGCAAAAAGAAGTTGTTGCTCAAATTGTTAAAGAAATTGGTCCAATAGCAAAACCAGATAAGATTCAATTTGTAAGTGGATTACCTAAGACTAGGTCTGGCAAGATCATGAGAAGGATTTTAAGAAAAGTAGCTGAAGGTGACGCTTCAAATTTAGGTGATACATCTACCCTTTTAGACCCTTCAGTGGTAGAGGAAATTAAAAAAGGAGCAGGATTAGTAAATTAAAAAATCAATGAAAAAAAGTATTCAATTTTTAATAGTGTTTGGTTTAATGTTATTGGTGAGTTGTCATCAAGATGATGAACAGAATAAAAGCAATGAAAATATTCAAGTTTATCAATCTGATGTTAGAGAATTAACAGATGAAGATTATCCAGATAATAATGACATCGAAACTAGATCAGTTTTATGGAATAAGTATGAGCATAGTACTTTTGAAGTGCTTAGAAATGGGAAAAATAATTTTTCAATTTATATTTTACCTGATAATCAGTTCAGTGACTCCATTATTATTGAAAATATTGATCTATTAGCATGGATGCCGACTATCCCTGACCATACAGCTAAGGATGATTATTTAAAGAAAATTGGAATTATTAATGCTGAGTGGAATAGACAGCAAGTTAGATTTAATAATGATGATTTTGAAACGGGAGTGTTAAATGAAGAAGGTGGAATTACAACAAGGGTAGATTTAGCTAGAAATTGTTTGAATTCTTATGCTTGGGAAGTAATTACATTTACAGGTGAAAAAGGAAACCATTCCCCTTTGTATCATGGATGGTTTGATTTTCCAAAGGAGTTATACAGAGAATTATTTAATGAAGTGAATGAAGGTAAATTATTGTTTAATGAATATGTTGATTATTTAGAGAATTATACAGAGCCTGAAAAAGAGGTTATAAATTTTGATATTCTCAGAAAAGTAGATACAGAAATAGTAGTTCCATTTGAAGATCATAGAATGAAATGGTATCCAATGACTGGCGCAAGGAAAACTAAATATAAAAACATAGTCTGTCCTAAAAACCCTATTTCTATAAATGATATGTTGACAGACTCCACTACCTATTCAACTTTTCAATGGCCTGGCATTTATGACACAAAAGACCCTAGACCTACTACTTTAAGTATGCTTGGAATTCCTAAAAAGGTGGTTGTAAGAGAAACAATATCAAAGAACAATTCAAATGAAAAATGTTATGAGTTTGATCTTACTTTTGCAAGAAACACAGATACTTCTCACCTTACAAGAGTTGTTATAGGAGGAGTAAGGAAAAGTGAATTATTGCAGTTCCCTATTGAAGATTATAATAATGCTTATAAAAAACCAATGGGAATAGGAAATCATGGATTTTATGAGCCATATAACAAGGCAACAAAAAATAGTGTAAGTAATAGTCCTTATTATGGTTTAATAATTGACAGTGAAGGAAAATGGGTAGATAGTCACTTTTTTGGAGTAGATGGTCCTATTTTGCATTTAGATGAAAATGACCCAAATATTTTACATTATTGGTTACTGTCATTTGAAAGACATGCAATGGTAGCTCACTTGACATTTCCTATTGAAAATTAAGATTGGTCTTTAAGACAGAACCCTATTCCATGAACATTGCTTAATAAAATATTACTATCCGAAGAGAGGTATTTTCTAAGTTTGGAAATAAACACATCTAAGCTTCTACCATTGAAATAATTATCATCTCCCCAGACCATATTAAGTATTAATTCTCGTTCAACTACAGTCCCTTTTTTCGAACATAGTAGCTTTAAGATTTCTGCTTCTTTTTTAGTGAGGTTTATTTTTAGACCATTGTCATTTAGAATAAAGTTTTCAGTATCAAAGTATAACTCTCCAATCTGATAGCCTGCCTTTTCAACTGATCTAACTCCAGTTCTTTTTAAAATTGCTTTTATCCTTAAAAGGAATTCATCCATTATAAATGGCTTTGTGATATAATCATCTCCGCCAGCTAAAAAGCCTTTTATTTTATCTTCAGTCATCGATTTTGCTGTCAGAAAGATAATGGGTGTGTTCTGGTCTGTTTTTCTAATGTCTTCAGCTAATGTAAAGCCATCCTTTTCAGGGAGCATAATATCTAGGATACATAGGTCAAAATGATTTTCATGAAATGCTGTAAGCCCAGACTTTCCGTTTTTTGCTAAATGTACTTTATACCCATTCATTTTAAGATTGTCTTGAATAACAAATCCTAAATTCATATCGTCTTCTACTAACAGGATCTTCATGTGTCTATTTAAAAGGAAGCCAGAATACAAACTCGCACCCTTGATTTAATTTACTATTAACAATAATATTGCCAGCGTGTTTATTTATTATGAATTTCACATAATAAAGTCCAAGTCCAAATCCTTTCACATTGTGAATACTTCCAGTAGGCACCCTATAAAATTTATCAAATACCAGCTTACTCTGATTGGGTGATAGCCCAATCCCTTTGTCTTTAACAGATATTTCAATTCCGTTTTTAATATTTCTTGAGCTTATATCTATAATGGGAGATCCTGGACTGTATTTATTAGCATTATCTAATAAATTGTAAATAACATTGGTGATATGGTCTTTATCTAAAAATATTTTTGATTCGTTGGCAAGTAAATTTTTATTAATAGTTCCATTTCTTTTATTAATAGTAAGATCAAAAACTTGAATGCTTTCATCTATAAGCTCATGTAAATTTATTAGTTCTTTGTTAAGCTCCATTTTTCCTTTATCAAGTTTAGCCAGATGAAGTACTTTTTCTACTTGAGATTGTAATCTATTATTTTCAGTCTTAATAATTTTAGCATATTGTTTAATACGCTTTGGGTCTTTTAATATATCTTCTTTTAATAGGACTTCACTAGATAGTCCAATAGTCGAGATAGGCGTTTTTAATTCATGTGTCATGTTATTAATAAAATCTGTTTTGACTTCACTTAATCTTTTTTGTTGAAGAATCACTAGAATGGCATAGGTTAGAATGAAAAAAACAATTAAAACCACTATTGTTGATATAATTAAAAAAGCTGATATTTCTTGATGGGGACTTGGGAGAATATCTTTTTTTTCAGAAAAATAAACACCAAAATAATGACCGTCATGATTCCATTTTTTATTTTGAACTGTTGATACTACACCTCTTTCTAGTCGATTGTCACTAAGGTCTACATATCTGTCAAATATCATTGAATCTGCAAAGCAGTCATAAATGCCATATTCAAATTTCTCAAGTATGTTGTATTGTTCAAATTTTTCAACCAATAGATTTTCTAATAGATTTGGGTTGATAGTGTCATAGAAGCTGACTACAAAATAATTAGGGGTTATTTGTTTTACTGGTTCTAAATAAAGACCTGATAGTTCTTTGTTGAGAGATAATAATTCATCTCTTACATTGACTAAGGCAATAGTCACCACATTCTCAAATTGTTCTTTTTTTAAATGAAGTGAGGTTTTTTGTTCTTCAAGTTTATTTTTTTGAATAGAGATTTCTTTTCTAATCCAAAAAACTTGATTGATTAATACTCCAATAAGTGCAATAGACGCAAGAAAAATTATTAATCTTATGTGCTGGCTTTTCATTCCATTTCAATATAAAGGAAATAAGCAAAACTCGCTGCATGTTAACATATAATTAACTGTTTATGGCAAAAAAAAAGCCCCAAAATGGGGCTTTAATTAGATAATAGAGATGATTTTACATCATGCCTGGCATTCCTCCTGGCATTCCTCCACCTCCCATAGGCATTGCAGGTTCTTCAGATTCTTCATCTGCAATAACACATTCAGTTGTTAGTAGCATTGAAGCAATTGAAGCTGCATTTTCTAATGCACTTCTTGATACTTTTGTTGGATCAATAACACCAGATTTGTATAAGTTCTCATATTTATCTGTGCGAGCATTATATCCAAAGTCATCTTTTCCTTCTTTCACTTTTTGAACAATTACAGCTCCTTCACCACCAGCATTTTCAATGATTGCTCTTAAGGGTTCTTCAATGGCTCTTTTAATAATTTTAATTCCAGTATTCTCATCTTCATTAATACCAGATTTCTCATCTAAAGAATTGGCAGCTCTAATGTAAGCTACACCACCACCAGGAATAATTCCTTCTTCAACAGCCGCTCTAGTAGCTGCTAATGCATCATCAACTCTGTCTTTTTTCTCTTTCATTTCAACTTCAGTTGCAGCACCTACATAAAGTACAGCTACACCGCCAGCTAGTTTAGCCAGTCTTTCTTGAAGTTTTTCTTTATCATAATCAGATGTAGTAGATTCAATTTGAGCTTTGATTTGATTAGTCCTAGCTAAGATGTCATCTTTAGAACTTGCGCCATTTACAATTGTTGTATTGTCCTTGTCAATTTCAATTTTTTCACAAGTACCCAACATGTCCATGGTTGCATTTTCTAATTTAAAACCACTGTCTTCAGAGATTACACTACCTCCCGTAAGAATAGCAATATCTTCAAGCATTGCTTTTCTTCTGTCACCAAATCCCGGTGCTTTAACAGCAGCAATTTTTAATGAGCCTCTTATTTTATTCACCACCAATGTAGCTAAAGCTTCACCATCAACATCCTCTGCGATGATCAATAAAGGATTTCCAGATTGAGCAACTGGTTCAAGTACAGGTAGAAGATCTTTCATGTTAGAGATTTTTTTATCATATATTAAAATATGAGGATTCTCTAATTCAGTGATCATTTTTTCAGGGTTAGTTACAAAGTAAGGAGATAAGTAACCACGATCAAACTGCATACCTTCTACAGTTTTAACTTCAGTTTCTGTTCCTTTTGCTTCTTCAACAGTAATTACACCATCATTCCCAACTACTTTCATTGCTTCAGCAATTAATGAACCTACTGCTTCGTCATTGTTAGCTGATATTGTAGCAACTTGCTTGATCTTATCATTGTCTGAGCCGACTTCTTTTGAAAGCTTTTTTAGCTCAGCAACAACGGTATTTACTGCTTTGTCAATACCTCTTTTAAGATCCATTGGATTTGCTCCTGCAGCAACGTTTTTTAAGCCAGTATTAATTATAGCTTGAGCTAAAACTGTAGCTGTAGTCGTGCCATCACCTGCAATGTCATTAGTTTTAGATGCTACTTCTTTTAACATTTGAGCACCCATATTCTCTATTGCATCTTTTAATTCAATTTCTTTTGCAACAGTTACTCCATCTTTTGTGATTTGTGGAGCACCAAATTTTTTGTCAAGAACAACATTTCTACCCTTAGGGCCTAAAGTTGCTTTAACTGCATTAGCAAGGGCATCAACACCTTTTTTAAGTCGATCTCTTGCGTCTATTTCAAATACTATTTCTTTTGCCATTTTTTTGTGTTTTTAAGTTTATTCAACAATTGCAAATATGTCACTTTCTCTCATGATCAGATAATCCGATCCTTCTATTTTTATTTCAGTTCCGCTGTATTGACCATATAATACATTGTCTCCTGCTTTTACTGTTAATGGTTCATCTTTTTTTCCATTACCAGCAGCAATGATTTTTCCTTGTTTTGGTTTTTCTTTAGCTGTATCAGGAATGATAATTCCTCCTGCAGTTTTTTCTTCAGCAGCAGCAGGCTCTATGATCACTCTGTCAGCAAGTGGTTTTACATTTATAGACATTATTAATTTATTTAAGTTAAACAATTGTAAATTCTAATTTCGCATTGGTCATATTTTATGCCAAATGATAGAGTAGGGGTTAATTAAGTCATTCTGTCTAACTGATTTGATTTATTGGTAAAAATTGTCAGCATTTGGTGACAGTCTGACACTAATTTCCTGAATTAGTATTAGGTGTATTATTAGAAGGGGATTCAGCAGGCATTCCTTGAGGTATTGAGCTTTCAATTTCAGTAGAAGGGCCTGAGCTTGCAGATCCAAAATTCATAGCAGTAACTAAACTTAAAATAGCAATAAAGCTTGCTAAATACCAAGTTATTTTCTCTATGGCTTCTGTAGATTGTGCAACACCTCCTAATTGATTAGCATTTCCAAATGAAGAATCTAGACCTCCACCTTTTGGGTTTTGAACCATAACAATTAAAATAAGCAGTATTGCTGCTAAAATTGTGATTATCATTATAATAGTTCCCATAGTCTTTTAAAATTAATTAAGAATAATTGCTTTTTTCTTGAATGTATTTAATTCGGCTTGCAAAGTAAGTCTTTTTTTCTGGAATATTCAACATCAATCGTTCGTATATTTTTATGGCTTTTGAATAGTTTCCTTGTCTTACATGAATTTCTGCAAGTGTTTCAGTAACAAATTCATCATCATCAATAAGACTCATTTTTGCACTTTCTGCAGCGGAAAAGAAAGGTTGAGGACCTGGTTGATCACCTCCTTTTATAAAATTATCGATGATTGATGAAGAGTCTGATTTAATGTTGTCTCGATTTGGAGAAGGAGATCTTAACCATTCGGATAAAGACATCGATTTTTTGTTAAAGTCTTCTTTAGGCTTGATTTCTACTTTTTTTAGTTCATCTTTTTCGACTTGAGATTCTTGTTGAATGCTCATGTTAATCGCTGTAGAGAGAATATTCTTTTCTAATTCTAATAATTCAGGATCATCTATAGAACTTGTATTAACTCCAGAAGGTTTTTCAGGGTCTAGTGTTGGTTTTTTTTCATCATTAATAATAGCGTCAATTTTTTCTAAAAGCGCTTTACGTTGAATATATTTATACAAGACCATTCGGTCTGTTATAGTAAAAGCTGCTTTTTGTAATTGGTTATTATATCCAATATGTTGTTGTGTGTGAAAAACTTTGGCAAGTAATGTGTTAATGAAACTTGAGTAGGGGTGTTTTTCAGCTAATTCATTGAGTAAAATCAATTGATCTTTACTTACATGACCAGGATTCTTTATAAAGTCAATAATATTTTGTTGTGTTAATTCTACCATTCTCCTCCAAAAGCTTTGTCAAAAATGTCCTGTGTTAACTGATAATTAAGTGATTCAATTAAAGATTCTTCAATGCTGTTAAACTCTTCACTACTATTGTAATCTACAAATGCTGAAAAAGAATGGTTGTTCATTGGTAAACTATCATTTAAAGGGAAATACTCATTTACAACTACAACCATTGTTAATCTATTTTGAGCAGCAGATTCAGTTCCTGCTTGGATATTTACAGGTGAAATTTTATATTCTTTAATATTTCCACTAAATACAACTTCTCCATCTTCAGATACTAAGTCTAAAGAAGTTTGTGCTTGCATAAGATCTCTTAGGTTTTCAGTAAATGTAGCACTTACTGTAGAGCTAGCAAGGGCAGAATTATTTTCAAAAAAATCTATTTGTATTGTGCTAGCGGGAATATCTTTTTGATTACCCTTACCTGCAGGCTTAAAACTGAATTTAGGAAGTGCACAGCTAAATAATAATATTGCAATTAAATATATTAGAAGTTGTCTCATTTATTTACTAATCTCATATTCTTTTATTTTCCTATACAATGTTCTTTCAGAAATCCCAAGTTCTAATGCAGCATTTTTTCTTCTGCCATTGTGTTTTTCTAGTGCTTTTATTATTAGCTCTTTTTCTCTTTCTTCTAGAGAAAGTGATTCTTCTACTTCCACATTTTCTTGAATAGGTTCATGGTAGCTGTCCTCTATTTTATCACTTGTATATTCTGAATTTTCAATAGAAGGTTTATTAATAGATATTTCTCCATCTACTTCTTTGTTTAGTCTAGTTATGATCGCACTTTTTTCATAGGAACTTAAAGTGTTTTCATCATTCATTAATTTAACAATGGTTTGTTTCATTTCATGAATGTCTTTTTTCATATCAAACAATACTTTGTAGAGTAAATCTCTCTCAGAAAAATCATTTGATTTATTGCTCTTTTGGTCAATAACCATAGGGAGGTTTGAATTTGCACCTTTAATTGGAAGGTATTTTGATAAAGTTGCTGATTCGACTAACCTCTCTTTTTCAATAACAGAAATTTGTTCAGTAACATTTTTTAATTGCCTAATGTTTCCTGGCCATCTATATTTTACCAAAGTAGCTATAGCGTTATCTTTTAACCTAATTCCAGGCATCCTATATTTCTCTCCAAAATCTGCTGCAAACTTTCTAAATAATAAATGGATGTCTTCTTTCCGGTCTCTTAGTGGAGGTAATGATATAGGGACAGTGCTAAGTCTGTAGTATAGATCCTCTCTAAACTTTCCCTTATCAATTGCATGCTGTATATTTTCATTAGTAGCAGCAATTATCCTAACGTTAGTTTTTTGAACTTTAGATGACCCCACTCTAATGAATTCACCTGTTTCAAGTACCCTTAATAGTCTTACTTGAGTAGGTAGTGGAAGCTCTGCAACTTCATCTAAAAAAATAGTTCCTCCGTTAGCAACTTCGAAATAACCTTTTCTGCTATCTGTTGCACCTGTAAATGCTCCTTTTTCATGTCCGAACAATTCTGAGTCTATTGTGCCTTCTGGAATAGCTCCACAGTTTACAGCAATGTATTCACTATGTTTTCTTGAGCTATAGCTATGTATAATCTGAGGCATACTTTCTTTACCTGTCCCACTTTCTCCTGTAATTAAAACAGATATATCTGTTGGAGCTACTTGAACTGCAACATCCAATGCACGGTTTAAAGCATCTGAATTACCTATTATTCCAAATCTATGTTTTACGGATTGAATATTCATTTTTTTGTTGCTTTACCAATTAATGTTGCAGTTGTGCAATCAGTGATTATTACATCAACGTATTCACCCTTATTAAAATTTTGTTTTGGGAAAACTATCATTGCGTTTTGGCTATTTCTTCCACAAAGCATTTCAGACGATTTTTTTGATTCCCCTTCAATTAATACTTTATATGTTTTACCTATTGATTTTTGGTTAATTTTCAATGAATTTTCATGCTGAACTTTTATAACATCATTTAATCTTTCTTTTTTCACTTTTAAAGGAATATCGTCCTTGAATTTTCTTTCAGCTAGTGTTTTTGGCCTTTCAGAATAAAAGAACATATAAGCATAACTAAATTTCACTTCTTTTAAAAGGGATAAGGTTTCTTCGTGTTCAGCTTGAGTTTCACCGCAAAATCCAGTAATTATATCAGTTGATATAGCGCATTCAGGCATAATATTTCTTATTGAGCTGATCCTGTTTAAATACCATTCTCTAGAATACCCTCTATTCATTCTTTTTAATACAGCTGTATTCCCAGATTGAACCGGTAGGTGGATATAATCACAGATGTTTTCGTATTTAGACATGGTAGTAATAACTTCATCAGTCATGTCTTTAGGATGTGAGGTGGAAAATCTCACTCTTAATTCAGGCGAAACGAGTGCAACTAATTCTAATAGTTGAGCAAAATTAGTTGTGGGTGTGTTAGTGTCAATTATTTCCCCTTTTTTAGAGATATTCCAACGATAGCTATCCACATTTTGACCTAGTAAGGTGACTTCTTTATAGCCATTAGCGTATAGGTTTTTAGCTTCTGCTATAATTGATAATGGGTTTCTACTTCGCTCTCTTCCTCTAGTAAAAGGAACAACACAAAAGGAGCACATGTTGTCACATCCTCTCATGATTGAGATAAATGCTGAGACACCATTATTCCCTAGTCTAACAGGGTTGATGTCTGCGTAGGTTTCCTCACGAGATAATAGTACATTGATGCTTTTTTGTCCTCCTTCAGCTTCTTTTATTAAGACTGGTAGATCTCTATAAGCATCTGGTCCAACTACAATGTCCACCAACTTTTCTTCTTCTAATAAAGAGGTTTTCATCCTTTCAGCCATGCAACCTAACATGCCTATTAATAAATTTGGGTTTTTCTTTTTAATATCATTAAATGAGCGCAATCTATTTCTTACTGTTTGCTCAGCTTTATCTCTAATGGAGCATGTATTTAGTAAAATCAGGTCAGATTCTTCAAAACTATTGGTTGTTTTATAACCTTCATTTGAAAGAATGGACGCTACAATTTCACTATCAGAAAAATTCATTTGGCAGCCATAGCTTTCTAGATATAATTTTTTGGAATTGGACTTATCAGATGATCTACTCAATGCTTCACCTTGTCTCTTTTCGTCAATTGTTTTTTCTAAAACATCCATTGGGTTAATTATTTAACACTTGCAAAGTTATCACAAATATTCATTTCTGCCAAAATGACAGAGCAATCAAAAAAATAATTTAAAAAAACTTATATTATATATAATATAAAGGGATAGAATTAAAAAAAGTGATTGTACTTTAAATTGAAATTTTATTTATTTGCACAATTCAATCCAATCAAAAAACAATTATTTATGGCTAGTAATTTAGTGATAGTTGAGTCCCCTGCAAAAGCAAAAACCATAGAAAATTATCTCGGAAAAGAGTATGTTGTTAAATCTAGTTTTGGACATATTAGAGAGCTTTCTTCTAAAGGAATGTCTGTAGATATTGAAAATGATTTTAAACCTGAGTATAAAGTTCCTTCAGATAAGAAGAAGCTAGTTGGTGAATTAAAAGCATTGGCAAAAAATGCTGAAACAGTATGGTTGGCAACTGATGAGGATCGAGAAGGTGAGGCTATTTCTTGGCATTTAGTTGAGGCATTATCATTAAAAGACGATAAAACAAGAAGAATTACTTTTAACGAGATTACAAAGAAAGCAGTTTTAAATGCTGTAGATAATCCTAGGAAAATTAATCTTGATCTGGTTAATTCACAGCAAGCTAGAAGAATTTTGGATAGAATAGTTGGATTTGAACTATCTCCAGTTCTTTGGAGAAAAGTAAAGCCACAGCTTTCTGCTGGAAGGGTTCAGTCTGTAACAGTTAGATTAATAGTAGAAAAAGAAAAGTCAATTATTGAATTTTCTCCAGAGATGTCTTTTAAAGTAGTAGCATTTTTTGAAATCAATGAAAATGAGTTTAAGTCAGATCTTGATATTTCATTTAAATCAGAAGAAGAAGCACGTTTGTTTCTTGAAAATTGTATAGGTGCTAATTTTATTATTCAGGATGTTCAGAAAAAACCAGGCAAAAAAAGTCCATCAGCGCCATTCACAACGTCAACACTTCAGCAAGAAGCAAGCAGGAAGTTAGGTTTTAATGTAACGAGAACCATGTCGGTTGCTCAACGCTTATATGAATCAGGTAAAATCACCTACATGAGAACAGATTCTGTTAATTTATCTGATGATGCAATTGCTGCTGCTAAAAATGAAATCTCAAACAGTTATGGCATTGATTACTGTAATCCAAAAAAATATTATAATAAAAACAAATCTGCTCAGGAGGCTCATGAGGCGATCAGGCCTGCGGATTTTTCATCCCGTTTTATAGGTGACAATTCTCCAGAAGATAAATTATATCAGCTCATTTGGAAAAGAGCTATTGCCTCACAAATGAGTGACGCTGAGGTTGAAAGGACAAAAATAGTTGTAGATGTTTCAGGGAGTGAGCGCAAATTCATTGCTAACGGAGAAGTTGTGAAATTTGATGGGTTTTTAAAAATTTATTTAGAAGGAAAAGATGATGATCACCAAAAAGAAGATATAGGTGTATTACCTTCTGTAGAAAAAGGGGATGAGCTAATGTATAATAGTATGTTGGCAAATCAGCGATTTTCTAGACCACCATCAAGATATACAGAAGCATCATTGGTTAAAAAGTTAGAGGAATTAGGTATAGGGAGACCTTCTACATATGCACCCACAATTAGAACTGTTCAGGACAGAGGCTATGTTGAAAGAAAAAATCTTGAAGGTGATGAAAGAGAAGTCGTAGCGCTATCAATTCAGGATGGCAAATTAGTAAAGGACATAAATAAAGAGAAATTTGGAGCTGACAAAGGAAAGCTGTTTCCAACATCAATTGGTGATGTTGTTAATGGGTTTTTAATTAAACATTTCCAGAAGATTATGGATTATAATTTCACTGCTAATATTGAGAAGGAATTGGACGCCATAGCTGAAGGATCTTTGCAGTGGACAAATATGCTTGGTAAATTTTACACACCTTTCCATGAAAATATAGACCATACATTAGAAAATGCTACTAGAGCAACAGGGGAAAGAGAATTAGGAACAGACCCTGAGTCGGGAGAAAAAGTGATTGCTAGATTAGGTAGGTTTGGTCCTATGGTACAAATTGGAGAGGCATCGGAAGATGAGTCTAAAAAACCAAGATTTGCTTCTTTACACCCCAATCAAAGTATTAATACTATTACACTTGAAGAAGCTATGGAGTTGTTTAAATTTCCAAAAACTCTTGGTGATCATAATGGGGCAGAAGTTGTACTTGCTCAAGGTAAATTCGGACCATATTTAAAGCATAACAATCAAAATATCAGTATTCCTAAAGGAGAGGCTATAGAAAGTGTGAATTTAGATAGAGCTGTGGAATTAATTCTTTTAAAACAAAAGGCAGATGCTCCTATTGCAGAGTATGAAGGTCTTCCTGTTCAAAAAGGAAAGGGAAGGTTTGGACCGTATATCAAATGGAATGGTATGTTTATCAATGTTAATAAGAAATATGATTTCGATCATCTTACAGACGAGGATATATCAATTTTAATTGAAGAAAAAAAACAAAAAGAGATAGATAAATTTATCCATAACTGGGAAGATGAGGGAATCTCAGTTCAAAAAGGTCGTTGGGGAAAATCAATGGTAGTGAAAGGTAAGCTAAAAATTGATCTTCCTAAATCTGTTGACCCCAAAGAGCTTTCATTAGAAGAAGTGAAAAAAATGATTGAGGAAAAGTCTAAAAAAGTTAAGAAATAATTCAATGGAGTTAGATATATTTTTTCAGCCTTTTGAAAGTTTTTCTTTAGAAAAGGAATCAATCGGTTTATCAATTGATGCTTATGCTAATGATCATTTCCCTGATTGGAAAAACAAGGATATTGTAATAATTGGTATTCAGGAAGACAGAAATTCAAAACAAAATAAAGGATCAGAAAAGGGTCAAAATAACATAAGAGAGGAATTTTATCAGCTACATTCTTTAGTGGATTTTCAAATAGCTGATCTAGGAAATGTAATCAAAGGAAAGTCAGTTGAAGATACATATGTTGCAGTTTCAGAAATTGTAAAAGAGCTGATATTGAACGGAAAGTTCGTAATTCTTTTAGGTGGGAGTCAGGATTTAACTTATGCTAATTATTTAGGATATGAAAAGATGGAGCAGGTTATTAATGTTGTTTCTGTCGACAATAATATTGACATTTCTAATAATTCAAAAGAAACGCATGATTGTTCAAATTATTTAAACAAGATAGTTCTTCATAAACCCAATTATCTATTTAATTTCTCTCAAATAGGGCATCAAGGTTACCTAGTTAAGAAAAGTCAGCTAAATTTATTAGAAGAATTATATTTTGACTATTTAAGGTTAGGTCAGGTTCAAGAAGATATAACTCTTTGTGAACCTATCCTTAGAAATGCAGATATCTTGAGTATAGACCTTAAAGTAATGAGGAATAGTGAATATACTAGTTCTTATAATTTAGGTCCCAATGGCTTATTTGCTAATGAAATATGTCAGTTGATGAAATATGCTGGAATAAGTGATAAATTGTCAAGTGTTGGTATTTATGAATATATCCCAGAGCTAGATAAAAATAGAATGGGTGCAAAGCTGATTGCTCAAATGATCTTCTTTTTAGTGACAGGTTATTATAGTAGAAAAGGGGATTACCCATATGGGTTAAAATCCGATAATTTAAAATATGTGGTTCATCATGATGAGATTGATCATAATCTTATTTTTTATAAAAGCCCTAAAAGTGATCGATGGTGGTTAGAGGTTCCCTATCCACCTAGGAACGATTTTAAATTTGAAAGACATCATTTAGTTCCATGTAGCTATAATGACTATGAATCTGCCATGAAAGAAAATATTCCAGATATATGGTGGAAGACCTACAGGAAATTAAATTAGATTATTTACCTTATTCTATTATCTTTATATCCTTGAAAATGGGAGCTTTGTAAAATAAAATTTATTACATTTACAGATTTGCTTATCTTTAATAAGATATAATTGAAACATAATACATTAAAAATCAGTTAATTGATTAAAACATGAAGAAATTATTAATCGCATTAGCATTTGTCTTAGGATTACAAAATGTAAATTCACAGCAGGATTATCAGTTTACACATTATATGTTTGATAATCTATCATTTAACCCAGGTTATGCTGGTTTAACCCAAAGTATATGTGGGACTATGATTTTTAGACAACAATGGTCTGGATTCAATGGTAGCCCTACTACGGGTTTGGTTAATGTGCATGCGCCAGTTCAATTATTAAGAGGAGGTATAGGCTTAACTTATCTTAATGATCAATTAGGATTTGAAAAGAATAACATTGCGAGATTGAGCTACTCATATCATCAGGCAATAGGAGTAGGAACATTAGGAATAGGTGTTAGTGCAGGAATTGTTCAGAAAAGTTTAAATGCTACATGGATTACACCAGATCAAGGCGCTGGATATATAGATGGTACAGACCCTGGCATTGCTTTATCTAATGCAAGTGACATGGTTCCGGATTTTAATTTTGGACTATTTTACAGAACCAATCAACTTTTTATGGGAATTTCAGCAACACATCTAGGTGGGTTAGAGATGGATGATTTGAATGTAAAGAATGTACATCATTATTGGATTACTGCTGGTTATAATTATGATATAGATCCATCGTGGAAATTAAGACCAAGTGTATTAATTAAATCGGATGCTGCTTCAACAATTTTAGACCTAAATGTTAATGTGCTTTATAAAGATATGATCTGGGCAGGGGCTACTTATAGGCTAGGTGATGCTATTGCTCCAATGCTTGGATATCAACATAAATTTGATAATAGTGCAACCTTGAGAATAGGATATTCGTATGGTATCACAACTTCTCAGTTAGGAAACTATAATAATGGCACACACGATATTATGTTGAATTACTGTTTTAACCTTGAAAAGCCCCCGATTTTACAGAAATCCAAAAATCCGAGATTTTTATAATTAAATAAAATGAAACTTTA
>CAYSEW010000022.1:46861-50924 GCA_964430245.1 uncultured Flavobacteriales bacterium
TTTTACAGAAATCCAAAAATCCGAGATTTTTATAATTAAATAAAATGAAACTTTAAGAATTTAGCTTCGTTAAAAGCATTCGCTTAGAAGAGATATGAAAAAAGAAAAACATAAGTCAAGCGATCAGAGTTTTATAAAAAATGGGAGCATGAAAAATATATTGTATTTTATTGTAGTGGTCACACTTTTTTCCAGCTGTATGGAAGGAAGTAGGGGCGAGTTAACAGGTGTTTACGGAAGACCTTTATGGTATCAAGTAGATCCTTACGGAATGTTATATATTCCAGCAGGTAGTTTTAATATGGGTCAGAGCGATCAGGACGTCCCTATGGCTCATTATTCTAGAACTAAAACTGTTTCTCAGGGTGCGTTTTATATGGATCAAACTGAGATATCTAATAATGAGTACAGACAATTTGTTGTTTGGGTAAGAGACTCGATAGCGAGAAGAAAATTAGGCGCAGAATTTCCAGATGAATTTTTGATCCCTACATATGATGATGAATTAGAGCAAAAAGATGAGGAACAATGGACCCTGAATTGGAATAGAAGGTTCAGGTTTAATTCAATGAATCCAGAAAGAGGAGATAATGCAGATTACGCACCACTTTTAGCTGATATGTTCTTGATTCCTAATGAAAGATTCTATCAAAGAAAAGAGATCGATACTAGGAAATTAAATTTTGAATATTATTGGATTGATCTTCAAGAAGCTGCAAGAAAAGGTAGGCCATTGGTGAAAAGACTTTCAAACTCTGAAGCTGGTGAAGATGAAGAACACAGGAGAATCATGAAAAATCCAAATATGCCCTTCCCTGCGGATCCTGGTATAGTACAAGGTAAGGATGAGCCATTAGGTGATGATTGGGGGTATGGTGTAGGTCGTAATATAAAAGGTCAGAATAATGCCATAAGAGGTCATTCAGATCGTTCTAAATTTATTATTAAAGAAATTATTAATGTTTATCCAGATACATTATGCTGGGTTCATGATTTTACTTACAGTAATAATGAACACATGACTAATATGTATTTCTGGCATCCAGCATATGATGAATATCCAGTAGTTGGAGTTACTTGGCAACAAGCTAATGCATTTAATGTGTGGAGAACTCAATTATTAAATAGTTATAAAGGAAGTTATGGAGAATCGTATGTGCAGGACTTTAGACTACCTAGTGAAA
Source organism: uncultured Flavobacteriales bacterium (assembly GCA_964430245.1). GTDB lineage: Bacteria > Bacteroidota > Bacteroidia > Flavobacteriales_D > Parvicellaceae > CAYSEW01. Next base: position 48,046 of record CAYSEW010000022.1, read on the forward strand.
CAGAATGGGAATATGCATCAAGAGGTGGTTTAGACCTCAATCCATATCCATGGGGTGGACCATATATAAGAAATGCAAGAGGTTGCTTTTTAGGTAACTTTAAACCAATGCGTGGAAGGTACATGGAAGATGGTGGTTTTCATACTGTAAAAGTAAATTCGTACCATCCTAACGATTATGGATTATACTGTATGGCGGGTAACGTTGCAGAATGGTGCAGCTCTGCTTATGAAGAATCAATTTATGAATTTGCACACGATTTGAATACAGAATATAAATATAATGCTATGGATCATGACCCACCATCAATGAAAAGAAAAGTCATTAGGGGAGGTTCATGGAAAGATATTGGTTATTATCTTCAAACTGGATCAAGGTCTTTTGAATATCAGGATACAGCAAAATCTTACATTGGATTTAGAAGTGTCATGTCCTATTTAGGAAGAGGTGGTCCAAATAAAGAAGGTGATATATAATTTAAAACAGAAACAATAAACTTTAATTAATAACTAAAAAATTTAAATAAAATGAGTGGAGGTAACAGTTTTTTTGAAAGTAAAAAATTTAAATTAACCATGAAATACATTTATGGTTGGGGAGCTTCAATCGTAATTGTAGGTGCATTATTTAAAATATTACACTGGCCTGGTGCTGATATTATGCTGATTGTTGGTCTATTAACTGAAGCTGCAATTTTCTTTGTATCTGCTTTCGAACCTTTGCATGAAGAGGTAGATTGGACTTTGGTTTATCCTGAATTAGCTTTAGGACATGCTGATGATGATCTAAATGCTTTACCAGATAATGTTGGTTCAGATGAAACTGTTGTTGAACAATTAGACAATATGTTAGCTGATTCAAAAATAGAACCAGAATTAATTGAAAGTTTAGGAAAAGGAATGAGAAACTTAAGTGATAGCGCTAATAAACTAAATGATATTTCTTCAGCGTCTGATGCTACAGAAGAATATGTTTCTAATTTAAAAGGTGCTTCCTCAAAAGTAGGTGAATTAAGTAATGCTTATGATATGGCTGCGAATTCTATTGCAGAAATAACATCAGCTGCAAGTGGCGCAGATACAGGTTTTGGTGAACAATTAGAAAAAGTATCCGGAAATCTTTCTGCTCTAAATAATGTATATGAAATGCAGTTAAAAGGTGCATCAGATCATTTACAGGTTACAGAACAAATGTATTCAGGTATTAGTGAATTAATGACGAATCTTCATTCATCTCTTGATGATACTAAGAGATATAAAGATACCATGTCTGAGCTAAGTGCTAATTTAGCTTCATTGAACACTGTTTATGGTAATATGCTTTCTGCAATGAATGTGAACAGATAAATAAAAGTTGTATTGATCAATAACTATTATTAACAAATTAAAATAAAAAATTATGGGAGGTGGTAAGGAAACACCAAGACAGAAAATGATCGGTATGATGTATTTAGTACTGTTGGCATTATTGGCCATGAATGTTTCTAAATCAATTATACAGGCGTTCATTACTTTAAATAGTAAAATGGAGGCCAGTGTTGAACCTGTGCTTATATATAATTCTGGTATGACTGATGAGTTAGAAGGTAAAATAACTGCACTTGTAACAACTAAAGCAGACCCTAAAGCGATAGAGAGTGCTAAAAAGCATAAAGTGACAATGGATAAGATCAACACGCTAACTAAAGATATGTGGAATACATTGATCGAATCTAATTATAAATTATTAGTAGAGTCAGTTGGAGAAGCTACTCTTTCTGGTATGGTTGATGATGAGGGGCATAAAATTGAAATGAAAAGTAAGCCAGATGAAAGAGGTTATATGCACTTGCATGACCTTTCACATTTCACTAAAAAAGATGATTATGATACACCAACAAGGTTATTTGTTGGCCCAGATCATAATAACATTGCAAAAGACGGTAAAATAATAGTTGAAGGATTAGTTAATTATAGGAATGAGCTTTGTACATCAATAGCAAATTATACTATAGAGAATGACGACCCTACAAAAACTATTAAATATAGTTTTGATGCTAAAGGAATTCCAAAGCCTAAGTTTTTGTCTTCAGATGGGGATCGTCAAAAATTCAGAGAAGATGTAGAGAAATATATTGAAACTCAAAATGTTCATAAAAATGATAAATCAGTAATAAGAGACATTATTGTTAGACTAACCATACCTGAAGCAGTTTTAAATCATGGTGAGGAATATCCCTGGATTGCTGCTCAGTTTGATCATGCTCCAATTGTTGCTGCTACTGCAGTTTTTACTTCTTTAAGGTCAGATATTGTTAGTGTCGAAACATTAGCATCTCAGACTATTTTAGGTAGAGTGAAAGCACCTAATTTTAGTTTTAATAAAATTGAACCTTTGGCATTTGCATCAAGTAGTTATATTAATCAAGGAGATTCTATAGGCTTAAAGGTAATGATGGCTGCTTATGACTCTACTGAGGCAATGAAATTAGTATATTGGGAAGATGATACTACTCAAATCAACCTACCTAGATCACAAAGGGATCCTGCTTTAATGCAACAGTATAATGGTAAGGCTAGCTCAATGCTTAATTTCACAGGTGGACCGGGTGATCATACAATAGTTGGAGAAATAGCTGTTAAAGAAAAAGGAGTTGAAAAATGGAAGCCATGGAAATTCCATTACAGTGTTGGTTCTCCAAGTGCCGCTGTTTCTGCAGCAGACCTTCAAGTGTTATATAAAGGTTGGAAAAATAAAATTAAAGTAGCAGCTGCTGGTTATTCATCGGAAAAAGTTAGTGTAAGCTGTTCTGGTTGTAGTATATCAAGTAAACCTGATAAAGATGGTATTTATACTGCTACCGTGTCAAAAGGTAAAAAAGCTACAATAACCGTTTCAGC
>CAYSEW010000023.1:0-49592 GCA_964430245.1 uncultured Flavobacteriales bacterium
ATGACCTTGAAAATTCCATGCTTTAATAAAGCAACGGTCAACTATTTCATGAGTCATAAGTAAGTTGCTGTTAAGTTAAAGGTTTTAAATTCTGATTTATAGCTAAATTTCGATTTAACAGTTGGTTTAATTTTTATAATTTTAACATTAGAGCATAACTTATTTTTATGAAAACATTAAGACTTTATTTCTTAACACTACCCTTCGCATTTGTTCAATTAATTTCTTATTCGCAATTCAGCCAAGAGCATCAAATTGATCATACAAACTGCAGGGCTGGTGAAAATATTGAATATTGCAGGACGCATCATGTAATGAATAAATTAAAAAGTAATCCAGCTTTTATGAAGATCTATGAAGCTGATCAGGAGATACTAAGATTAAGAGAAGAGGAAATCAAAAAAAATAAACAGAAAGGAACTGTTTATACAATTCCAGTAGTATTTCATATACTTCATAATGGTGGAGTTGAAAATATTTCTACTGCACAGGTTCAGGATGCAGTTGATATACTCAATAGAGATTATCGATTATTGAATACTGATGCAAGCGCAGTGCAATCTGTTTTTCAGGGAATGCCATCTGATATTGAAATTGAATTTGTACTGGCAACAAAAGCTCCTAACGGACAATGTTTTAGTGGGATAACTAGAACCCAGTCTGCTCTTTCTTATGATGGTTCTGATGGTTATGATCAAGTGATGGCTATTGTGAATGGTAATAATGTATACAATGGATCTTGGCCAGGAGATGAGTATTTGAACATTTTTGTTTGTGGTGATATTGGAGGTGCTGCTGGATATACTACCAATCCATCTAATTGGGGAGGCACTCAAATGACTAATGGAATTTGGGTGTTAGATGATTATGTGGGTTCAATAGGTACGAGTGGAATATTTTCTAGTAGAACATTAACTCACGAAGTAGGACATTGGTTAAACTTAGATCATTGCTGGGGCAATAACAATAATCCAGGGAATTCTACTAGTTGTAGTGAAGATGACAATGTAGATGATACACCTAGATGTATTGGCGTAACTGCTTGTATAACAACCTCTAATACTTGTTCAAATGATGCTGTTGATGGATATTGGAGTACTGATGTGATTGATAATATTGAGAATTACATGGAATACTCTTACTGTTCAAAAATGTTTACTGATGGGCAAAGGTCTAGAATGAGAGCAGCGTTAACTTCTGGTGTTGGTGGAAGGAATAATTTATGGAAAACAAGTAATTTAAATGCTACAGGAGCAAATGGTAATCCTACATTGTGTGCTGCTGCTTTTTTGGTTGACAGGCAATTGATATGTCAGGGTGATAGCTTGCAATTTATTGATGATTCTTACAACAATGTTTCTGGATGGAGCTGGAGTTTTCAAGGTGGAAACCCTTCAGTTTCTACCGGTCAAAATCCTTTGATTAAATACGATTCTCCTGGTACTTACGACATCACTTTATCAGTTAATGATCCTTTAGGTAATGTAGTTTCTCAAACATTTATTGATTATATTACGGTAATGGGGGCACCTGGTAGAGGAACACCAGTTGACGAAGGGTTCGAAGCTGTATCTTCATTGCCTAGCAGTGATTGGTTTATCTATAATCCGGATAATGGGCCAGGTTTTCAAGTAGTATCTACTGCAGCTGCTACAGGGTCAAAATCAATGAAATTAGACAATACTGCTGGTAATAATTTAGAAAAAGATGAATTTATTAGCTCGACTATTGATCTTTCAAATATTTCATCTGCTACTTTATCTTTCAAATATGCTTTTGCAAAAAGAAGTAATAGTAATACAGATTTTTTACAAGTTCTGGCAAGTAATTCATGTGGAGATATGTGGGCTGTTAGAAAAAATATTTCTGCTCAACAGATTGCTACTATGAATAATACTACAGCTAATTATACACCTGGTCCTAATGATTGGGCAACAGTATCTATATCCAATTTTGTACCTACCTACATGGTTGATAATTTTAGATTTAAAATTGCTTTTACCAATGGTGGAGGAAATGATCTTTACATAGATGACATAAATATAAGTGGACCAGTAAGCCTTCAAGAGAATGAAACTGTTTTCGACTTTTTTGTTTTTCCAAATCCTGTAAATAATATTGCTAACATTCAATTTAATTTAGCTGAAAATAAAGACAATATAGAAGTTGGAATATATGACATGGTTGGTAAAAAGATCAAGAATCTTTATAATGGACCACTCAGTCAAGGAGGTCAAGATTTTTCTATAGATGTTTCAGGTCTAAGTAAAGGTGTTTATTTTGTTTCTATTATTAGTTCAGATCGTAGGGTAACTCAAAAAATGATAGTAGAGTAATTAAAGATGTAATTGGTAGTTCTGATTTATTTTTTTGATTTTTAATATTCTATTACATTCTTAAATTTACACTGAAAAAATAAATCGCTTTATGAAAAATCACTTAATACTGTTATTATTTTTTATCGGTATCCTAAATGTAAATGCTCAGTCATTTGGAGATACAATAACAGTTCAGACACTTGAATTTTCTGATATAACAAAAAGAAGAGGTTGGTATGTGTTTCCTTCTGATACAAATCAGTATCATAAAATTTTAATGTATTATACTTTAAAATGCGATCCTGCTACAACTCAGGATAATTTTGCATGTGGTGAGTGGGATTATACTACATATACTCGTCTTTATCAACATCAGAATATAAATACGCCTTATTATTATTTACAAAATTCTAATCCAGATACTATTTATTACAATAACAATGCTGGTTACGATCTTCAGCAGTATTATGATTATTATATAGTATATGATAATATTACCAATGAATCTAACTATTCTTTAGGATCAGGATCTTTGAACATTTCTGAGCCATTGAATACTGATTTAGCATCAGGGAGAGGTCAATATTTGTACACTGCTAGTGAATTGTTAGCTGCTGGTTTATCTGTTGGAGAGATTAATAAATTGATGCTCGATATTTTTTCATCAGGTGAAAATATTAAAAACCTAACTATTAAAATAAAACACACTAATTTACTAGAGTTAACAACTAGTTCTTATGAAAAAGATAGTTTAGTAGAAGTCTATTCATCAAATAATACAGGGATATTAACTGGACAACATGTATTTAATTTTACCGATCCTTTTGTTTGGGATGGAGCCTCTAATATTGTAGTAGATATTTCTTTCACAAACAATTATGCTAACAACTTATACAATGGAAGTGTTAATTATCAGCTAAAAGGAGATGACCTTTCTTTAAATGTTGGAGTGTTAAGTGCTGAAAACGGGTGTTTGGATTTTGAAGGTGATGATATTGTTGATGTGCCATCTTCTGTTTTTAATGATATTGATAGCGCGATTACTATTTCTTTTTGGTGTTATGGAGATCCAGAAGTAATGCCTTTCAATTCTTATTCTTTTGAAGGAAGGGACATTAATGGCTACAGGGTAGTGAATTGTCATTTACCTTGGAGTAATAGCCGTGTTTATTGGGATGCAGGTAATAGCGGAACCTCTTCTTATGACCGAGTAGATCAGGCTGCTGGTTTTGATGATTTTGCCGGTAGATGGAATCATTGGGCATTTACAAAAGATGTGGGTACAGGTGAATTAAAAGCTTATCTAAATGGGAACTTATTCATGTCAGCTACTGGGAAGACAAGATTAATGAGTGGAATTACTAGCTTCAGAATCGGAGGGACTGCATCTTCTGGATTTAATGGTGTATATGATGGCAAAATAGATGAATTTAGAATATGGAATAAGGCACTGAATCAGGCAACAATTCAAAATTGGATGAGTAGATCTATTGATAATTCGCATCCAGATTTCATCAATTTAAAAGCTGCATATGATTTTAATGAGCTTGTTGGATTAACAGCGTCTGATTATAGTGGAAATGGACAGACGGCTCAGCTAATGGGGTTACCTGAATGGGTAAGACAAAATGGTGAAAATGTATTTATGGATATTAATCAAACAACGAATAGGCCGGTAATTGAATTTACACAAGGGTCCTATCAAACTCATTTAGATTCTACTATTTTAACTGATACGCTTTACTGGAATCCGATTTCAATAGTTGAGTCAGCTCCATACATCGATATGAATGTAAGTGGTATTTCTGCTAATTATATGGATACAATTATTGGTTATCAGAGTGGTTATGGATATACTTTTAATGTGAATGGACAGGCAGTTGACTCACTTGATTTTTCTTATGATCAAATGTTAGTTAATTATTATGACCAGACCATTCATCAGATTCAGAATTACGTTACACCTTATGGGATAGGGTTGGATCTTGGGCCTAATGGTTTTAGGTGGGTTTATGATGTAACAGATTATACATTGTTGTTTAATGATACAGTGGAGATTTCTGCAGGTAATCAACAAGAGTTGATCGATCTTAAATTTGTAATGATAAAAGGTATTCCTCCAAGAGAGGTGGTTGATTTTGAAACTATATGGAGAGGGGATTATCAGCATGCTAATATTGCCAATGATGTATCTATGCCTGCAGTAGATATTCAGCTCAATCCAAATGCTTCGTATTATAAAGTGAAGACAAGAACAACAGGTCATTGGTTTGGAGGTTTTCAGAATTGTGCAGAGTTTTGTCCTAAGTACCATAATTTAAGTATTAATGGGACGCAGCAGTTCGAATGGTTGAATTGGAAAGAATGTGCAGATAATCCAGTAATATCTCAAGGCGGAACATGGATTTATGACAGAGCGGGCTGGTGTCCTGGAACATTTGGAGATACCTATGATCATGATATTACTCCTTTTGTGAGTCAAGGATCAGTTGCTTCAATAGATTATGGAATGGAGGTTACGGCAGGAGGAATGGAAGGGAATTACCGTACAACCGTTCAGTTAGTGTCTTATGGAAGTCATAATTTCCAAAACGATGCAGCTGTTGTAGATGTAATAGCTCCAAATAAATGGGAGTTTCACAACAGACACAATCCAATGTGTAATAATCCAAGAATTCTTATTGAAAACACAGGTGAGCAAACCCTTACAAGTGCTGTTATTCATTATTGGATCTGTGGAGGACCTCATGAGATCTATACATGGACAGGGTCACTAGAGTTTGGAGAAAAAGAAGAAGTAGAGCTCCCAATACCAGATCAATCTTTCTGGGATCATGCTTTTTATTGTAAGAATTTTATTGTTGTGATCACTGAAGTGAATGGTGTTCAAGATGAATACGCATATAATAGTGAATACAATGCTGAATTTGAATCACCTCCTACTTATCCAGCTGATATATTTTTCTGGACGCAGACAAATAATGCAGCCTATGAAAACGAATTGTATTTGAAGGATGATCAGGGTAATGTTATTTTTTCAAGAACTAATTTTCAGAATGCTACTCAGTATAAGGATACTGTCAGTTTATCTCCAGGATGCTATACTATGGAATTTATAGATAATGATGAGGATGGATTATCTTTCTTTGCAAATAATGATGGGTCAGGATATTTAAGAATTCGTGAAGTTGGAGCAGGAGTTTTAAAACAATTTGATTCTGATTTTGGAGATAAAATAGTGCATCATTTTACAGTTGGATATACATTAAATAATGAAGATAAATACAAGTCAGTATCTATCGGTGCTTATCCAAATCCGAGTAATTCAATTTTTAAATTAGAGTTAGATGGTTTTGGAGAATTGGTGAAATTAGAAGTTTACGATGCATTTGGAAAAAGGATCATTTCAGAAGATATTTCTTCTATTGATTATTTAATTCATAAAGAATTGGACCTTTCTGAATATGAAAATGGCATTTATTTTTTAAAGGTGGATGATGGAAAAAAATCCAGAATAAAGAGGTTAATTAAAAATTAATTATTACCGTTAAAAGACATATATGCTCCGTTTATTGATTTTGGATAGCAATATTGTGATATTCTATTAAATTTACATTTTTAATGAAAATGAGGAAACTGATAAATAACTTACTAATTTTTATTTCTATTGGCCTAATAGGAGTAAGCTGTTCTACAGATTTTGATCTAAATGCTCCTTATCAACCAATTCCAATAGTTTATGGATTGCTGGATCAATCTTCAGATACTCAATTTGTAAAAATTAATAAATCTTTTCTGGGAGATGGTAATAATGTAAATTATGCCGGAATTAATGACAGTGTGTTGTTTAGCTCTCTTTCTGCTAGAGTTGAAGAGTTGGACAATGGAGTTTCAATAAATGTTTATGATCTTCAAGAGCTATGGGTATCTAATTTAGATGATGGATTGTTTTATGAAGATTCTCAGAAGGTCTATTATTTTATTCCTACTTCGCCATTAAATGATGCATCTACTTACAGGCTAACCATTGAGACAGATGAGGTTGGTGAGCCAATCACTGCTGAGACAGATTTAATAGATGGTTCAGGACTGGAATTTAATTTTTTATTTGGTTTAAGTTTAGGGTTAAATGGTCTTCAATTAGCAGATGTTGATCTTGGAACCAATAATGTATATTATGACCCACAGGTTAAATGGAATACTTCAAATAATGGTAAAAGATATGAGTTGTTATTAAAGTTTAATTACAACGAAGTAAGGGCTTCATCTTCAGAAATTAAATCTATTTATTGGAAATTAAGCTCTCAGACTAGTATAGGCACTATGGGTGGGGAAGAAATGTTTAAGAGTGTCTCTGGAGAAGCATTTTTCGAAATGATTTATGCATCTCTAGATGGATATGAAGGTGAAGGTGATGTGGTTAAAAGAGAAATAAGAGGTGTTGAATTCATAGTTTCTGCAGGTAATGAAGATTTAAATATTTACATGGAAGTTAATGAGCCTGCTACTGGTGTAGTGACAGAAAGACCTTCTTTTACTAATATAAATGGTGGGATTGGGTTATTTGGAAGTAAATATCAGGTAGCTATTTCAGGACCATTAAGTGATGGCTCTGTTTTAGAACTATGTATGGGTCAAGTTACAGGAGCGTTTAAATTTTGTTGTGATTCTTCAAACCAAGTTAGCGCAATCTCAAATTTAACTGGTGGAGTGGATGTTGGTTGTAACTAGTATCCACAATTGCATGAATTCGAAAAATAGACTTTAGCTCCAGGCAATAAAGATTTAATTCTATCTTTTTCGTCATTACTAAAGATAATTACCCTGAGGTCTAATTCTTTTAATTGAGTTAGAAATTTAATGTTATCAGAAATGAATGTTAAATTATTAGACCACATATCTAGGTATTCTAAATTATATAAACCATCAATATTATCTGGAATTGAAGTTATTTCATTTTGGTTAAGGATCAAGGATTTTAAATTTTCAAGTTTTGTGATCCCGTCAGGGAAAATTGACAGTTTGTTTTTGCCAATATTTAAAAATTGAAGAAATTTTAAATGATGGATGTTTGCAGGAATTGAATCTAATTTGTTTTTAAAAAGATTTAATTTCTGAAGATTTTTCAGGGTTAAAATTTCAACGGGGAACACTTTTATTTTTTTTCTTGAGAGATCTAGGATATAGACATTTTCAGGTGATTTTAGAGCTTCTGTTAATGATTGGTATATTTTGCATGTGTCTAGCTCAGAACTTGATAATTGCTGGCTAAAGTAAAGTGTAGGGTGTAGATTACAGATGCACAGTAATAAATAAAAATTAAATAAGTAGTTCCATTGCAGTTTTTTGATCATTGATCAATTGTTTTTTTAAAGCATTAATATCGGAAAATTTTTCTTCATTTCTAATATGTGCTTTAAAAACGACCTCAATTTCTTCTCCATAAATGTTTTCATTAAAATCAAAAATATGTACTTCTTTAACAGGTTCGTTATTTGGTTTTTTTAATGTAGGTCTAAATCCTATATTCATCATGCCTTTGAACCATTTTGCGTTAAATTTTACTTTAACAGCATAAACACCATTTGTAGGAATGATCTTTTCTTTTTCTTGTATTAAAATATTGGCAGTTGGAAACTCTATGGATCTGCCTATTTTGTTTCCTTCAGTCACTTTTCCTGTAATGGAGAAATCATGCCCTAAATAATTATTGGTCTGTATAATATTTCCTGAGTTTAAGGATTCTCTAATCTTGGTTGAGCTAACTTTTATTTCGTTGATTTCCTTGGCGCTTATTTCTTCTACTTTAAAATTATAGACATCTGAAAGTTCATGAAGTAAATCAATATTACCTTCTCTGTTCCTTCCAAATTGATGATTATATCCTATTACTAGTGTAGAGACATTGAGTTGATTAACTAGCAGGTCTCTCACGTATGATGTAGGGGTTATTCTAGAGAAATCTTTTGTGAAAGGATAAATTATTAGGTGGTCTAGACCATATTCTTTTAAAAGCTGGATTTTTTCTTGTAATGTATTGATCAATTTTAATGAGTCGCCATTATTGAATAAAATTTTCCTGGGGTGAGGGTCAAATGTTAACAAGGCAGTTTCTCCGTTATTTTTCTTGGCAATAGAGCTGATCTTATTTAGAATTTTTTGATGGCCTACATGAACTCCATCAAAAGTTCCAACAGTGATAACTGGGTTAGGTATGTTTTTGAAGCTGTTTATTCCAGAATGAACGATCAAAACAATGAGTCTTTTTTAATAAATGTGAAATTACATTTTTATATGATTATTTAGTTAAGATTCTTTCCTTTTCGGTGTCTAAAATAATAAGTAAAATAAATTTATTAACACGCTGTTACTTTAAATAAAAAATATATTACTTTTGCCCCGATTTTAAAAAAACAATAAAACATTTTATATGTCAAATTTAATAGGTAAAATATCTCAAATAATAGGTCCTGTAGTGGATGTAAGTTTTGAGAATGCTGATGAGTTGCCGCGTCTTTTAGATGCATTAGAAATATCCAAAGAAGATGGATCTAAAGTTGTTTTGGAGTGTCAGAAGCACATAGGAGAGGATGGTATTCGTACTATTGCTATGGATTCTACAGATGGTTTAACTAGAGGAATGGATGCGATAGCATTAGGTTCTCCTATAAAGATGCCAATCGGTGATCAAGTTAAGGGTAGATTGTTTAATGTAGTAGGTGAAGCTATTGATGGTATAGGAGAATGTGATAGAGAAAATGGATTGCCAATCCATAGAGAAGCTCCAAAATTTGAAGACCTATCTACATCTACTGAAGTGCTTTTTACTGGGATTAAAGTAATTGATTTAATTGAGCCTTATGCTAAAGGTGGAAAGATTGGTTTATTTGGTGGAGCAGGTGTTGGTAAAACTGTTTTAATTCAGGAATTGATCAATAATATTGCAAAAGGATATGAGGGTTTATCAGTTTTTGCTGGAGTTGGAGAAAGATCTAGAGAAGGAAATGACCTATTAAGAGAGATGCTAGAGTCAGGTATTGTAAAGTACGGTAAAGACTTTATGGAAGAGATGGAGAAAGGAAATTGGCCATTAGATAAAATAGATAAAAAGGAATTAGAAGGATCTCAAGCAGCGTTTGTATTTGGTCAAATGAATGAACCTCCAGGAGCAAGGTCAAGAGTTGCTTTGTCTGGATTAACACTTGCTGAATATTTCCGTGATGGAGAAGGAGATGGTCAGGGTAGAGATATTTTATTTTTCATTGATAATATTTTTAGGTTTACACAAGCTGGTTCTGAGGTTTCTGCCTTATTAGGAAGAATGCCTTCTGCGGTTGGGTATCAACCCACTTTAGCAACAGAAATGGGTGCTATGCAGGAAAGGATTACATCAACAAAAACTGGTTCTATTACATCAGTTCAAGCAGTATATGTTCCTGCGGATGATTTAACGGATCCTGCTCCTGCTACCACATTTGCTCACTTAGATGCAACTACGGTTTTATCTAGAAAATTAGCTGCATTAGGAATATATCCTGCGGTTGATCCATTAGATTCAACTTCAAGAATACTTACACCTCAAATTTTAGGTAATGAGCATTATGATTGTACTCAAAAAGTGAAAATGTTATTACAAAGATATAATGAGCTGCAAGATATAATTGCAATTCTTGGTATGGATGAATTATCTGAAGAAGATAAACAAGCTGTACATAGAGCAAGAAGAGTACAGAGGTTCTTGTCTCAACCTTTCCATGTTGCAGAACAGTTCACAGGTATGGCTGGTGTGTTTGTAAGCATTGAAGATACAATTAAAGGATTTAATATGATTATGGATGGTGAAGTGGATAAATATCCTGAAGCAGCTTTCAACTTGAAAGGTACTATTGAAGAGGTAATTGAGGCAGGAGAAAAAATGTTAGCTGAAGCGCAATAAACATTAAATCATTTTTATATGAAACTTCAAATAATAACTCCAGATGCAGAGCTTTTTACAGGAGAAGTTAATTCAATTGTATTGCCGGGAACTGATGGATTAATCGGCATTTTAAACAATCATGCTCCAATGGTAAGCTCTTTAAAAGAAGGAAAGATCAAGGTGAGTTTAGAAAAAGAAGAGAAATTTTTCGATGTAAAAGGGGGTGTTGTTGAAGTGCTGAAGAATAATGTAATTATTCTAGCTACTTGATTATGTAAGATTTGTGTAATAAAAAAGCCCTCCTAGGAGGGCTTTTTTTTATGGTTGAAACTTTATTATTTTGTTTCTTCTACTATTGTTGCATCTTCAACAGATTCTTCAGAAGATGTAGCTTTAGAAATAGTTTCTTTAGCTTTTGAAACTGTTTCTTTTACAGTTTCTTTTACTTCTTCTGATTTTTTATTGAATGAATCCTCCATATCTTTGATGAACGGGAATGACTCTTCAAGTTTAGTTTTAGTTTTAGTGATTTGGTTTTCAATATCTTCTTTAGTAGAGTCTATTGTTTTGAAAAAATCTCCAACTATGTTTTTTCCTTCAGTGTCAGCTTTTTTTCCAGCTTCTACTAGTTCATCAAATTGAGATTTTAATTTGTCGTTAGTTTGCTTTGCTAAACCTAGTCCAGCATAAGCAAGTGTTTTGATTGTATCCATTTTATTTTATTTTTTTGTTGTTGATTTTGTGTTACTTTTTTTAGCAGTATTACTAGTTTTCTTTTTCATTTTAGTGATTTGGTTTTCTAGTTCTTCAATTTTAGCTTTTAAACTGTCTACTTCTTTTTCTTTATTTAAGAAGTCAAATCTTTCAGAGATTTTTTCTCCGGTTTTCTTTAGTTTATTCTCAAATTCAGCTCTTTTATCTTCTGTTGAATTTAAAAAGTCATCAATGATCTTTTTACCTTCAGTATCAGAAATTTTCCCTTTTTCTACAAGCTCATTTATTGTTTCTTTAATTTTTTCTGAAGTTGTTGATGCTAAGCCAACACCTGCATAAATAATATTTTTTAGAGTGTCCATTTTTTTTAAGTTTATTTTCTAATGGTCTGTCAAAAGGTGTACCAAAATTATTAAATGCATATATATTTTTAAAAATACATACATAAATAACTGTTAATCAGGTATTTATTATAATATATTAAAGTGTACTATATTTACACATTAGTCAATATTGGCATAATTTTCATGACATAGCATGTACTAATACATTTATATAGTTCATTTTATTAGTGTTAACTTTAGAATTTATGTCAGTACTTTATCCTTATCATATAATAACTGGTCCTCCATCATCTGGGAAATCTACAGTTATTAATGAATTGTCAAATAGAGGATATAATTCTCATAAGGAAGTAGCTAGGATTATAATAAAGGAAAATCAAATTAATGGAGTAAATCATTTTCCATGGAAAAACATGGCTATGTTTAGTGAACAGGTGTTTAATAGAATTACTGAAAACATAAAGTCCTTAAATGGTGAATTTTGTTTTTTTGATAGAAGCATAATAGATCTTATTGCCTATTTAGAATTGAATGACATATATGATAATGAAAAATATAAGAATGAAATATTAACTTCTGGGTATCAAAAAAATGTTTTTTATTTACCATTTTGGGAAAAGATATATTTACATGATTTAGAAAGAAAAGAAAGTAAAGAAGAAGCCATTAATATTGGTAAGCAATTAAAGAAAGTATATTCAGAGTTAGGGTTTAATTTAATTGAAGTGCCATACGGAAATTTAAATGAAAGAGTTGATTTTATCTTAAACGCTATTTTATAAGTTTATTTTTAATTGTGTAGGAATTAATTGAAAACTCTTCCTATGATGTTCTGTATCTCCAAATTTAATAATAGCTTCTCTGTGTTTTTTTGTAGGGTATCCTTTATTTTTAAACCATTCATAAACTGGGTAATCTTTGTCAATAGCAGTCATTATATCATCTCTATAGGTTTTAGCAAGAATAGATGCAGCTGCTATATTAAGGTACTTTCCATCTCCTTTAATTATACAATGATGAGTAAGGTTTTTGTAGGGATTAAATCTATTTCCATCAATTAATAACACCTCTGGATGGACTTTTAATTCATCAATAGCTCTGTGCATAGCTAAAAAAGAAGCATTTAAAATATTTATTTCATCAATTTCTTCGTTAGATACAATACCTATACCCCACGCTATGGCTTCTTTTTGAATTAAAGGTCTTAATTGATACCTTTTTTTTTCTGTTAATTTTTTTGAATCATTTAGAAGTTCGTTTTGAAATTCTTTTGGGAGAATTACAGCACCAGCAACCACAGGACCAGCAAGACAGCCTCTTCCAGCTTCATCACATCCAGCTTCTATCTTGTCAATTGTATAATAGGGTTTAAGCAAAAGCTAATTGAATAAATTTTTAAAGGAGACTTTACTATCTAAAAGAGCACTTAATTGATCGATTTGAATACGTTCTTGCTCCATTGTGTCACGATATCGGATAGTAATAGAATTGTCATTTAAAGTTTCATGATCAACAGTGATGCATATTGGTGTTCCTATGGCATCTTGTCTTCGATACCTTTTGCCAATAGAATCTTTTTCTTCATACATACATTGGTAATCTAGTGTTAATAGCTGCATAATCTCTCTGGCTTTTTCTGGGAGACCATCTTTTTTGACCAATGGAAGAACAGCTGTTTTTATTGGAGCTAGTGCAGGCGGTAGTTTTAATACAGATCTTGAACTCCCATCTTCAAGTGTTTCTTCTTTTAGTGAATGTGATAGCAAGGCAAGGAACATTCTATCTAATCCAATAGAAGTTTCAATTACATAAGGAATATAGTTTTCATTGGATTCAGGATCAAAATACCTTAGTTTCTTTTTTGAGAATTGTTCATGTTGTTTCAAGTCAAAATCTGTTCTGGAGTGAATGCCTTCTAATTCTTTGAAGCCAAAAGGGAATTCAAACTCAATATCACATGCTGCATCAGCATAATGCGCTAATTTTATATGATCATGAAACCTGAGGTTTTCATTGGGTATTCCCAATTGTTTATGCCATTTCATCCTGCTTTCTTTCCAATGGGTATACCATTTTTTTTGTGAGCCAGGTTGAATAAAAAACTGCATTTCCATTTGTTCAAATTCTCTCATTCTAAAAATGAATTGACGAGCAATTATTTCATTCCTAAAGGCTTTACCTATCTGAGCAATACCAAAAGGGACTTTTTTTCTGCCCGTTTTCTGAACATTTAAATAATTGACAAAAATCCCTTGAGCTGTCTCTGGTCTAAGGTAAATTGTAGAAGCATCACCAGCCACAGATCCCATTTCTGTTCCAAACATTAAATTAAATTGCCTTACGTCAGTCCAGTTTTTAGAACCACTTACTGGACAAGAAATTTCAAGTTCAATTATTAATTGTTTAATGTCATTAAGATCACTTTTATTAAAGGCAGCTTCCATTTTAGAATGGATGCTTTGTATTTCTTTTGTTCTTCTTATGATATTTGGATTAGTAGCTATGAATTCTTCTTCATTAAAGTCATCTCCAAAACGTTTTTTTCCTTTGGTAATTTCTTTCTTAATCTTCCCTTCAATTTTTGCTATATGATCTTCGATTAGAACATCAGCTCTATATCTTTTTTTAGAATCTTTATTGTCGATTAATGGGTCGTTAAAGGCATCTACATGACCAGATGCTTTCCATGTTGTTGGGTGCATGAAAATAGAAGCATCTAGCCCAACAATATTTTCATTCATTTGGACCATAGACATCCACCAGTATTTTTTGATGTTATTTTTTAATTCAACACCATTTTGACCATAGTCGTAGGTAGCACTTAATCCATCATAGATTTCGCTACTAGGAAAGACAAATCCAAATTCTTTGGCGTGAGAAATAATTTTTTTAAAATGATCTTCCGAAGACATGTGATATATATTTAAAGGCAAAAATAGAACTTAGTTCATCATATCTGAAAATTATCGATGCAAAGTTGTGTTTTTCTTTTTGGCTTTGTTTTTGTATTTTATTATTTATGAGAAATGTGTTATATATATTGCTATTATTATTAATTGCCTGTCAATCACATCAACCTATTATAGCTGAAGATAATAAACAACATTTAGAAAAGCATCAAATAGATAAACAGGTATTAGGTAAAATTATTAATCGCCCTGGACCTATCTCCTGTCAATGGATAATTAAACTTAAAGATGGAAGAGAAATGATGCCTGTAAAGTGGCCATTGAATGCTAAAAAGAATCATCAAAAGATACAATTTACATTTAGGGAAAGTAGAGCGCCCCAACCTCCTTGTTTTAATGGGAAGATGATTGTATTAGAAAATTATATTTTATTAAAAAAGTAGTTTAATTAAGAATGATCTTTTTGATAAGATTACATTCTTTATTGCTTATATGAATTAAATAATATCCCCTAGCATTTCCATGAAGATTAAATTCATAAGAATTATTTCCATTAATAATTTGATCAGCATGAATTAGCTGGCCAAGTGTGTTATGGATTTTAATTTCAGCATTTTTATTTAATCCAGGAATGGTGATTTCAAATTTATCATCGTCAAGATCTTTAACAACAATTTCAAGATCATTGTGAGTTATTATTCCAATATTAGTAGGTTCAATTATATTAACAGTATAATCTTCAGTTTCCCCATATGTAACATCTATACAAGGGTCGCTTATATTGGCATTTCCCATTTGATTCCAGTTGGTCCTAGCTCTTAATAGGTGCTGACCAAGGTCTGCAGATGCAGGTATATCTAAATCTACATTTGCTTGGGTTAGACCAAATGAAGTGTTGAGTATTAATCTTTCAGATGATTCAAAATTAAAATTATCATTAAAATCTATCCATACTGTCCCACTTTGATTTTCATATCCAGATTGTATAGTCAGGTTGTTT
This sequence comes from uncultured Flavobacteriales bacterium, assembly GCA_964430245.1. Lineage (GTDB taxonomy): Bacteria > Bacteroidota > Bacteroidia > Flavobacteriales_D > Parvicellaceae > CAYSEW01. The sequence goes on from CAYSEW010000023.1 coordinate 15,204, forward strand.
GTACTTCCTTGTTCTAGATCTGTTGATAAATTAGTGTAATCTCCATATCCGTCTGGAGAACATCCTGAGGGATTATTAATGGTCCCTAAATCGAACAAAATGAACCCATCTCCCCATGAACAATCAGAGATAGGGATGCATATTTCATTTTCTACTGAATTATAGCTAGTGTCATTGGTGTTGTCGGCATCAGATGACAAAGATGAATAAGCAACAAAATCATAAACACCTAAAGCAGAAAGGTCAGCAGTAGCAGTAAAGCTATAAGAATCAGTTCCTCCAGGAGCAATTGAACCTGAATAAGTTTCATTGACAGGGCTGTTTCCATTCATTGTATAGGATAATGGAATTGTAGTTTGTGTACTTGTTCCATAATTTTTAATAGTTACAGTAACTGTTTCTGTTGAAGAAAGATTATTTCCTGTAGAAGGTGAGGTGATTGCAGATACTCCAACATCATTGGCAAATAAATGCTGAATAGTACTAGATGTTGTGTCGTTATTATTGAATTGATCATTGCTTAATCCAGTATAAGAAACTATTAAATAACTTCCCGGAGTTCCCATATTAGCAGTAGAAGAAAAAGTGTATTGTGCGCTGGTCCCTGAGCTTAGTGTACCACTAAATGTTTCATTAATAGCTACAGCTCCATTTAATGTATAGGAAATAGGGAAATTGGATTGATCATTGATTCCAAAATTGCTTACAGTAACGGTAATTTGTTCAGTACTTGTTAAACTTCCATTGGAGGGATTATCAATTGATACCACTCCTATGTCATCATCTGCATCATTGGCAATTTTAAAAGAGGCAACTCTTGATTTTCTACCGTTAAAGATATATTCTCCTGTATACCAAAATGTGGCATCATCAGTAGGGTCAAGGGTCATTTGTCCATAATCTCCCCATCTATTACCTGATGTTTGCACGTCATTACCAACAATTATATCTTCTTCAGTTAATGTCATTTGTCCTAAGGGATCAGAAAAATACCTTCCAGTATATCTTATAGAAGGATAGATAGTTGGACCAGATACACTATAAGCTAACCCAATATTCCCTTGATAATCCATACAAAGACTTCCCATCCATCTGCTCTCTGCATCAGGAGCATAGGTACCTTCTTGATATACTGTCCATGGGTTAGTTCCAGATTTTCTTAGCTCATACCATCTTATACCTGCATGATCAGTACCGTCAACATCCACTGTATGGTTTAACAGGACAGAAGAATATCCTGAAAACTCTCTGTATTGGGCCATATACATAAAAGCTGTAGGTACGCCATCTAATCTCTGACTAGTTCCAGGTTGTTCAATGTCGTTCCAAGAGCTGTTAAATTCACTATCAAATGCGGATACAGGTAATTGTTGTGGACTCGAAATAGTGGAGTTCGAAGTATTGTTCCAATCTAGGTCTATTTCCCAGATTTTAATTTGATCTGAACTAACTCCACCCCATCCGTCATCTTGAAAATAGAAAGCATATCCTGGAGTTGTTGAAGAAGGAATGGCGGAAGTTGCATGTGCTGGCATAACACTAAAAAATCCATTGGTATTTAATGAAGGAATTGAAAATCCAATAATTTGAGCTCCGGCATTTCCGGCTATCATTTCATTTCTTTCTAATGCATACATTTGAGGGGAGTTTTTATTAGCTGTTACAAAGTAAGCATTGGACCATACAGAGTATTTTGGATAATCAGGGAATCCATTCAAAGAAAATTCATAGGCATAATAGGCTCCTAATGGGTCAGCTGTTTGAGAAACAGCAATTTGTAAAGAAGTATTAGACCATTTGAATTGGCTAAGAAACCATCTGTCAGCATCTTTGTCATACATAACAATTGGATCACCATCGTTTCCTCCCCCCAGTAAAGAACCCAATGTGTAAGGGCCACCTAATGTGTTTCCTGTTTTATCATAAATAGTATAGGAACTATTCACCATATGAACATAATGATTAGGTCCAGCAGCTCCACTAGGATCTGGTGGGAAAGCAGAAAAATTAGTTCCTTGCCAATTTTGTAGGGGTGCTTTATTGGAATGAGAACCTTTTTGTTGCTGCCACAACGGATCATTTCCTTTAGGTAAAGCGTTAGGATTTACATGCTTGAATCTTCGTAGGTCATTTCCAATAATTTTTTCCCTATCACCTTCAAGATGAATTTCTTCATAAGGTTTTATGGTTCTTAATTCTGGAGTAACCCAGAACTTGTCAGCTTTTGAAGTGTAAACTGCTTTTGAATTGGGGTTTTCAGTAAAAGTTTGATGCTGATCTTGAGAATTAACGATAAAAGTAAATGAAGTTAATAGTAATGTAAAGAGTAAGCTTTTCATCATATTTGATTTATGGTTGGAATTTTATTAAAAATACAAGTTAGTTATTTATTAGATTAATTTTTTTTAAGACCTATATATAAACAGGGTAATATTGTAAAGCTATTAATTTTAAATAGTTGCCTATAAATAGATTAGAGTTTAATTTTTAATTGATAAGTTTGATTTAGATGATTGTTAAATATGATTGAAATAGAAGATAAATTAGTGTCATTAGATGTTTTTGAACAACATTTTGTATGCGATCTTCAGGCCTGTAAAGGAGCTTGTTGTGTCCAAGGAGATGCAGGTGCTCCCCTTAAAAATGATGAAATTAAAATCATAGAAGCTAATATTGGAGCTATTAAAAAAAACATGAGGAAAGAAGGGGTTGATGCTATCGAGGAAAAAGGTGTTTTTTACATTGATCAAGATGATGAACCAGTGACTACATTAATTAATAAAGAGGAATGTGCATTTGTTTATTTTGACGACAATAAAGTAGCTAAGTGTGCTATTGAAAAAACTTTTGAAAATTCAGAAATGGATTTCATTAAGCCCATTTCTTGTCATTTGTATCCCATCAGAGTATCTAAAATAAATTCATATCAAGCCATCAATTATAATCAGTGGAATATATGTCAACCTGCTTGTGATTGTGGAATAAAGCTAAAAGTGAAAGTTTTCCGATTTTTAAAAAAGGCAATTGTTAGAATGTGGGGAAATAAATTTTATGCTGAATTAGAAAACGTTAATAAAGAACTTGAAAAAAAACACAAAAAGAGGTGAAATATTATTCCGCTAATTGTAGTTTTTTTATTAATAAAAAGTGGTGATGTGATTGATTTTAAATTAAAATTGTTTTTAACAGTTTAGATTTGATAAAGGAATGAGCTTGTCTTATCAGGTTATTTAACTCTTTGTAAATTAGGTGTTAGGGAAGAAAATGCAAGTAAAAATAAGTTCTTTAATTCTAAAATATGACCTTTTGTTTTCCTTTATATTGACTATCAGAAAGTTAGTGAGTTATTAAGTCATCCTGTTAATAACTCATTAAAATGTGAATGGAAAATACTTGTCAGATTTTAGTTTTTTTTGAATTTTTGTATATCTCAAAAAGAGTAATAAACGTAAAACTTAAATTTTCTCAAGAACATTAAATTTATTTTTTAATGTGTGTTGAAACGAAAAAATCGCTATTTCGTCTGTAGGTTTTATTTGCTCTAAAAATGAGGTTAGTTAATAAATTTAAAATTAAAATACATTATTTATGGAGAAAAAGTTACCTGAAACCCATCAAGAAACAGACCCCTCTAATATTAAGCTGAATGAAGAAATAGGCGAGGAGGTAACAACTGAAGAACCTATATTAAAGGACAACCCTAATCGTTTTGTGTTATTCCCTATTCAACATTCAGATATATGGGAAATGTATAAAAAACAGGAAGCAAGTATATGGACTGCAGAAGAACTTGATTTGTCACCAGATATTTCTGATTGGAATAATAAGCTAAATGATGATGAAAGGTATTTTATTAAACATGTATTAGCGTTTTTTGCGGCATCTGATGGTATTGTTAATGAAAATTTAGCAGAGAATTTTTTAAGTGAAGTTCAATATACTGAGGCTAAATTCTTTTATGGTTTTCAAGTAATGATGGAGAACATACATTCTGAAACCTATTCATTATTAATAGACACTTACATCAAAGATTCCAAAGAAAAAGATTATTTATTCAATGCATTGGAAACTTTTGATCCTGTAAAAAAGAAAGCTGAATGGGCATTAAGATGGATTGATAATGGTTCCTATGCAGAACGATTAATTGCATTTGCTGCAGTTGAAGGTATTTTCTTCTCAGGTTCATTTTGTTCTATTTTTTGGCTTAAAAAAAGAGGGTTAATGCCAGGTTTAACTTTTTCAAATGAGTTAATCTCTAGAGATGAAGGATTGCATTGTGATTTTGCATGTTTACTGTATAATAATCATTTAATAAATAAGCTTCCAAAGGAACAGATTAAAATGATTATTAGTGATGCAGTTGAAATTGAAAAAGAGTTTGTAGTAGAATCATTACCAGTAAAGTTAATTGGAATGAACTCAGATCTAATGTGTAGATATATTGAGTTTGTTGCAGATCGATTATTGGTTGAATTAGGTAATGAAAAGATCTATAATGTAACGAACCCTTTTGACTTTATGGATATGATCAACCTTCAAGGAAAAACTAATTTCTTTGAAAAAAGGGTGGGAGAATATCAAAAAGCAGGTGTAATGAACAGTGATTCCGATAATAAGGAGTTTAAAATGGATGAAGATTTTTAATATTAACTATCAAAAACATTAATATTTATGTATGTAATTAAAAGAGATAGCCGTAGAGAGCTTGTTAAATTTGACAAGATCACAGCAAGAATTAAAAAATTATGTTACGGATTAAATCCTTTGGTTGTTCCAGAGAAAGTAGCCATGAAGGTGATTGAAGGCTTATATGATGGAGTAACTACAAGTGAATTGGATAATTTAGCTGCAGAGGTTGCAGCCACTAATACCATTACGCATCCAGATTATGCTTTATTAGCTTCTAGAATCGCAGTTTCTAATTTGCATAAAAACACAAAAAAATCATTTTCTGAAACAATAAAGGATCTTTACGAATATATAGACCCCAAAAACGGACAAAAAGCGCCATTGATATCTGATGAAGTTTATGAAATAATAAAAGAGAATTCAGATCTTTTAGATTCATCAATCATATATGATAGAGATTTTAGGTATGATTTTTTTGGGTTTAAAACTTTGGAAAGGTCTTATTTACTTAGAACGAACGGTGAAGTAGCTGAACGTCCTCAGCAAATGATTATGCGTGTTGCAGTAGGAATCCATAAAAATGATTTAGATGCTGTTATTGAAACGTATAATTATATGAGTGAAGGTTGGTTTACTCATGCCACACCAACATTATTTAACTCAGGAACTCCTAAGCCTCAAATGTCTTCTTGTTTCTTGTTAACAATGAAAGAGGATAGCATAAGTGGAATTTATGATACATTAAAGCAATGTGCTCAGATCTCACAATCAGCAGGAGGAATTGGATTGTCAATACATGACATAAGAGCGTCAGGTTCATATATAAAAGGCACTAATGGAACTTCAAATGGAATTGTTCCAATGTTGAGAGTATTTAATGATACAGCAAGGTATGTTGATCAAGGAGGCGGTAAAAGAAAAGGATCCTTTGCTATATATGTAGAACCATGGCATGCAGATATTTTTGACTTTCTTGATTTAAGAAAAAATCATGGAAAAGAAGAGCAAAGAGCAAGAGATCTTTTCTATGCACTATGGATGCCAGATCTCTTTATGCAAAGAGTGGAAGAAAATGGAGATTGGACTTTAATGTGCTCTAATGAATGCCCAGGTTTATCAGAAGCTTATGGTAAAAAATTCGATAAATTATATACTAAATACGAGAAAGAAGGCAAGGGAAGAAAGACTATAAAAGCACAAGAGCTTTGGTTTAAGATTTTAGAAAGCCAGATTGAAACTGGTACTCCATATATGCTATATAAGGATGCAGCAAATGAGAAATCAAACCAGAAAAATCTTGGAACGATAAAGTCATCTAACTTATGTACTGAAATCATAGAATATACTGCTCCGGATGAAGTAGCTGTATGTAATTTAGCTTCTATCGCTCTTCCTAAATTTGTTAAAGATGGGAAATTTGATCATGATAAATTATTTCAAGTTGCTTATAGAGTAACAAAAAACCTTGATAAGGTTATTGATGCTAATTATTATCCTGTACCAGAAGCTCGAAATTCTAATATGAGACATAGGCCAATTGGAATTGGCGTGCAGGGATTAGCAGATGCTTTTATCTTGATGCGTTTTCCTTTTGATTCAGATGATGCAAGGAAATTGAATAAAGAAATTTTTGAAACAATTTACTATGCTGCAGTAACAGCGTCTAAGGATCTTGCTAAAGAAAATGGACCTTATGAGACATGGAAAGGATCACCTATTTCAGAAGGAACTTTTCAGTTTGATATGTGGAATGTAACACCATCGGACAGATGGGAATGGGATGTGCTTAGAGATGAAGTTAAGGAACACGGAGTAAGAAATTCCTTGTTATTAGCACCAATGCCAACTGCTTCTACTGCCCAGATATTAGGGAATAATGAATGCTTTGAACCTTATACTTCTAATATTTACACTAGAAGGGTTCTTTCAGGTGAATTTATTATTGTAAATAAGCATTTATTACGAGATCTTGTAAAGCTAGGGTTATGGAATGATACATTGAAAAATAAATTAATGGCTTCAAATGGTTCCATTCAGAATATAAATGAAATTCCTGATAATATTAAAGAGTTGTATAAAACTGCTTGGGAAATATCACAAAAAGTAATCGTTGATATGGCAGCTGATCGAGGAGCATATATCGATCAATCTCAATCTCTGAATATTTTTATGGAGAATGCAAATTTTGCTAAATTAACTTCTATGCATTTCTATGGTTGGAAAGCAGGACTTAAAACAGGTATGTATTATTTAAGGACTAAGTCTGCTACTGATGCTATTAAATTTACTTTAGACAAAAATGCTTTGACTGAGCCTTTGCCAAATAAGGAAGAGGAAGAAGTTAATGTAGATGAGGTTAATTGTGCTGTTGATGAAAATCAGGATGATTGCCCTTCATGTGATTCGTAGTTTTAATTTAAGTTTAACATAAAAAAAAAGCCACTCATTGAGTGGCTTTTTTATAGGTATATAATTTGTTATTGTTGTTTTAAAATTGAAATAGCATTATCTCCAAAAACATTTCCACTACCATAAGGTGACCCAATACCATCCCAAGACTCCCATTTTTTGAGTTCTATATACTGAGGGTTTTTACTTATTTGCTCAGCTTCTAACTGAATAGCTTCAGCTTTAAACCTTGCCGAAACAACTAAAGAAGAATCTCCTCTAGCTTTCTCAATTCTAGCATTGGCTAAATATTCCTCTTGTTTTTGCTTTTCTTTTGCAGTTAAGTTTTTCTGCTTTTGAGTTTCTTTATTGGTAATTTCAACTGCAATATTACCTGGAAGATTTATGTCTGCAATTTCAACATAATGCAAGACAACATAATTAGGAACATTAGTTCCTTTTTCACCTAGACCTTTTCCTGCAAAATCAGATTTAAGTATTTCTTCTATTTCACCTTCAAGATCTTCTCTTTTTGTACTGTATACTTCTTCATAAGTATATCTACCAATAACATCTTTGATAGCTCCTTTTGATTTGTCATCAATAAAAGTAATATAACCAGGCCCATGCTTTAAATGCAGATGTGGTGTTTTACCTTTTTGAGCAGCAAAATTAACAGCTACAGTTACTTCAATATCAGTACCGTTTTTATCCATTACTTTAGAAGTATATGTTTTTGATTGTTGACGAACATTATAAGTAATCATCTCATTCCAAGGAGCAATTAGTTGAGTTCCTTCTGCAAATACGTTTTCTTTGTCAACCCCGGCACCATAAGGTCTATATATAAACCCTTCCTCTCCTGGATTTACATCTTGAAATGACATATATAGCATAACTCCCCCGATCAGTACCATTGCAACAATTACTGCTACTCTCATGATTTTTTTAAATTCTAATTCTTGTTCTTCCATTTTATTTATTATTTGGTTTGTTTAGTGTGTATAAAGCATAAATTCCCGCGAAAATAAGGATAATAAAAAACAATGTAAGTCTATTCATAAGGAACTTTAATTTTTTAAAATTCCATATCAAAAGAACTGAAACAGCTATCAATGATACAATTCCAACAATCTTTAATATTTTCTTTTTTAGTTTATTATCCATAATTAGTAAGAGCTTTTATATCATATTTCTAGGATCTACCCAACTATCATAATCCTCCTCTTTTACATAGCCAAGATTAACAGCTTCTTCTTTTAAAGTTGTTCCATTTTCATGTGCTTTATTAGCAATTTCTGCAGCTTTATAATATCCGATCTTAGTATTTAAAGCAGTAACTAACATTAATGAATTATTAACTAATTCATCAATTCTTTTGTAGTTAGGTTCAATTCCTATAGCACAGTTGTCATTAAAGGAAACACATGCATCTCCTAATAATTTAGCACTTTCAATTAGATTATAGGCCATCATAGGTTTAAATACATTTAATTCATAATGCCCTTGTGTTCCTCCAATAGATACAGCAACATCATTCCCCATCACTTGGGCGCATACCATTGTAATAGCTTCGGCTTGTGTTGGATTAACTTTACCAGGCATTATAGAGGATCCAGGTTCATTGGCAGGAATAATCAATTCACCTATTCCAGATCTAGGACCTGATGCCATAAGTCTAATATCATTAGCAATCTTATTTAATGAAACTGCTAATTGTTTAATTGCTCCATGTGTTTCAACAATTGCATCATGAGCAGCAAGCGCTTCAAATTTATTATTAGCACTTATAAAAGGATGTCCTGTTAATTCAGCAATTATTTCTGCCACCATTTGACTATAACCTTTTGGAGTATTGAGTCCTGTTCCAACTGCAGTCCCTCCAAGTGCTAACTCTGATAAATGAGACAATGTATTTTTTAATGCAATTAAACCATGATCTAGCTGAGACACATAACCAGAAAATTCTTGACCTAATGTAAGTGGTGTAGCATCCATTAAATGCGTTCGGCCTATTTTAACAACATCTTTTAGTTCTTCAGACTTTTTATTTAAAGTATTTCTTAATTTTTCAATAGATGGAATGGTCTTTTCTACTATTAACTTATAGCAGGCAATATGCATTCCTGTTGGGAATGTGTCATTAGAAGATTGAGATTTATTGACATCATCATTAGGAAGTAAAGTTTTTTCACCCTTACCAAGTTCATTTCCTGTAATTACATGTGCTCTATTTGCAATCACCTCATTTAAGTTCATATTACTTTGAGTTCCTGATCCAGTTTGCCAAATAACTAAAGGGAATTGATCATCATGATCTCCGTTTATTATTTCATCACAAACTTTTGATATTAGATTCATTTTTTCTTCAGAAAGAACATCAAGTTTGCAATTTGTTATTGCTGCAGCTTTTTTTAAATATGCAAATGCATGGATAATCTCTATAGGCATTGATGCTGGTGAGCCTATTTTAAAATTATTTCTAGACCTTTCTGTTTGAGCTCCCCAGTATTTATCTGCTGGAACTTTCACATCTCCTATTGTATCTTTTTCAATTCTAAAACTCATCTCTTATAAATATTTATATTATTTTCGTCTTTTATAAACGAAGTTCAAAATTAAACGATATGTCTTTTGGTGTTGCAATTTTCTTGATTTTCTTTGGAATGGCTTTTTGGGTATTAATTTTTCTAATGGGTTTTGTAGGCCTTTGGGCTCATTGGGGTGCAATGTCTATGTTAAAAGCAAAAATGGCCGAAAGAGGATTTAAAGAAAAAGTATAATTTATTAAATAAGTTCTAAAACTTTTTCTGGAGGTCTTCCTATCACTCCTTTATTTCCTACAATTAAAATTGGTCTTTCCATTAACTTTGGGTAATCAATCATTACTTGGATCCACTCTTTGTCAGTTAAAGTTTTTCCTTTAAAGTTTTCTTTATAAATAGCTTCATTTTTTCTGATTAGATCTATAGGAGAAATAGTTAACTTTTTTATAGTTTGTTGAAGTTCTTCAAATGAAATAGGTTCATTTAAATAAAATATAACTTCTGGATTTTCTCCATTGTTTTTTAATAGTTCTAATCCTTCTCTACTTTTTCTGCACCTTGGATTATGGAAATATTTCATATTAACGCATTAAATGGAAAAATCCTGTTTCTAATCTTTCTTCATCACTGCATTGATCGGTATATCTAATTTCAAAATAGTAGATACCAGCACTTGCATTTTTTCCTCCTGGAGATTTTCCATCCCAGCTAATATTTGCATTATTCGATTGATAGATAACAGCTCCCCATCGATTATAAATAATAATGGAAAAAAGTTTAGTGTCATTTACTCTAATAAATGTTAAACGATCATTATCTCCATCTCCATTAGGAGTAAATACATTGGGGATAATGTCTTCAGTACTAAAGTTTCCTGCAAAAAACACAGTCTCACTAATTGTTTCAACATTGTCACAATCTATATCATAAGCGGTTAAAGAAACTTCATAGGATCCAGGAACTGTATAATAGTAATTAACAGCAGAGTCATTAAATACAGAACCATTACCCATATCCCAAATTAATGAATCGGCACCACTTCCAGTAAAAGCTAGCTCAACCAACATGCTGTCAATACCACATGGTGGGGGTGGTTCAAAATTTAATACAGCAGAAAATTGTTCAGCTTGTATAAGGGTAACATTAAAAGTGGCAGTATCATAAATATTACAGGTATTACTATCTATAGCTATATAGGTAACTGTATAGCTACCGGTATCTGCAAAAGAATGAGTAGGGTTAGCAACAGTACTTGAATTCCCGTCACCAAAATCCCAAACTTGATAAGGATTAGTTCCATAAGAAGTAAAGTCAATAGTAAAAGGCGGAAGCGTACATAAAGTAGTATCCTCAGGAGCATAAGCAACAGCTAAAGAGCTATCTGTGTTAAAATTAAAGGTTTGATAAATAGTAGTGTCACTATTACAAGCACCCCATGCTGTTACGATAATATCATAAAGGCCTTCAGTAGTATAATCATATGCAATAGATGTAGAGTCATAAATAATAGTTCCATCTCCCATATCCCACATAATGGAATCTAATCCTGTGCCTGAGAATGAGGCTACAACAGTTACAGAATCAGGGTCTGTACATGGTGGAATTACAGGTAAACTAAAGTTGGCACTAAAAGTAGGTGCCTGCATTATATCGACATTGAAATATACTGTATCTGCGATGTTACATGTTGTTGAGTCTATAGCAACAAACATTACTTGATAAGAACCGCTATCTGCATATGCATTGGTTGGATTCTGTGAAGTTGAAGAATTACCATCACCAAAATCCCAAAATACATTAGGAGTACTTCCATCAGATGTGAAATCCATATTAAAAGGAGGTAGTGAACATAGTGTAGTATCTGGAGGAGCAGTAGCTGTAGCTGTAGAGAATGTTGAGGTGTAATCTACTACTTGAGAAACAGAATTAGTATTATTACAAGTAAAATCCCAAGCAGTCATTGTAATTGTATAGATTCCTGCAGAAGCATAATAATAGGTAAAGCTCAACGAATCTGAATAAATGGTTCCATCTCCAAGGTCCCAAGACAATGAATCAGCACCTGAACCTGTAAAGGAAGCAGTGATTGGAATAAGAGTAGGATCAGAACATGGAGGAATATTAGGCACATTGATTTGTGCGTTGAAAGTAGCAGCTTGTAAAATTTCTACATTAAAGTAAACAGTATCAGCAATATTACATGTACTTGAGTCAATAGCAATAAACATGATATTATAGGTGCCACTATCAGCAAATGAGTTGGTAGGATTTTGTAAAGTAGAGGTATTGCCATCACCAAAATCCCAAAACACATCTGGAGTGCTTCCATCCGATGTGAAATTCATACTAAATGGAGGTGATGTACATAGCGTAGTATCTGGTGGAGCAGTAGCAGTAGCTGTAGAAAAAACAGAATTAAAATCTACCACTTGAGAAACAGAGCTAGTATTATTACAGATAAAATCCCATGCTGTCATGGTTACTGTATAAACACCAGGATTGGCATAATAGTAGGTGATACTTGTAGAGTCTGCATAGATGGTTCCATCTCCTAGATCCCAAGAAATAGAATCTGCTCCAGAGCCAGTAAAAGTTGCAGTTAAGGGGACTAATGTTGGATCTGTACATGGAGGAATTGTGGGAACATTGATCTGTGCATTGAAGGTAGCAGCTTGTAAAATTTCCACATTAAAATAAGCTGTGTCAGCAATGTTACATGTGTTGGAATCAATAGCTATGAACATGATATTATAGGTGCCACTATCAGCAAATGAATTAGTAGGGTTTTGTGATGTAGATGTATTTCCATCACCAAAATCCCAGAACACATTAGGAGTACTTCCATCCGATGTAAAATTCATTATAAAAGGAGGTGTTGTACATAAAGTTGTATCTGGAGGCACAGTTGCTGTGGCAGTAGACATTGTAGTAATAAAGTTAAAAGTATCTAATATTGTATCACTAATATTACAGGTTAGGTCCCATGCAATTACCTGAATGGGATAAATGGCTTCCACAGTATATGTATGAGAGATACTAGTCACATTAGTATAAATTGTTCCATCACCCATGTTCCATTCAATAGAGTCGATCCCGACACCAGTAATATCAGCATTTACACTTACTGCACTTGGGTCAGAACAAGGAGGAATTACTGGAATATTAAAATTGGCATTGAAGGTTGGAGCTTGATTAAGATCTACACTAAAATAAGCAGTATCAGAAACATTACAGCTAGCAGGATCAATAGCAACATACATTACTGTATATTGACCAGTATCTGCATAAGTATAAGTTGGGTTGGCAGCTGTAGATGTGCCGCCATCTCCAAAATCCCAGAAATGATCAGGATTAGTTCCACTAGATGTAAAATTAACAGTATAATCTGTTGAGCATAATGTTATATTGGCAGGAACATTGGCATTTGCTTCTACACCTTGAAAGTCAAATTCAAATTTAATGGCTCCCATATTACAGAAAAAAGCTTGTCCTGCAGTACCACTTGTTGGATAGGCTACACCTGGAGTAGTTGGGAAAGTCCAAGGATTATCACAAGCAGCACATACTGATTGATACACTACACCATCGGGATCAAATCTACTTGTTCCTCCATCTGTATGTTCTGCTACAGAAGGGTCTCCTAAATAAGATCCATAAAGTAATCCACTAGCATCTCTTTGCATAACAAAGAAATAAAAATCACTTCCATCTGTAGTACTTTGTTGAGCGTCTACAGTTAAGGGCAATCCATTGGTGCTACCACCTGCTTGTGGGTTATAAGCAGGACCTCCGCCAGTGTTATTAAATCCACCACCCCAGCCTGAAACATAAACATTTCCACATTTATCTACTAAAAAAGCGGTTGGTGAAATGTCTACTTGTTGTTGAGGAGCAGGACCTGTTAATGACCCAGATCCAAAAACGGTACTGTAATGAGTTAGGTCTAATGCAGAAGACAACTTATGAATAAATTGAGCACTATTAGGAACAGAATAGCTTCCGCCTCCAGTAAAAAAATTAACAGGGTAACTTCCTAAAGTTTGACCAACTACATATACATTTTCTTGATCATCTAATTCTAAAATAAATGTTTGGTCATAATCAGAAGTACCTATATATGTTCTGGCTATTGGAGCACCTGTATTGGCATCGAAGCTAGCAATATATCCATCCCAAACACCATTAAATGAATTATCATGAACTAATGCTGTTGCCCCAATATCAGTACTATTTGTGCCACCACAAACAAAAACTTTACCTTGAGTGGAAACCCTAATTGAATGGCCACATTCATAATCACTTCCTCCTAAATATCTCGCCCAGTTAAGAGTAGATAATGTACTATTCATTTTAAAAACCACAGCATCTTGAGTACCCCATCCAGCCCCATTATTTATTGATCCTCCAGATATTCCTGGGAAATCGTCAGACCATAAAGAAGTTGCTACATATACATTGTCACTAGCATCAAGTACAATTTCTCCTCTTCCTTGATCCGCATAATTGTAGACCATACTTTCATTAATTCCTTCATTGTCACTACCTCCTATGTAGGTAGAATTAATAAGATTCCCAGTAGTATTCAACTTAGTGATAACTATATCTGCACCATTTGAATAGATGGATCCCCACATATTTGCATATATACCCCATCCTAAATTAAACGTTTGATCATAAGCTCCAGTAGTAGTTGGATAGTTTGTAGAAGAGGAAGACCCAAGTAATACTAAGTTATTCTGTGAATCATGTACCAAGCTATGTGGCATTTCATTGTCGTTACCACCTAGATAGGTAGCATATAGCACATTCGCACCAGTAGGATCAAATTTTGTAACGGAGATATCAAAATCCCCACCTAATGAAGAGGTAGAATAAGCACCTACAGTAGTTGGATAACCATTTCCAAAAGCAATACCAGCAGCATAGAGATTCCCTAAAGTATCATAAGTTGCAGTAAAACCCCAATTGTCAGCTGTAGAACCACTCAAAGAAGAAAAGATCCATATTGGGTCAATAATTAAGTCAGAGGAGTGGTCATATCCATCTGGTAACTCATAAGTGATTTGATTTCCAGTTTTATGAAAAAAGCAAGGAACAGAAACTCTTTTCCCATTAAGATTTTGATATGCTCTTAGTTTTACTTCTTTAACCTCCCCGGTAGATAGCTGAATAACAAGCTCTCCTTTTTCATTAACTTTTATTCCATCAACACCTTCATAATTTATTTGAATATCATTAGGGTCTCCTCCAGGGTGAACTATGAAATCATATTTCATCCATTCAAATTCAGAATAGATCTCCATATCAATATTGTTATAGATCTCATTATAACGAACGCTTTTATAGGATTTTGCTCCATAAGCCCATTTAGATTCATCATTACCTAAAAAATAGTTTTTTGATCCAGATAGAATTAGATTAGGAATGATGGTTGGATTTGCATTGGAGCCATTAAAGACCATAGAGTAAGAATGTTTTTTAAACTTTTTCTCTATTTGAGAAGGATCTATTTTAGCTTGCCTTTCAGTAATTACAGGAATGCCACTTTTTTCTTCCTTTGAGTTGTGTTTTTTCTCAAATAGAGCATTCATTTCTTCTGAAGAGAAAAGGTCAAAAGTAAAACGATCTTTTTCTAAAAACATACTACCCACATGTAGCTTGCTATGAAAAACAATATTTGATTCGAATTGACCTTTGTTTTCAGTAAAATGATATCCTTTTTTTATGCCATCATGAGAATAGGTGGACAAGCATAAAAAAATAAGGGTAGGGAGTAGTATAAAGCTGTAGAGTTTTTTCATAAGTAAGCTCAAATTTTTAAAAGCCGTCTAAAATAATAAATCATAGACGAAAATCAAAGGTGAAAGGTTGCTTATAAAAAACAGTATATGAATGTTATTTAATTTTCAATTCAATTGGTCATTAAAAAAGACTTTAAAAAAGGGTCAAGTTCACCATCTAAAACTTTAAAGGGATCATTGGATTGAAAATTGGTTCTATGATCTTTTACTCTTTTATCATCAAGGACGTAACTTCTAATTTGAGAGCCCCATTCTATTTTCATTTTATCTGCTTCTATTGCCTGTTGTTTTTCTCTTTTTTTTCGTATTTCAATTTCATAGAGCTGAGATTTTAATAACTGCATCGCTTTTTCTCGGTTAGCTAATTGTGATCTTGATTCAGTGTTTTCAATAACAATTCCTGTTGGTGCGTGTTTAAGTCGGACACCAGTTTCTACTTTATTTACGTTTTGACCTCCTGCACCACCACTTCTAAAAGTATCCCAGCTAATATCAGCAGGATTGATATGTACTTCAATAGAATCATCTACAGAGGGATAAACATAAACTGAGGAGAAGGAGGTCATGCGTTTTCCTTGAGCATTAAAAGGGCTTACTCTAACCAATCTATGCACTCCATTTTCACCTTTTAAATATCCAAATGCAAAATCTCCAGAAATTTCTAATGTTACTGTTTTAATGCCTGCAACATCTCCATCTTGCAGGTTGAGCTCTTTTAATTTATAATTATTTTTTTCAGCCCACATGATGTACATTCTCATTAACATAGCACTCCAATCACAGCTTTCTGTTCCTCCTGCACCTGCAGTTATTTGTAGTACGGCATCTAATTGGTCTTCTTCACTAGATAACATATTCTTTAACTCTAATTCTTCAATTTTTTTTAGAAAATTATTGTAGGAATCTAGCACTTCAATTTCTTCAATTTCTTCTTCTTTAAAGAAATCATAAAGCACCTGTAAATCATCTATATTGGTTTGCAAATCTTCACAAGATTCTACCCAAAATTTCTTCTGCTTTATGGCTTTTAATATTTGCTCAGCTTTTTTGGGGTCATTCCAGAATTCAGGATCATGAGTTTTTAGCTCTTCTTCCTCTATTTGAGTTTTCTTATAATCAACGTCAAAGATACCCCCTTAACGCATCCAGTCGCTTCACTTGTTCTTCAATTTGTTCTTGAGATATCATTCGTAAATATTTTAATTACGAATGTAAGAAACTATGTTTATTTAATGGATTTTCTAAGGAAGATTTTGTCTCCAATATTTGGTTCTGTACCAATAGTGATTTTGTTTTTCTTATAAAGCTTTTTAAGCTTAACTCCATATAGTTGAGAAATTGATTTCATAGAGTCACCTTTTTTATAAGTGTGAAAAATAGTTTTAGCTCGATTTCTTTTAGGTTGTAAGAAAATGATATCTCCTGTTTGAAGAATGTCATTTTTACTTAGATCATTGTATTTATAGATCTGCCATAATCCCATGTCAAATTCTTTAGCAACTTTATAATAAGTGTCTTTATTAGTAACTACAATGTACTTGATGTTGTTCTCATGAATTTTAACCAGATGATTGTATTGTTTTAAGCCAGCTACTTTATATTGTTTATCAATTGATTTAGACCTTCTGTTATTAGCAATAAGATTAGATCGGTCATATTCGTATAATTGATTGTCATGGATTAATTTAATAAGTATGTCTGCATATTTTGGGTTAGTAGCATAACCTGCTTTTTTTAATCCCTTAGCCCATCCTTTATAATCTAAAATGTCTAAATCAAATAAAGAAGAATACCTGCTATTGGTTGTTAAGAAAATAGAATGATCTTCATATGATTCAAATGATGAATTGTATTTTCTGAAACATTCATTCTTTTTATCATCATCATGATAAGTTTTCTCGCCTTTCCATCCATGACACTTAATTCCAAAATGATTATTTGAATATTTTGCAAGAACAGAGTTGCCGTTTCCGCTTTCAAGAATACCCTGAGCTAATGTGATACTAGCAGGGATTTTATATTTAATCATTTGATCAATTGCTTCTTCAGTATAAATATTGATGTATTGATCTCTTGTTATTTTTTTTTCTGCTGGTTGAGCATAAAATGAAGATGAAATTATTATAGTCAACAATGAAAATGATAGATATTTTAAACTCTCTTTTAGCATTAATTATTAGGATTTAGAAATCACACAATAAACGTTAAGAAGAGGATAAGGTTACTCTTTAGATAATACTATAAAGAAGTAATCATTTTTTTTGCACTAATAAAAAGGTCAATAGGTTGGTTGTCTCCATACCATATAGCACCCATTAATGTAATGCCATTAAATCCCATTGATTTAATCCTGTTAAAATTATTAGAATTAATTCCTCCTAATGCATAGATGTTAATATTCACTTGTGAGATAGTTGATTTAATCGCATCTTCTGTGAATTTTAAATTTAATTGATCTTCAGTATTAAAAATAGGAGAAAGAAAAGCATAGCTATAGATTTTATCGTGATTTAATAATTGATCTAGGTTATGATAAGTACAGGTGAAAATCAAATTGGGTTTTATCATTTTAATAAATGAGATGTATTTTTTATAAAAAATACTTGAATCACGAAAAGACTTCGATAAATGAAGACCTTTAAGTTTATATTTTAATGCCAATGAGTAATGAGAATGTAGTATGATTTTATCATGATACTTTTTAGGAATTAGTTCAATATAATTTTTTAGTTGTTTTTTTGAAAAACTTGGTTTTTTAACATGAAGTGTTTCTAGTCCATTTTCAAACATTTTCAGTATTATGTAAATTTCACTTCTGAATTTATCAGAGCTAGTAAATAAAATTAATTGCATGATAAATAATTGTTGATTAGCTGGATTAATGAGGTATTGTTTTCTATAGCATTGCCAATCACCACAATATCTGCACCTGCATTCCAAGCTTTTTCTAATTGTTTTTGAGTTTTTATTCCTCCACCAATAAATAGAGGAACAGTCACCTGATTTTTAATAGCTTTTACCATTGTTGGGCTTATAGGATTAGGAGCTCCAGACCCAGCGTCAAGGTAAATATATTTTAACCCTAATTGAATGCCTGCCAAAGCAGTAGCTGAAGCAATTTCCAATTTATCTGTTGGAATGGGAAGTGTGTTGCTGATATATTGTACTGAGGATAAACCTCCACCATCAATTAGCATATATCCTGTAGGTAATATACATAGTCCAGATTTTTTTAATAGAAATGATGATTTAACATGCTGACCTATTAAAAACTCTGGATTTCTACCACTTATAAGACTTAATAATAAAATCCCATCTGCATATGATGAGATTTGTGAATTGTCACCTGGGAAAATAATAACTTTTTTAGTTATTTTTTTTTTAAGAGTAAAAATGAAATTGTCAAATTCAACATTATTGATCAAACTTCCACCTACTAATACATAGTCACAAGAGCTTTTATTGATAAGGTCAGAAAGTTGTGGGAGTTCGTTTAATTTAGTTTTATCAGGGTCAATAAGTATTGCCCACATTTTTTCACCTAGTGAAGCTCTTTTGTTTATTTCAATGGATATGTCCATAGATAATTAGTTGGTTTCAAAGTTACTTGTATATACTAAAAAGTGGTTATTAATTTTCAATTTATTTAATTGACATGAAAAAAAATATTTTTCATGGATACATTCACCATATAATGTATTTTCATTTATAACTTTAATTTTCAAGTGATCTTTAAAAAATATTTCAGGAATTCCGAGGATTTTATACATGCTTTCTTTTGCACACCAAGTCCATAATAGGTCCTCATTATTTCCATCATATGAAAAATCATCTTTATTAATGAATTTTTTCTTGATGTTGAATATTTTCCTTTTAGGAGTTTGAATATCAATTCCGCATTTTTCACTATTTACAATCATTGCTACTAGGTCCTGATCATTTGAAATCGATATAGAAAGTGTGTTAGGGTTTAAATAAGGTTTTCCAAATTTATTTTTTAATAATTGATGATCAGGCAAAAGTTCTTGAGCTAGCAATCTAGCAGATAATACTTGCATTTTTTTGTGTTTGCTTTTATAGCTGGAAACTTTCGGATGATATTCGGACGGAGTTGATTTGAATTGATTTGAATTGAATTCATTTTCATCAATTTTCCAAATACCAATCTGTCCTTCATGAATTTTAAGTATTTTTAATAGTGGCATTATTTGTGTAATCTTATCTAGATAAGTTCCTAAATTTATTAATTTAGTCGTTTGAACAATTAAAATATAGTTTATAAATGAAATTACTATTATTTATTTTTTCACTTTTTATAGCTTTAACTCCTATATATTCCCAAGAATTATACAAGATAAAAAATGGGACAAAAGAGGGGTTTATAAATAGTTCAGGTAATATTACTATTGATGCTATTTATGATGATGTTGATGATTTTAGTGAAGGTCTTGCTAAAGTTAAACAAGGATCAAGGTATGGATACATAAATACAAGTGGAAAAATTGTTATACAACTAACTTATGTAAGAGGCACTGAATTTCGTGAAGGATTTGCTGCTGTTAAAGATGATAATGGTTGGCATTATATAGATAAAACAGGAAAAGTGTTTTTTGATGAAGCTTGTAATTATGCTTATTCTTTTCATGATGGTATGGCTAGGTTACAGATAGGGCTTAAGTTTGGTTATATTGATAAAACTGGAAAAATAGTTATTCAGCCAATTTATGATAAAGCTTATGAATTTCATGAAGGTATGGCTAGAGTAGAATTAAACGGCAAATGGGGTTTTATTGATAAAATTGGAAATGTAATCATACCTGCTAAGTATGATTGGGTTTTTGATTTTAGCGAAGGGAAAGCTGATTTTAGAAAAGATGGAAAGTATGGATTTATAGATAAAACAGGAAAAGTTATAATAGATGCAAAATTTGATAGAGCATTTGCATTTCATGAAGGAATTTCTTTATACAGAACAGGAAGTTTTAGAGGTGGTAAATATGGCTATCTCGATGAAAATGGCAAAGTGATTATAGAAGCAAAATATGATGGTGCAATGAACTTTAGTGAAGGGCTTGCAAATGTTTCTATAGGTATAGGTAAAAATGCTAAATGGGGATATATTGATAAATCTGGAAAAGAGGTTATTCCATTAAAATTTTCAAAACCTGCTGAATTTAAAAATGGATATGCTATGGTTATGATTGGTGATTTTAAAACAGGTATGGAGGGATATATTAATAAAGAGGGTGAATTTGTTTGGAAAAAATCAAAGTAAAAAACACGAAATCCGGAACACAAACAATTTAAATTTTATGGGTAATATTAAGGATATAGGTGAAGATCATTGGATGTCTACTATTGAAACACCATTAAAGAAAGATGCTTTTAAATTGTCAGATCAGCATAAAATTGATCAAATTGCAGAGCATTTTCGTAGTATCATGGATTTATTAGGACTTGATCTTAAAGATGATAGTTTAAGCGGAACTCCAGAAAGGGTAGCAAAGATGTACGTAAATGAGCTGTTCAATGGTTTAAACCCGAAGAGTCTTTCAAAGGTGTCTTTATTCGAAAATAACTATAATTATAATGGGATGTTGGTCGAAAAAGACATTGAATTATATTCTACTTGTGAGCATCATTTTGTTCCTATAATTGGTAAAGCACATGTAGCATATATTGCAAAAGATAAAATAATTGGACTATCAAAAATTAATAGGATAGTTCAACATTTTTCCAAACGTCCTCAAGTTCAAGAGCGTTTAACAATTCAGGTTGTAGATAAATTAATGGAATCATTAGGTATAGAGGATGTAGCATGTATTATTGAAGCTAAACATTTATGTGTTAATATGCGTGGTGTTAGGGATACTAAAAGCTCTACGATTACAGCACAATATTCAGGTGCATTTAATAATCAAGAAGTAAAAGAAGAATTTCTAAACCATGTGAATTTGGAATCAAATTTTGATATTTGATTATCTATGATTAATCAGGTTTATATCTATAATTCATTATCTAGGAAAAAAGAAGAATTTAAACCTTCTCAATCTCCAAATGTGGGGATTTATGTATGTGGTCCAACAGTTTATAGTGAGGTTCATCTAGGAAATTGTAGAACATTTATCTCATTTGATATTGTAGTAAGGTATTTAAGATTCATTGGTTATAATGTTAGATATGTTAGGAATATTACTGATGCAGGGCATTTAGAAAATGATGCTGATGTAGGTGAAGATAAGATAGCTAAAAAAGCAAGGATCGAACAGCTGGAACCCATGGAAATTGTACAGCGATACACTCTGAATTTTCATAAGGTGATGTCTTTATTCAATGCTTTGTCTCCTAGTATTGAACCTACAGCTACTGGGCACATTGTTGAGCAAATTGAAATGATTAATAAGATTCTCGACAATGGTTATGCTTATGAAAAAAATGGTTCAGTTTATTTTGATGTCAATAAATACATTAAAGATGGCTTTCAATATGGAGAATTAAGTGGAAGGTCTATAGATGATCTCATTTCTGGCACAAGAGAGCTTGATGGTCAGAAAGAGAAAAAAGATGCTGTAGATTTTGCTTTATGGAAAAAAGCATCTCCACAGCATATTATGAAATGGTCTTCTCCATGGGGAATTGGTTTCCCAGGATGGCATTTAGAATGCTCAGCTATGGGTACGAAATACCTTGGGAACCAAATGGATATACATGGAGGAGGAATGGACCTTAAGTTCCCTCATCATGAGTGTGAAATTGCACAGGGAAGTGCAGCCAATAAATTAAGTCCAGTTAAATATTGGATGCATGGTAATATGCTTACGCTTAATGGTAAAAGAATGTCAAAGTCAACAGGTAATACTCTTTTGCCAGAAGAATTATTTAGTGGGGATAATCAATTATTAGATAAATCATTTTCACCAATGGTTGTTAGATTTTTTATGCTTCAAGCTCATTATAGAAGTGTTTTGGATTTTTCTAGTGATGCTTTAAATGCAGCTGAAAAAGGATTCCTAAAATTAATGGAAGCAAAGAAAAAGTTGAATCAAGCCCAATATAAAAAGTGTGATTTCAATGATGAGATTGAGTTAAAAATAAAATCATTGTGTTCGGATTGCTATAAGCAAATGAATGATGATTTTAATACCCCCAAAACTATAGCTACATTATTTGAAATAGTGAGTGTGATCAATTCAAAATTAGCGAACGCTTCTTTTGGTATGATTTCTGAAGAACTATTTATGGAATTAAAAAACACATTTAATGGATTTATTACAGATGTTCTAGGAATTGAAGAGTTGGAACAAACAAATGAATCGATAACAGAAGGCTTAATAGAGATTTTGTTAAAAATGAGAGATGAAGCAAAAATAAATAAGAACTATGCTTTATCTGATGACATTAGAGATCAATTAGTGTCGTTAGGAATAGTTATTAAGGACAATAAAGAAAAAACAACATATACAATAACATAATTAAATATAATATGAAAACTACACTTTTTATTTTACCGTTATTTATTACAATAGGTGTTTTAGGGCAAGATAAAATCACCAATAAAAACGGATCTGAGTATCAATTTACCAAAATTAGCGAATTAGATGCAACGCCTGTTGAAAATCAGAATAGAACAGGGACTTGTTGGAGTTTTTCTTCTCTATCATTTTTTGAATCTGAACTTATTAGGATGAATAAAGGACAATTAAATTTGTCAGAAATGTTCATTGTTAGAAACGCTTACATTGGGAAAGCCATTAATTATTTAAGAATGTATGGAACTTTTAATTTTGGACAAGGAGGTGCTTTTCATGACATTCCTTGGGTGATTAAAAGATATGGAATTGTTCCTGAATCTGAATATAAAGGTTTGAATTATGGGTCTGAAACTCATTTGCATGAGGAAATGGAGTCTATGTTACGAGCTATGGTTAAAGAGTTGTCTAAAAAACCACAGGGAGGAAAGCTTACATCTAACTGGCTGAAGGCTTATGAAGGTGTGGTTGATGCTTATTTAGGTGATCTTCCCGATAATTTAGATGATTTTAAGTTTACTGTAGATGGTAAGGAATATAATCCTAAATCTTATGCAGATGAACTTGGTTTGAATATGAAAGATTATATTTCTTTGACTTCTTATTCGCACCATCCTTTTTATGAGCAATTTGTATTAGAAGTTCAAGATAATTGGGCCTTGCAGTCAAGTTATAACCTTCCTCTAGATGAGTTAATGCGTGTAATGGAAGAAGGAGTTAATAATGGATTTACTTTTGCTTGGGGTGCTGACGTGTCTGAAAAAGGGTTTTCAGCAAGAGATGCATTAGCAATATTACCTGCTGATGAATCTACTATAGAGAAAAAAGGTCAGGATGACAAATACTTTAATTCAGCAGGTGCTGAAAAAATCAGTAATGCATTTATGATGCCTGTTGAAGAATGGGTTGTAAATCAAGAAGAAAGACAAATAGCTTTTGATAGTCAAGAAACTACGGATGATCATGGAATGCATATTACTGGATTGTATAAAGATCAGAATGGAACAAAATACTTTAAAGTAAAAAATTCTTGGGGAACTAATTATAATGATTGTGATGGATATTTTTATGCATCTTTTCCATATGTAAGATATAAAACGATGAATATCTTAATTCATAAAAATGCAATTCCTAAGGACATTAAAAAGAAATTAGGGATTAAATAATGCTTAAATTTTTAAGCTATATTTTTATATTACCTGTTTGGATTTATCAGAAAATTGTATCACCATTATTTCCAAATTCATGTAGGTTTAATCCTACTTGTTCTGTTTATACGATACAAGCATTAAAATTAAGAGGACCATTCATTGGTTTATGGCTCTCTTTTAAAAGAATTGTTAAATGTCACCCGTGGGGTGGTTCTGGATATGATCCAGTTCCTGAATCAGAACATGGAAAAAGAAAGTTAAAAGAAAAAGATGCTTAAAATAGATATGCATACTCATATCATGCCAAAAAATCTCCCTTTATGGGCTGAGAAATTTGGTTATGATGGATTCATTCATTTAGATCATCATAGAAAAGGATGGGCTAGGATGATGCAGGGAGATCATTTTTTTAGAGAGATCAATGAGAATTGCTGGAATCCAGATATTAGGATAAAAGAGTACATTGATTTTCAAACACAAGTACAAGTTGTCTGTACTATTCCGGTCCTCTTTGCTTATTTTGCTAAACCTGAACATGGATTAGAAGTATCCGAATTCTTAAATGATGATCTTGCTGAATTAGTTCAGAAATACCCAAAACAATATATTGGACTTGGTACTGTTCCTATGCAGGCACCTGACTTGGCGGTTAAAGAATTACAAAGGATCAAGGAAATTGGTTTAGCGGGAATTCAAATTGGATCAAATATTGATAACAAAAACTTAAATGAACCTGAGTTTTATGAAATCTGGGAAGCATGTGAAAAATTAGATCTTGCTGTAATGGTACACCCTTGGAATATGATGGGTAAAAAATACATGGAACGATATTGGCTTCCGTGGTTAGTAGGAATGCCTGCTGAAACATCAAGAGCCATGTGTTCGATGATCTTTGGAGGTATTTTTGATAAGTATCCTAAATTAAGGGTCAACTTTTGTCATGCTAGTGGTTCTTTTTTAGCTACTCTAGGAAGAATAGAACATGGTTTTAATTGTAGGCCAGACCTTGTTGCTATTGATAATAATGTTAATCCTCGTGAATATTGTGGTAAATTTTGGGTGGACTGCATAACTCATGACCCATTAATGCTTGAATACATTTTAAAAATGCAAGGATCAAAAAGAGTGACGCTAGGATCTGATTACCCTTTCCCATTAGGTGATCTTGAAATAGGAGAATTTATTAATGACATGGATTTATCCGATGATGTTGTTGAAGATATTTTTTGCAATAGCACTTTAGAATGGCTTAATCTTAAAAAAGAACAGTTTATATGAAAAATAATATTGTTATTCTATTGGTTTTTTTGGTGTCTAATTATTCTGGTCAACAAGGATATTGGCAACAACAAGTAGATTATAAAATGGAAATTGATTTTAATGCAAAAAAAAATCAATTTAAGGGAATTCAGACTTTAACCTATACAAACAACTCTCCGGATACTTTACATAAGATCTTTTATCACTTATATTATAATGCTTTTCAGCCTGGTTCAATGATGGATGTTCGATCAAGAAATATACCAGATCCAGACCCTAGAGTAGACGATAGAATATCTAAATTGAAGAAAAATGAAATAGGCTATCATGATATCATTTCATTGACTGAACAAGAAGATTCTTTACAATATAATGTAGAAGGCACCATAATGGAAGTTCATTTGACTAGACCATTAATTCCTGGAATGGAGATGACTTTTATAATGAAATTTAAAAGTCAGGTACCTGTTCAGATTAGAAGAACAGGTAGACATAATATGGAAAATGTTGACTTTTCAATGACTCAATGGTATCCTAAATTGTGTGAATATGATCTTGATGGTTGGCATACAAACCCATATATTGGTAGAGAATTCCATGGAGTCTGGGGAAACTTTGATATTAAGATAAATATCGATAGTTCTTATGTTTTGGGAGGAACAGGTGTTATTATAAACCCTCTAGAGGTTGGGTGTGGTTATGAAAATGTAGGAGATCAGCTTATAAAGAATGAGAATGAAACAAAAACTTGGCACTTTATTGCAGAAAATGTACATGATTTTGCCTGGGCTGCTGATCCAGATTATATTCATGATATCAGTGTTCTTGATAATGGAACTATCATTCATTTTTTACATATCGATGATTCCCTTAATGATAATTGGGTAGCCTTAAAAGATTATGCAGTTAGGTGTTTTGAATATATGAATGAAAATTTCGGAACCTATCCTTATCCTCAGTATTCTGTTATTCAAGGTGGAGACGGAGGAATGGAGTATCCAATGTGCACATTAATTACTTCTGGAGGAAGCTTTGGTGGATTGGTAAGTGTTACTGTTCATGAATCTATTCATAGCTGGTTTCAAGGACTATTGGCTACCAATGAATCTAAGTATGAATGGATGGATGAAGGATTTTGTACTTATGCACAATATAAGACCATGAATTACTTATACGATAAAAATGTTATTAATCCTTTGTCAAGACAATATGGTGGCTATTATAGATTAGCCAACACAACTTATCAAGAGCCCTTAACAACGCATGCAGATTTTTATAAATTAAATTACGTGTATGGAACTAATGCATATAGTAAAGGTGCAGTCTTTCTGAGTCAGCTTGGATATATTATTGGAGATAAATCATTGATGGAAGGCATGAGAAAATATTACTATCAATGGCGTTATAAACATCCAACACCAAGAGATTTTAAAAGGGTGATGGAGAAAATAAGTGGGTTAGAGTTAGATTGGTATTTCGAACAATTTGTTGAGACTATAAATACTATAGATTATGGTATAAATGAGGTAAATAAGAAAGGCAAAAAAACAGAAATAGTATTGTCAAGAAATAAAGAGATTCCTATGCCGGTAGATGTTTTTGTTATTTTAAAAGACGGGACAGTTCAATGGTATAATATTCCATTAAGAATCATGAGGGGAGAAAAAAGAGAAGATCTTTATCCAATAGAAATGAAAGTATTAGCTGATTGGCCATGGGTGGAGCCAGAATATAGCTTTAATATAGATGTTCCTTTAAAAATGATCAAGGAAATTCAAATAGATCCTTCAGGAAGATTAGCAGATATAGATCAAACTGATAATGTTTACCCTAAGCCAACTAATGAATGATATATGTCTAGGATTAGTTGAAATAATACCTTAAGCCTAAGGATAGATTCCTAGAGCTAATTCCTGTTAAATTCCATTCAATAATTCCAGAATTATTATTTACCCCAACTTGTTGTAATCCTATTCCTGCGTTTATTTCAGTTGCAATGGCAAGGGAATTATTAATTAAATATTCAATTCCTGATACTGCCAGTATTCCAAAACCATACATTTCCGCATTCCATGAACTTCCGCTAGTTAAACTGATTTTAAATCTTCTTAAGTTCATTTTGTAATAAATATCTAATCCATAATAAACTCTTATGTTGCTAGAGCTTAATTTATTTATTTTGTTTTCAAATCCGGTTGCTATAAAAAGGTCATTGAATAATAAGGTTGAAGATGAACTATTGTTAGAGATTTTGGATGTAATGTAAAAACGATAAAAAAGAGCACTGTCTATATTTTTTTTGTAATCAAAAAAATAAGAAGGTGCATTTCTGTTTGTTGAGTCCAAATTTATATTCTTTATTAAACCTAAAGTGTTGCTAAGTCCAAGTCCTATGGAGTGATTCGAATTATATATAGATTCATCATCTTGCCCTTTTATTAATAGACAGGGGATAAGAAAAAGGAAAATGATATTTTTCATTTTAATTATAAATATGAACAGAATTGGTCATAAGGTCAAAAGATGTTTGATAGGACTTTAGCGAATAGGTGGCGGGTCCTTGTATAACAAGCCCGTCATACAATTGGTATTGGCTTCCATCACATGAACATTCTACAAAGGAGTGGGTTGAGTCAACCGAAGCAGGTCCACAAGAATTATCTGAGTTATAGGTACAATGTCTATCGTAGGCAGCAAATTGATCTGCAGTTTGTCTATATAATATAATTCCTTTACTACCTCCCGATACATATACCCAACCACCGATAGCATTTAAATTAGAATAGCTAGGTAACGATATATTTACATAAAGATCTACATAAACATAAGGGACAACCTGATTGTTCTTATTGCACCCATAATTCAAGAATAGGTTTAAAACAAAAAGAAGTGCAATTAATATATTTCTTTTAATAAACAATGTTAAATGTAATTGTCAAGTGCCAAATTTACTAAATTTAATCTCATGAAAAAACGCAGATTTCTTATTTTAATTGTCCTGGTGTTATTTGTTTCTGCAAATCAATCTTTGGCTCAAAAAGTAAAACAGCCGGCTACTGGAAACACAAAAAAACAGATGAAGAGATTGGAGAAACTTGAAAAGCAAAAAAAGAAAGAAAATGAGAAAGCAGAAAAGGAATTGCTAAAGGAACATGTCAAGTTACAAGATAAAAGTACCCGTAAAATGATGAAGAGGTCAAAAAAGAAATCTTCAAGAAATAAAAAGGGTAAACATATTGAGCCGTTTTGGAAGAAATGGTTCAGGAAAAAATAATTTTAATTGCCGTATAATCATTTATATCAACCTTTAATCAAATTTTTTAAGGGATACTTTTTAAATTCATTAATTTAATTTTTGATTAATAAAAAGCATGAATGAAAATAATCTAAAAAAATGTTAAAAATTCCATTAGAATCGTTTTCTTTGTGTCTTGCTCTAATTAAATTATGAGTTAAAGAATAAGTGATTATTATATGAAGTATAACTTAATTTGGATCTATGTATAAAAAATTTACACTCACGTTTGTCATTATTATTTTTTCTTTCCTAAGTGCTCATTCACAGGTTTCAGGAGGAAGTATTAAAGGAAAAGTTTTGGATGAACTTTCTGAAGGTATGCCATTTGTAAATGTTGCTATTTACCAATTTGGTAATTTAAAAGGTGGCGCAACTACGGATATGGATGGCCGATTTAAGATCAGTAATCTAGATGCAGGTTCTTATGATCTTGAGATTAAATTTGTTGGATATCAATCTTACAGGGTTGAAGGATTAGTCGTAAAAGGAGGTAAATTATTACCATTAGACCCTATAAAATTAAAAGAAGCCACTGAACTACTTACAGAATATGAGGTTGTTACATATAAAGTGCCGTTGATCGATAAAGATGGAGGAGCTTCTGGTGGTACAGTAACTAGAGAGGACCTTGCTAAAATGCCTGGTCGTTCAGCTACTTCTATTGCAACTACTGTTGGTGGTGTACAATCAGATGCTAATGGAAACATTACATCTGTTCGTGGTTCTAGGGGAGATGCTACTTATTATTATATAGATGGAATTAAAGTACGAGGTTCAACTAGTCTGCCTAAATCTGCCATAGAAGAGGTGAATGTAATGACAGGTGGAGTACCGGCAAATTATGGTGATGCTACTGGTGGTATTATTTCTATTACAACTAGGGGAGCATCAAGATTTTATTTTGGTGGTATTGAGGCCGTATCTTCAGGATTTAAATTAGGAGATAACACTTATGGGTTAGATAATTATGGTTACAATCTTGTTGAAGGTGTAATATCAGGTCCATTGTTAATGAAAAGAGATAGTACTGGTAAAAAAACAGACCCAATACTTGGTTTTTTTGTTTCAGGAAATTTCAGCAATGTAATTGATTCAAGACCATTGGGAATTGATCAATATAGATTAAGACCAAGCATGAGAGACTCTTTAATTGATCCAGAGCTTTTAGGTCCATTAAGACCAACAGGATTAGGATTTGGTGCTTTTTACAATACAGATTTCCTAAACTCTAGTCATTTTGAAAAAGTAAAATATAGACAAAATGTTGCTAGTACAAATGCTTCATTAGCTGGTAAAATTGATGTGAATGCAGGACCAAATATGAATATTACATTTGGTGCTTCTGGTGCCTATGCTCAAAGAAACGGAGCTGATTTTACTAGTTCTTTATTTAATTTTGATAATTATGGAAAGTTCACTGATGTCGATTGGAGGGCTTATGGTAAATTTACTCAAAGATTTCAACAGGTGCTAGAAGAAGGACAAGCTCCATCAAAAGGAGGTGTAAAGAATGCTTTCTACACTATAATGGTAGATTATTCAAAATCTTATTCTTATTCTCAAGACGCTACTCACGATGATAATTATTTTAATTATGGATACTTAGGGAAATTTGAAATAGATAAAGAAAATTCATATGAATTTACTGATTATGATGATAATGGAGTGCTTGATCGTGTTCAAACTGGGGTGAACGATCTTCAGGTAACATTTACACCTTCACAAACCAATAGTGATATGGCAGCAATTACCAATCAATATTTTACTTTATATGATGATGTAGTAGGAAATTATGAAAACTACACTCAGCTTTTAGATGGAGGAGCATTATTAAATGGAATGTTACCAGATAATGTATATGGATTATGGAGAAATATTGGATATGCATACAATGGTTCAACTAAAAACAATCAAACTCAGTTTCGTGTTACTGGTATTGGCTCAGCTGATGTTGGCGATCATGCATTATCAATTGGTTTTGAATATGAGCAAAGAACTGATAGATACTTTGGAGTATCTCCAGTAGGATTGTGGCAATTGATGAGACAGTTAGCTAATTCACATACTGATTATGGCAGATCTTTAGATGAAAATCAAGCTTCATTATCTTATTTTGGGTCTTTTTTACAAGTTGATTTTGCTACTTTAAATGAAGCTGAAGGAGCTTATTCAGGTGGAGATGCTCAGGCTTATTTTGATTATAATTTAAGAAATGCATTGAATATGGATCCAGATGGTACAGAATTCATTAATGTTGATGAGTTAGATCCAACATTTTACTCATTAAACATGTTCAGTGCGGATGAATTATTAAATCAGGGAAGTAGTTATGTTACTTATTATGGTTATGACCATACTGGTAAAAAAATAAGTGGAAGACCAAGTTTTGATGATTTCTTTACTGCTAAAGATGAATATGGTAATTATACCCGTCCAGTTGGAGCATTTGAGCCAATATATATTGCAGGTTATATTATGGATAAGTTTTCTTTTGATGATTTGATTTTTAATGTTGGTGTTAGAATAGATAGATACGATGCTAATCAGTCTGTATTAAAAGATCAATTTCTTTTATATCCTGCTAGAACAGTAAATGAAGTTTCAGATCTTAATTCTCAATCAGTTGTACATCCAACCAATGTTGCATCAACTGCTATTGTATATGTAAATGATATTGAAAACCCAACATCAATCAGTGGTTATAGAGATGGTAATCAATGGTATACAGCAGATGGTATAGCTGTAAATGATATTGAGGAAATTATTCCTAGTGGGTTTGTGGTACCACAACCTTATTTGGCAGAAGGTACTAGTTCAAGTGACAATGTAAGTTCTAATGCATTTGAGGATTACACACCACAGATTAATGTAATGCCTAGAATTGCATTTTCATTTCCAATTTCAGATGAAGCTTTGTTCTTTGCACATTATGACGTGCTAACAAAAAGACCGACTTCAGGAAACAGATTAAATCCTGTTAGTTATTATTTCTTAGAAACAGGAAATGTAGGATGGGTAAATAATCCTGATCTTAAACCAGAAAAAACTATAGATTATGAATTAGGCTTCCAACAAGTATTAAATAAAAGATCTTCTTTAAAGATTTCTGGTTTCTACAGAGAGATGAGAAATCAGGTGGCCTTGGTTAATAAAATAGGTGCTTACCCTCAAACTTATACTACTTGGGGTAATATTGATTTTGGTACTGTTAAGGGATTAACTGTAGCTTATGATTTAAGAAGGTCTGGAAATATTACTATGAGAGCTTCATATACTTTACAGTTTGCTGATGGAACAGGTTCAAATCCAACTGCTGCTGCAAATCTTATTGCTTCAGATGCACCAAATTTAAGAACTATCTATCCTTATTCTTATGATCAAAGACATCAGATAATTACAACATTGGACTATCGTTATGGTGAAGGAAAGGATTACAATGGTCCTATGATTGGAGGAATGCAAATATTAAAGAACATGGGAGCCAATTTAGTAGGTAATTTTGCTTCGGGTACTCCTTATTCACGTCAAGAAAGAATTACTGGAGCAGCATTAATTAGCTCTCCAAATCCTGTATTGGAAGGGGAACCATTTGGTTCTAGAAAACCATGGCAGTTCAGAGCTGATCTTCAAATCGACAAGAATATAATTTTAAAATTTGGAGATGAAAAGAAGAAGTCAGCTAACATGAATATTTATTTATTAGTTAGAAATTTATTTGACACTAGAAATATTTTAAATGTATATCGTGCAACTGGTAATGTGAACGATGATGGATATTTAAATGCTGCTGCATTTCAAAATTCTATCAGTACACAAAATGATGAGGATGCTTTTAGATATTACTATGCAATGAAAGCAGATAATCCATATAACTATGGAATTCCTAGACAAATTCGTTTAGGTTGTAAAATTGACTTCTAAGAATGAAAAGATATAGAATTATGAAAAGTATGAATAAAATAGCTTTAATTTTTGCAGGAATTGTATTTATTACAAGTACAGCTAATGCATGGTATGATCCTTCTAAATCTGGAATTAATAAACCTAATAACTCTATGCAGCTAAAAGCTGCAAATTGTTCCCCAGCAACAGGTAGAAAAATATTAGAATATAATAATGTTTCTGCATTAATTGAGACTGGTGGATCTATGTGGCAAGATAGATCAAAAAACGATGCTGCATATGAAGTGCCAATTGGTTCAGGAGAAAGAGTGATCTATGCAGGTGCTCTATGGATGGGAGGAATGGATGTTAATAATCAATTGAAAATTGCTGCATTAACATTTAGATCAGGAAATGATTTTTGGACGGGTCCATTGTCTATGGGACCAAATGGTCAAACAGGTAATATTAATCAAGGAACATTAGATTATGGAGCTGCAACAATAGAACCAGAGACTTGTTTAGAATATGATCAATTTTATATTACAACAAGATCAGAGGTCGAACTATTTAATTCATGGTATGAGTGTTCTAAGGACCCTGATTGTGATGTGAATGTAGATTTTCCTAATTATCAGATACCAGCCAGTATTCTTACTTGGCCAGCACATGGAGATATTGGTAAATTTCATGATTTTAATTTAGCTCCTTTTTATGATCGTCCTGGAGGAACTCCTGGGATTTACGATCCAATAGGAGATGGAGATTATCCATGGTATGATTTAAGTGGAGAGATTGACTGCAGGACCAATAGGAAAGTAACTTTATATGGAGATTACAATATGTGGTGGATATTCAATGATAAAGGAAATATCCATACTGAGACTGGAGGGGATCCAATTGGAATGGAGTTAAGAGCACAGGCTTTTGCATTTGCCACTAACGATGAGATCAACTCAATGACATTTTATAATTATGAAATGATCAACCGCTCTACACAAACATTGACAAATACTTATTTTGCTGTTTGGGTTGATTCAGACATTGGTTGTTCTGAGGATGATTATGTTGGATGTGATGTTCAAAGGGGATTAGGATATTCATACAATGCAGATGCTATTGATAATGATGGGTGTAATGGCGCTCAAGCAATAGGTGCTAATCCACCTGCAATAGGTGTTGACTTTTTTGAAGGACCTTACCAGGATAATGATGGAATGGATAACCCTTTAACTTCTGATATAAGTCAGGCAAAACAAGATTTAGGAATTCCTTATCAAGGATTAGGAATTGGATATGGTGATGGCGTAGTAGATAATGAACGTTTTGGAATGAAAAGATTTGTTTATTTCGATAGAACATTGAATGCTTCTATATTTGGTGACCCAGGTACAGCTGTTGAATATTACAATTACATGTTAGGTAAGTGGAAAGACAATACGCCATTTGTATATGGAGCTACCGGAAATTCTTCTAGTACAGGGGCTACTAATATTCAGACTAATTATTGTTTCCCTGGAGATAGTGATCCATTGAATTGGGGAACAGAAGGAATTAATCCAGGTTTTTTCTGGAGTGAACAGAATCCAGGAACTGGAACTCCAAATCCAAAAGGTGACAGAAGATTTGTTCAGGCAGCGGGTCCTTTTGAATTAAGACCAGGTGCTTTAAATAATATTACTATTGGTGTTGTTTACGCTAAAGCATCATCTGGAGATCCATTTCAATCTGTTGAATTGGTAAGAAAAGCAGATGACAAAGCACAGGCATTATTTGATAACTGCTTTAGAATTTTAAATGGACCAGATTCTCCAGAGATGGTAATACAGGAGCTGGACAAGGAATTGATTTTACATTTAAACAAGACCATAGATGTAGAGAATTATGAGGAGGTAGATCCTATAA
>CAYSEW010000024.1:0-45239 GCA_964430245.1 uncultured Flavobacteriales bacterium
TAATTTTTGTAAACCCTGTAAGTGAGAACATTGAAGGATTTAAAACATTGTTTTGGTTGTATTTTCCTGAATGCAGGTATGTATTTCAGAATTTCTATGTTTACAATCCACAAAATGATGCACAAAGAATGAGTTTTGATGATTTTTTCTGGAAAAGAGAATTCTCAAGTTATATTAAAAAAGAATCTAATATCTATGATAGAGATATTGGTAAATCTTGGACTGGAGTAGATGCTTTATTAGAATCAGATAAAATTAAAGAAGAAATGTTTGAGCTTGAACATGATCTTTGGCATTTTTAGAATAATATAAATTCTTTTATTAGCCCTCGTTTTGCGAGGGCTTTTTTTATGATTTCACTCAATAATATATCACTAAACTTTGGAGGTCATGTTCTTTATAGAAATGTCTCTTTACAAATTAAACCAAAAAATAAAATTGGCCTTACTGGTAAGAATGGTGCTGGTAAATCTACTTTATTAAAATTGATCCTTGGAGAAGAAAAGGTGTCTTCCGGTAATATAAGTATGCCTAAAGATTCCAAAATGGGATATTTGCCACAAGAGCTTGATTATAATTCTTCTATCAATATTTCACAAGAAGTGATCAATGCAAATGTTGAAGTTGTAACTATTAAAGATAGACTTGATGAGATTGATAAAGAGCTACTTATAAGGACAGATTATGAATCAGATTCGTATTTATCTATGATTGATGAATTAACTGAATTAAATGACAGGTTGATTCAGCTAGATGGTGATAATCTTACGAAAAAGGCTGAAATGTTACTAAAGGGATTGGGATTCGATCAAGATGAATTAACTCAGGGCTATAATGAGTTTTCTGGGGGTTGGAAAATGCGAGTAGAAATTGCCAAACTGTTAATTCAAGAACCAGGTATTTTGTTGTTGGATGAACCTACTAATCATTTAGACATAGAATCTATTCAATGGTTAGAAAAATATTTAAAGTCATACAATGGTGTTATCCTTTTAATTTCTCATGATAGACAGTTTCTTGATAATATAACTAATCGCACAGTAGAGATTTCAAAATCAAAATTTTATGATTACAAGTGTAATTACTCTAATTATTTAAATCAAAGAGAAGAAGAATTAATACAACAGATCGCTGCTAAGAAGAATCAGGAAAAGTTTGTTCAACATACCCAACAGCTTATTAATAAATTCAGGGCTAAAAAGAACAAAGCATCCTTTGCTCAAAGTTTGATTAAAAAATTAGATAATCTCGATGAAATAGAGATAGATCATATGGATTCATCTGGAATGAAATTTAAATTCCCTGAGCCTTCATCTTCAGGAAAGGTCTCTTTAACTGTGGAACGATTATCTAAAGCTTATGATGAAAAAGAAGTGCTTAAAAATGTAGACTTCACTATTTCAAGAGGTGATAAAATTTCCTTAATTGGGAAAAACGGAACTGGTAAATCTACTTTGATAAAATCCATAGTTAAGGATATTGAATATCATGGTCAGGTTAAAGTAGGGCATAATGTAAGTATAGGGTATTTTGCTCAGGATGAAACCTTAAAATTAAATCCTGAAAAATCTGTGTACGAAATTATTGATGATGTAGCAGTGGGTGAGATTAGAAAGAAAATCAGGCAAATATTAGGTTCATTCCTATTTAGTGGAGATGATGCAGATAAAAAGGTGAAAGTGCTTTCTGGAGGAGAAAAAACAAGATTAGCACTATGTAAGTTATTATTCGAGCCCTATAATTTTCTTATTCTTGATGAGCCTACTAATCATTTAGATATTGTTTCAAAAGAAATATTAAAAGAAGCATTGGAAAGTTATACAGGAACCTTGATTATTGTTTCTCATGATAGAGATTTCTTAGATGGGTTAACAGAAAAGGTTTTTTATATAAAAAATAAAAGTGTTAAAGTTTATTATGAAGGATTAAAGCAATTCATTAAGAGCTATTATGAGGCATCTGATGTTTTTGCTGAAAAATTGAACAAGAAAAAAGAGAATAAAAAACCTGAAGGAAAAAAGATCAAGGAACTGTCAAAACAAATTAAATCTGTAGAAAGAAAAATAGATCAATTAGAGGCTGAGCATCAACAATTACAGCAAAAAATTAATGAAAACGCTTTTCCTCATGATCAGTTGCAGGATAAAATTCAAAAGATGAATGAGCTAAAAGGAAAAGTAGAAAAGAAATATGAGGAATGGTCTGAGCTTTCTAAGCTGCTAGAGGCTTAATATAACACTATCTAGTATTCCGTTTTTGTAAATTCCATGAAAAATTAATTGCCCACTAGTGTCATAAGTAAAAGATTCGCCATGCCTTTTATTTTTATTAAAATTCCATTTTTTAATTAGCTTGTTATTTATTGAATATTCAAGTAATTCCCCATTTATTTTCCCTTCATTGAATTCTTTCTTCTGATATAGATTTCCATTACTATGATAATCTTTACATATTCCAGTATATGGTAAAGTTCTTTCATTTATATAAAAATGATTATATGGTTCGTCTAAAATTAGATCCCCGCATGAACAGTCTTCAATTTTTTTCATTGATTTATCATTAGGAGAATTCTTCTTATTTATTTCATTACAGGAAATAATAGTAAATAGTATTGTGATAAAAAAGATATTTTTTAAAGGCATTTTGAAATGTGCTTTAGTATTTTTATAAGAACTAAAATAGTATTTATACTTTCAGTTAATGAATGAAATCTTTGATTATTTAGGAATAGTTCCAGCAAACTTTTTTAAAGCTGCATTTGAAGTCAGCTTAATTGGATTGTTTTTTTTATGCCTTTTCCATTCTGGTAAGCAGCATGGATGGAAAAGAACGTTAAGAGAATTTAGTGCTGGATTTTTCCTGACTGCTTGCTGTGAATCTATTGGTGTTTTGTCTGGAGCATATGTTTATCCTGGCTATTATTTTTATTTATTTTCCATACCTGTTGTAAATCCAGCATCTTGGATCTCTTTAGTTTACATTGTTATGGAAATTACAAATCGACTAGTAATAGGGAATAGTAATAATAAACAAAAGGATAAACAAGTACCTGCTTTTTTAAAAGGATCATTAATCAGCTCACTGATTTTGTTAGCATTAATAGATGCTTCACTTGCTTTAGTGATAGACCTTGTAATGGATCCACTAGCTACTATATATAATTGGTGGATCTGGGTAGATACAAATCAAGTGAATGTTGTTGAAGGAACAGTTATTCCTTATAATTTCAATAATTATACCCATATGATGACGCCTGATAATCCTATACAAGAATTTTTTGGTGGATTTTTCACTGAAGGATTTAGATACCCTACCAGATTGTTTGGAATACCACTTATTAATTTTATTGCTTGGTTTGTTTTTGTATTTGTCTTCACTATACAATTTAGGTGGATAGAATATAAAAATGAATGGAGTGATCTAAAGAAAACTTGGGTACTATGGAGCTTGATGATAATTGATGTGCCATTTTTATGTTTCCTGTTAATTGCGCCCAATTTATAATATGAAAGATAATATTCAATACATATTAAGATTCTTTAAAAAGCACTTGCATATAGTGCTGTATTTTTATTTTTGGCTAGGTATCTTCATTGGAGGACTTGTGGCTCCTCAAGATAGAGTGGAGATGCTAAATAGTGAACTAATAAAGGAGGGGTGGCACTTGTCTTTATTAAGTATGATCTTAATCTTCCCTGTGTTTGTAATATATTATTATAGAGTCAAGAAAAAAAACAATTAAGATTGATCTTCCTGCTCAATAATGTTTTTTAAGTTTTTAAGTGCTTTCTTTTGTAATCCTCCCCACAATAAGTGAACAAATAAAAAGGTAATTGGTAATGTGAATAGGTTTCGGTTGTAAAAGCTGTATTTATTGGTGAAGCTTGCCATAGAATTTTCAGTTTTCTCTACCCATATCTCACCCTCTACTTTTGTAATAAAGAAAAATGAAGCATTTTTAAAATCAGATAGTTGGTATTTCCAATATTTGTTTGGCTGTTTTTCAATGATGGTTTCTTTACAAAATTCTTTTCCAAAACCAAGTAAAAGTCTGTACCCATCTTTCTCCCCCCAATTTATTTCTTTACTTACTCCCTCAGAAGCAGGGAGTGGACCATAACCTGTCATGATCTTTCTTACATCTTTATATATTGGTGCATTGAAAACATTTGTGATATTTCCTTTTATTCTACAGGCGCAATTTTTTGTAATGATCATTTTGAATTGTTTATAAAATCTTCATATAATTAGACAAAAGTGCCTAATAATATTTGCAAAAATAAATAAATTTTATCAGTTTTGCGTATTCTTTATTGATTATGGATCAACAGGTTAAAAAAGAAAAATTATTTGTTTCTGGCACACAGAAAATAAAGGTTTTTGAAAATAAATTCTTAGAATGGGTGACAACAACCAATCATCTGGTTCCATTTTTTATTTTTATTCCTGTTGTTCTATATTTTACTTACGAAACTATTTTTTTTATATATAAAGGATCTCTTGATCAGCCATGGTATATAGTTCCTTTAATTCTTGGCGCCATTTTTTTGTGGACTTTTATTGAGTATACTGGTCACCGTTTTGTTTTCCATAGTAAACCAAAATCAGCGCTTGGAAAAAAAATGTTATATGTTATTCATGGTGCACATCATGATTACCCAAATGACCCTAAAAGATTAGTAGTTCCACCTGTTGTTTCATTATTAGGAGGAGTCCTTTTATATTGGATGTCTTATACTATGTTCGGTAGGGTATATGCTTCTCCATTTTTTGCATCTTTGGTTTTAGCTTATTTAATATATGATTGGTTTCATTATGTAAGCCATCATGTGAAAGTCAAAAATAAATATGTGAGAATGCTTATTAAGCATCATCTAGAGCATCATTATAAAGATCCAGATAGTGGTTATGGTTTTACTACTAAATTTTGGGATGTAATTATGAATACAATGTTTAAAAAGTAATGCCGTTTTTGTTCATTAGCTTATAAGCTGCCCATCTTCCACTTCTTAATGCACCTTCTACTGTAGCACAGGATAAATAATCTCCAGCAAAAACTACATTTCCCTCTTGAGAATCCTTGATCTTATTGGCTATTTTATACCTGCCAACTTCATGTAATGGTATGGCATTTTCTCTTGAGAAAAAGGCTACTGGTTCATACTTTTCTGGTAATGAAGGTTCGAAATCCTTGGCCATTTTCCAAACTTTTTCATATATAACATCCTCAGTGTTTTTTGAAATTTCTTTAGCAGGTTCATTCAATAGAAAAACACTGATCAACTCTTTATTATCAGGTGCTTTTATTGAATTGATTGCTTTTATTTTATGTAATACCACAGCGGCTATGGGTGTTTCCCATTTTCCACAAGGATAATAATAAGCCAGTAGGTCTTTTACTTGATCTTGATCTACTAAATAGGTTACATGCAAGTTCGCAACATATTTTTGTGAATCAATGAACTTGTCAATTGGTGAAGGAATGAGGTCGGTATTTAATATTTTTTTAGCAGCATTGGCGGGGCTTGCCATTACAATTCCATCATATAATAATGTTTCAGTTTTATTAATAGTTTTAAATGTAACATGGTATTTTCCCTCAATCTTATCAATCCTTTCTACATTGCAATTTTTGTTTAGGGTAACATTAGAAAGTAATTTTTCTGAGATACTTGCCATTCCATTTTTAAAAGTATAGAATTTGGCATCAGCAGCTCTTCCTTGAAGAACAGTGGTCATAGCTCTGGATACATCCTCACAGGAAAAATACCAGAAAGGCTCAACACCAGGTTTAATGCAATATTCATAAATGTTTTCCGATAAATAGCTACGTGCCCAATCTGCAATGGAAGCATCATCAAATTTTGATAACTTTTCAGGGTCTACAAGATCCAATTGGCTTCTTTTTAAAGACAAAAGAATGGTCTTCCAGATCATAGTCATCTTGTCATTAAATGTAAGAAAAGGTAATTTCCAGAATGTTTTAAGATCTCCAAAAGCAAATTCTGCTAGCTGGTCTTTGTCTCTTAAGCCTACTCTTCTTTCGAGCTCAATCACTTCATCTTCTAGCTCAAGTTCTTTTATTAATGAGCGTAGTAAAGGATAAAAGTTAGTGAAAAAGCTGGCCCCTGTATCAAAACTAACGGCTCCATTGTTAAAACCATGGGTCCTACCACCTACAAAAGCCTCTTTTTCATAAACTTCAACATGGTATCCATTGTTATTTAAATAATAGGCAGCAGCAGAACCCGCTGGTCCTGCCCCTATTACAGCTATTTTTTTTTGACTATTCAATTTTATGCAAATAAAGATTGCAATTTCATAGCGACACTTGGATCTCCTTTTACTTTCATTTTACCTGCCATAAATGCCCCCATAGGATTTAAATCTCCAGAAAGCATAGCATTAAAGTCTTCTAGGCTTACATCTACTGTGCAATTGGCTTCTTTATCTTCTGTACTAACTTCATTAGCTTCTCCAGTACCATCAATTACTATTTGTTGTTCGCCAAAGTTTAGCTTTAAAATAGAACCAAGTGGTTGAGCTGTTTTTGCTTTTTCATTCATTGTGTTCATTGTGTTCTCGTAACTCATAATTGTGTTTTTTATTGATTGTTTGTTGTTTTCTTTTATTGTGTCTTTAATTTTTGATTGTTGTCCATTACTTTTAGGGATAATTTGTCCTGCTTGAGAATAAGATTTATCATCAATTATCATTTTTGCAATAATCTCTCTCATGATCTCCGATGTTCCACCTCCAATTGTTCCAATTCTGCTGTCTCTAAATAGTCTAGCAATTTTATATTCTTCCATGTAGCCATATCCTCCAAAAAATTGCATACACTGATACATGGCTTTGTCCGATAGTTCTGTTCCTAATAGTTTTGCCATTGAACATTCTTTTACAGCATATTCTCCATCTTCATGTAATCTGCAGCAGTGATAAACAAAGTATTTAATGCTTTCAATTTCAGAAGATAGCTGTGCTACACGGTGTCTTAGTACCTGGAATTTATTGATAGGTCTTCCAAAAGCTTCTCTTTCGGACATGTATTGCAAGGCGTAATCAAGTGCAGATTCAGAACCGGCATATCCACCTATTGCCCCTGCTAATCTTTCTAGCTGTAATCCTCCCATTAAATAAAAGAACCCTTGATTTTCTTCACCTAATAAATTCTCAACAGGAACTTTTACATTGTCAAAAGCCAGCTCGGCAGTATCAGAAGCATGCCAACCTAGCTTTTTTAGCTTAGTAGCAGAAACACCATCTGCATTTCTGTCTATTACCATTAAGCTAATTCCATCAAAGCCGGCATCTGGCTGTGTTTTTACTACAGTTATCAGTACATCTCCATATACTCCATTGGTAATGAAAGTTTTAGAGCCATTTACAATATAATGATCTCCTTCTTTAACTGCAGTTGTTCTTATATTGGCAACATCAGATCCAGCTCCTGGTTCAGTAATAGCGATGGCACAGACTGCTTCTCCTGTTATAGCTTTTGTTAAGTATTTTTCTTTGATATGGTCAGACCCATGTTTATGTAAATAAGGACTGGACATGTATTGCTGTACAGCTAGTGTGGCCATAAACCCACCAGAGAATACTTTTGAGATCTCTTCAATAAATACTACAGAAAAGAAAAAATCAACATCCATTCCTC
This sequence comes from uncultured Flavobacteriales bacterium, assembly GCA_964430245.1. Lineage (GTDB taxonomy): Bacteria > Bacteroidota > Bacteroidia > Flavobacteriales_D > Parvicellaceae > CAYSEW01. Next base: position 7,664 of record CAYSEW010000024.1, read on the forward strand.
CATATTTCTCTGGGTAATTCAAGCCCAGATAACCCATTTCACCAAATTTCTGGATGATTTCTCTAGGTATTTTCTCTTCTTCTTCCCATTTATCTATAAAAGGAGTCACCTCTTTTGCTAGGAAATCTTTCAATCCCTGTCTGAATAATTCGTGTTCTTCTGTGAAATAATAATTTTTCATTTTTATGCTATTAGTTTATTGTGGATTTAGCTATGATCTCTCTCATGATCTCCGATGTTCCACCTCCTATTGTTCCAATTCTGCTGTCTCTAAAAATTCGGGCAGCTTTATATTCTTCCATGTATCCATATCCACCTAAAAATTGCAATACTTGATAGCTTACTTTATCCATAAGTTCGGTAGATAATAATTTAGACATGGCACATTCCTTTTTCACCTCAATTTTATCTTCAAAGGCTTTACATATCTGGTAATTAAAAGCCTTTTGACATGCTATTTCAGAAGATAGCTGAGCTACATGGTGCCTAAGGACCTGAAATTTATTAATAGGTCTGCCAAATGCCTCCCTTTCAGACATGTATTGAAGTGCATAATCCATAGCATCTTCCGCAGCAGCGATAGACCCTAATGAAAGCACTAACCTTTCCAGCTCAAATCTTTGCATGATGTAATAAAATCCCATGTTTTCTTCACCAATAAGGTTCTTTACAGGAACTTTAACACCATCAAATGAAATTTCAGCAGTATCTGAAGCATGCCATCCAAGTTTTTTAAGAGGGCGAGCTTCAATTCCTTCTGAATGATGATCTATTACCATCATACTTATTCCGTCATATCCTTCTTTACCTGTTCTTACAGCAGCTACAATAAAATCTGCATGAACACCATTGGTAATAAATGTTTTGGAACCTGACACAACATAATGATCACCTTTGTTAATTGCCTTGGTCTTTAGAGAAGCAACATCAGACCCAGCATGTGGTTCTGTAATGGCCAAACAACCAACTTTTTCTCCTTTAATACCTGGACTCAAATAGTTTTGTTTTAAATGGTCATTTCCTTGCTGTTTTATATGCTCCATGGCCAATGTAGAATGGGCTAATAATGAAGCTGCTGTACCTCCTGATCTACATTTATTCAATTCTTCAATAAGAATAACTGTATAGAATACATCAGTATCCATTCCACCGAATTTTTCTTCCATTCCAAGTCCGAAAAATCCCATGTCTCCTAATTTTTTAAATACACTTTTTGGAACACGACCTTCTTCCTCCCATTGATCTACAAAGGGAGTCACTTCTTTGGCTACGAAATCCTGAAGTGATTTTCTAAAAAGGATATGCTCTTCATTGAAGTAGTAATCTTTCATTGCTAGATAAATAGGTCTTTCATTAAAGCGTTATTAGGGTTGACTGCGTATTTGTCAAAATCAGTAATGCCATTTTCTTTGAGGACTTCTTCGTCTATAAAGAAATTACCAGTACATTCTTTACTATTCTTTTTTAAAATGATTGCGGCTGCATCTGCCATAATCTCTGGTTTTCTGCTGGCTTGTACAATGGCATCACCACCTAATAAATTCATAATTGCAGCTGTGGCTATAGTAGTTTGTGGCCATAGAGCATTAGCGGCTATTCCACTCGATTTTAGCTCATTTGATTGTCCTAGCACAGTCATGCTCATTCCATATTTACTCATAGTATAAGCTAAATGAGCCCCAAACCATTTTGGATCCATATTTAAAGGAGGAGAAAGGGTAAGAATATGAGGATTATCCGATTTTTTTAAATGCGGGATACATGCCTTTGAAACCAAAAAGGTGCCTCTTACATTGATCTCATGCATTAGGTCATACCTTTTTTGAGTAGTTTGTTCAATAGGGGTGAGGCTGATGGCACTTGCATTGTTTATTAATACATCAATACCTCCAAATGTTTCAGCTGTTTTTTCAACAGCATTCTGTATCATTTCTTCAGATCTTATGTCAACAACAATAGGCAGGGCTTTACCGCCAGCTTTTTCTATTTCTTCAGCAGCTGAATAAATAGTTCCTGCTAATTTAGGATGAGGTTCAGCTGTTTTAGCTGCTACAACAATATTATAGCCTTCTTGGGCCAATTTTAACGCAATTGCTTTTCCAATTCCTCTGCTGCTACCTGTTATGAATGCTGTTTTGTTTTTCATTATAATCTAACTACTTTTTTAAATAATTGAAAGATCCTTGCACTGTAAGGAGGATAAATAATCTTAAGATTACCCCATTTTCTTTTGACGACTCCTCTTTCATTAGAAAAGTCTACAAATCCATGTTTTCCATTGGATTTACCAATTCCACTGTTGTTTTTCCCTCCAAAAGGTAAATTTGGATTAACAGAAGTAACCATCAATTCATTGATGGCTGTTCCTCCTGCAGAAGTATTATCCATAAGGTGTTTGATGTTCTTACTGCTGTTACTCATAATATAAAGAGCAAGTGGGGTAGGCAGCTGGTGGATCTGTTCGATCACTTCATTGATCTCATTATATGTTATAACAGGTAAGACAGGGCCAAATATTTCTTCTTTCATGATCTCCATACTATTTTTTACATTGACCAAAACAGTAGGGGATATGTACTTGTCATTTGGATCAGATTCGCCACCAATCACTTTTTTTGCACCATTTTCAAGGGCGTTGTCAATTAAGCGCATCACCCTATGGTGATTTTTTTCATTGATAATCCTGCAGTAATCAGGTGAATTTTGAATTCCTTTATTTTCAGGGTTATAAAACTTATTGATGGTCGCTTCAAATTCATCTAAAAAAGAATGAAGCTTACTTTTATGTACCAATGCATAATCTGGAGCAATGCATGTTTGACCACTGTTTAAACATTTAGCCCAGGCAATTTTCTGTGCAGCAGACTTTTCATTAACAGTATTGTCTACAATTACTGGAGATTTTCCTCCAAGCTCAAGAGTTACAGACGTAAGGTTTTTTGAGGCAGCTTTCATTACAATTTTACCAACATTGGGACTTCCTGTAAAATGAATATGATTGAATGGTTTTTCAAGTAAGTCAGTAGCTAATGGCACATCCCCTTCAATAACAATAGCTTCGTTTTCAGGAAAAATTTCATGGATCATTTCTTTTAATAAAGCCGATGTGTTAGAAGATATTTCTGAAGGCTTGATCGTGACTGCGTTACCTGCTGCTATGGCATATATAAGTGGATTGATGGTTAGCTGAAAAGGATAATTCCATGGAGACATTATCATTACATGTCCTTTGGGTTCATATTTTATATAAGAAGACATTCCAGCCATGGTTAATGGAGATGGTACGTGTTCATCTAGCATCCATCCTCTTAAATTCTTGCAGACACTTTTGATGGTTAAAATAACTGGAGATATTTCTGTTGAGATTACCTCTTCATTGGACTTTCTAAGATCCTTTGACAGAGCAGCTGCAATTTTTTTATGATTATCAGCATTAAGGATATACTGTTCAATTTTTTTGATCTTATTGACCCTTTCTCTAGCACTGGTGTTTTTTAATGCTTGTAAGTTCTCTCTGTTGTGCTGTGTTTTAAATAGCTGATCTATGTCTGTTTTTTCAACAACTGTATTCATAAGATTAATTTTTCCAGATTAATATTGAGGAGTCTTTTTCCCAAGATGGGTATTGGTCCATGTACCTTTCATCAATTTTATTTCTTTTCACTTTTAATGTAGGTGTTAGTAAGTCATTGGCTTCTGTCCAAGGATCTTTAATAATCACCATGGTGGATACTTTTTCAAAATTGGCTAAGTTTTCATTGACTTTTCTTAATAGAGTTTCAAACTGTGATTCAATCTCTTCTCTTTGTGTTTCTAACCCTAACTCAGAAAGATTAAGTAAAGCGATAGGTTGAGGAATTGATAGTCCTACTACACATACCTGCTCAATTAGGTCATTTTTAGAGAATTCACTTTCAATAGGATTAGGAGTTACATATTTCCCTTTATCTGTTTTAAAAGCATCTTTAACTCTTCCAATAATATTTAAATTATTTTCTTCATCAATGAATCCTTTATCTCCGCTGTAATACCAACCATCCCTTAGAATCTCTGCTGTTTTTTCTGATTCTTTATAATATCCGACCATTAATTGCTCGGATTTATAGATTACTTCGCCATTTTCAGGAACAATCTTAAAGTCAATGCCAGGTATGGCCTTACCAACTCCAACATCACTGATCTCACCTAATGGCGTAATAGTTACAGCACCACATGCTTCAGTTGCTCCAAATACCTCTCTTAGGTTAATGTCTAGCTTTCTATACCATTGTTTTAAATGTTGAGGGGTAAGCGCAGCTCCAGTTAATACAATCTCAGCTCTAGAGAGCCCTAAAGCTTTTTTTAATTTCTTTTTGATTAGTGAGGAAATAATAGGAATACTAAGTAGTAGGTCTAATTTCTTTTGTGGGACTTTTGCTAAAATTCCAGATTGGAATTTATTCCAAATTCTTGGTACTGCAAAGAATACAGTGGGTTGGATGTCTTGTAGGTTTTTTAAAAAAGTATCAATTGATTCTGCAAATGCAATGGTGCCTCCTGTGAAAATAGCGGCTCCTTCAATGGCTACTCTTTCTGCTACATGATTAAGTGGTAAAAAAGATAAAAAGGCATGCTCCTTTAATGAATGAATTCCTAGTGTGTTGTACTTTTTTTCATCTCTAAAAACAACTACAATGCTTTTGTAGGTGAGCATCACTCCTTTTGGGCTTCCAGTAGTTCCGGAAGTAAAAAGAATGGTCCATATGTCGGAAATTTCAGGAATATAATTTTCTTCAAAAGGTTCGCTTTGATCAATCAGCTCATTCCAATTATCTCCAATTGGAATTGTTGCATTGCCATCATAATGAGGGAATTTAATTACTTTGAGATCTTCGGGTAGAGCTTCTGTTTTGTCGTCCCAGCTATCAAGCTTACCTACAAATAGTAATTTAATGTCACTTTTAAGGATTACTTCATTTAGCTGTGTTTTGGGCAGACTGGCGTAATAAGGGACAGATACAAAACCTCCCATAGATATGGCGATATCGGCTAATATCCAATGGTAACAATTTTTAGAAAGTAGACCAATGTGGTCTCCTTTTTTAAGTCCCATTTTTTTTAATGCAGTTACCATTCTTCGAGCTTCTTGACCTGCTTCTTTATAGGTCAATGTTTTCCAATGATCTCCTTTAGGTTGTTTTAAAAACACTCTATTTGGATGGTTCTTTTCCCAATGGTAGAAATATTCTAATGGGTTGTCTAGCTGGTTATTTTTTTGATCACTCACTTATACTTGGTATTTATTTTTATTAATAAAATAATTGGCAATATTCCTTCTTCTGTCTTTTAGATTAGTAGGAGGAAGCTGATAAAGTCTTTGAATGGCCTTTAAATTGGGTAATGCCTGGTTTTCTTCAGAACAAGCATAGATGACTTCTTTAGTTGAAGAAAGTAGTGTTTCAGCAGTTTCATGCATCAATACATCAATCATGTCAGCTCTTAAAGATGAAGTAGTTGAATCTTTATGCTTTATGCTTCTTAATAATGCAGATTCATAGATGTAGAGAATGCTAAGCATGTCAGCCATCGACATCAATACTTCTTGTTCGTCTTTAATGTCTTGCTGAAATTTTTGAGCGGCCAAGCCATTTACTAGAATCGTAGCTTTTTTGATGTTTTCTAAAAAGTTCAATGCTAGGTCATAGGTGTTAGTTCCGGTTTCTGCACCTTTTAGAGCTCCACTTTGAAGCTCTTGAAATCCTGTCATTGCTGCTTCCATAAATGGTAATTCTCCTTTCATGGTTTTTCTTAAGAGCATAGTAGGAATAAGAATTCTATTGATCTCGTTAGTTCCTTCATAGATTCTGTTACCTCTTACGTTTCTATAATGAACAGAAATTTCACTTTCTGCAGAAAATCCCATACCTCCATGGATTTGTAATGCTTCGTCTACAATAAAAGATTCTGTTTCCGACCCATATACCTTGGTAATGGCACATTCCATAGAATATTCTGCAACAGATTTGATTTTTGCTTCTAACGGATCCATTCCATTGGCTATCAATTCATCATAAAATTCATCAATTTGATGACCTGTTCTGTTCCAGCTGCTTTCCAAGGCATATAACCTGGTAGCCATTACTGCTATTTTGTGTTTGATTGCTCCGAATTCAGCAATGCTTTTTCCAAATTGTTCTCTGTGGTTGGCATATTGCACTCCTAACCCAAATGCTCTTTTGCCAATTCCTGTATTGGCAACAGCTATTTTAATTCTCCCAGCATTGAGTGCGTTCATGGCTATTTTAAAACCTTTGTTTCTTTCTCCCAAAAGATTTTCAACAGGTACTTTAATATTTTCAAAGAAAACTTGTCTGGTTGACGAGCCATGGATCCCTAATTTGTTTTCTTCAGCACCTAATTTTACACCCCATTCTTTATGTACGATCAAACAAGATAAGTTCTTGTCGTCTTCAATTTTACAGAAGACAAAGAATACATCTGCAAAGCCAGAATTGGTGATCCACATTTTTTGTCCGTTAAGGATGAAATGTTTGTTGTCATTAGAAAAAACAGCTTTTGATTTTCCAGAGTTAGCATCAGACCCAGCTCCAGGCTCTGTTAAACAATAAGAACATTTTACTTTAGCTGTTACAATATCAGCTAAGTATTTTTCTTTTTGAGCTTCATTTCCATATAATAGAATGGGATAAACACCAAGCCCTGTGTGAACTCCAATGGCCTGGCTGAAGGCAAAGCTATCCGAAGCGATCTCTCCGTAAGCCAGCTCAGTTTTCATGTCGCAATTTAATCCTCCATATTCTTCGGGAACTCCAATGCCATGAAATCCAAGCTCTCCCATTTTTTCTAGCAATCCAGGAGCAATTGTAGTTCCTTCTTTAGAGTCGAATTTCTCCTTAATTGGCTCTACTTCTTTATTGAGAAAATCCCTAATCGAAGACCTGAACATCTTTTGTTCTTCAGTGTAATCTTCTGGAGTAAAAATATCCATAGGATTTGTAGCTGATAACAAAAACTCTCCTCCCTTTACTATTGTTTTTTCTTTAACGCTCATTCTTTTTGATTTAAGGGTTCATGAATGACTTCATTACATTCACTAATCCCATTTTATCGTAATTTAAATGCTGAGCTCCGTCAACATATAATGTGGTTCCTGTAGAGTAAGAAGACAAGTCGCAAGCATAAAAGCAAACGGCATTAGCTACTTCTTCTTCTTTTGCGAATCGATGCATTGGAATGGCTTTTTTAGCTTCTTCAAACATGGCTTGAATAGGTGGTGGGTAGGTGTCAAGTCCAGAAGAATCTACAATTCCTGGTGCCACACAATTTATTCTTATGTTGTAGTCGCTCCATTCCTGAGCAAGTGTTTTGGTCATGTTCTCTACTCCTGCTCTTGCAGCGCCTGTGTGGATCATTCCAGGAAACCCTCTATACATGTCTGCTATAATATTAACAATGACTCCATTTTTTTGAGGTATAAAAAAAGCATTTGCCATTTCTCTGGTCATAAAAAATGTTCCATTCAGATTATTGTTGATCACTGCATTCCATCCTTTGTCGTTGATTGATTCTGCTAATGCTGGAAATTGACCTCCCGCATTATTAATCAATATATCCAGCTTCCCATGAGATTTTTTAATGTGCTCAGCTAATACTTGGATTTCATTGGTTTCTCTGATGTCACAAGCCATGTGGTCTACCTCTCCAAATTCTTTTAGCTCTTCTGATGCTTTTTTCAAAAGATCTTCTTTTCTGGAAGTAATAATCACTTTAGCACCTAGGGATAATAGCTGTTTCGAAATGGCAAAACCAATTCCGCTTCTTCCTCCTGTAACTAAAGCTACTTTGTTGTTAAAGGTATTTTTATCAAACATGGTCAGTTTCTTTTAAGGGTGTTTTTAGCATTGCTCTGGCTTCATCTATGGTTGCAACTTCTCTTCCCATCATTTGAGCTAGCTTTACTCCCCATTCTACACATTCTCCATTGGATTTAGCCATTTCATTATTGGGTAGATAAAAGTTATCTTCTAATCCAACCCTAAAATTTCCACCCATTGTACAAGCTACAGCTGCCATTTGCCATTGTTTCCTGCTAATAGCGATCACTTGCCAAAATGAACCTTCAGGAACTTGACTGATCTGATGAAGTAGATTTGGGGTTGTAGCAGGGATGCCTCCCATAACACCCATCACTAAGCTATAACAAGCATTATCTGGTATTAACCCCATTTTTCTTAAGGGTTCAGCATTTCTTATGTGGCCTGTATCGAAGCATTCCATTTCTGGTGTAACACCATTCTCATTCATGGTTTTAACTACCGTCATCATGGTTTCAAAAGAGTTTTCAAATACACCGCTTAGTAAGAATTGATTGGCTTTTTTGGAAAACAAAGCGTAATTCATACTTCCCATATTGAAGGCAGCCATATCTGGTTTGGTAGCTGGCAGGTGCTTTATTCTTTCTTCTACAGATAACATAAAAGCTCCTGTTGAATAGTTGATGATCACATTTGGGCATCTTTTTCTGACTTCTTCATGGATCTGCTCGAACACTTCAGTTCTCCAGCTTGGAGTTCCGTCATCTTCACGTGCATGAATGTGCACAATGCTTGCTCCAGCATCAACTGCTCTTTGAGATTCTTCTCCTAGTTCTTTGGGAGTAAATGGAATATAAGGGCAATGGCTCCTGTTAGTGGCTGCTCCTGTAAGAGCTGCAGATAGTATTAATTTTTTTTGTGACATAATTATTTTTTTATTCTCCAGTCCAGTTAGGTTTTCTTTTTTCTCTAAAAGCATTGATTCCTTCCTGACCATCTTTAGTCATGATGGTTTTTTGAAGCATTTCCATTAAATATTGATGTTCGCCTTGTTTTTTCGTTATTTTCTCATATGCTTCCAAACCTAATCGGATAGCGGACGGTGAATTTTCTTTTAATTCTTCGATCAATTCATTTACAGTTTGATCTATTTTTTCTTTAGTGGTTAGGTGAGTGATCAGTCCAAATTCATGTGCATCTGTAGCTGGTAGATTGTATCCTCTTATACACCAGTCAATCACTTTTCTTGCAGGCATAATATTAATGAGTGCAGCCATTACTTGGAATGGGAAGATTCCTTTTTTTACTTCTGGAAGGCCAAGCTGAACATCAGCATGAGCTACAACATAAGTACTTCCCGCTAAAAAGAAAAAGCCTCCGGCATAAACATCTCCCTCAACTTTAGCAATAACCGGTTTGTGTACAGCACTGAATAATTCTCCTATTAGTATAGTGCTCTTTGGTTGAGGGATAGAAGATTCGAACTCTCCAGTCATTCCCATAAAGGCTTTTAAGTCGGCTCCTGCACAGAAAACATTACCCTTAGCTTGTATAATAACAGCCCAAATAGAATTTTCTAAATGAGCATAATTTAATGCAAAAGCTAATTCGTTAACCATGTGAGGATGAATCGCATTTTTCTTTTGCTCTCTGTTGAGTGTTAGAGTTAATACATGTTCGTTTTCTGAACATGTGATAAAGGCAAATGTTTCAGTATGAATATTTTTTAGCTGTTCTTTACTATAATGATCCATTTTGACTTTTTATTTTCATTAGTAAATGACCTGCTTCTATGTTTTCTCCTTCTATTGTAAATACTTCTTCTACTGTTCCATCTTCATCGGCTAAAATGGTATTTTCCATTTTCATTGACGATAGCACAATCAGTCCTTCTCCTGATTTTATCTTATCTCCTTCTTTAACTAGGAGTTTGATTACTTGAGAGGGCATTGGAGCTTCGTAAGATCCTTTCTGTTTTTCTTTTATGATCTCTGGGAATCTTTCTTGTTGGGCAAACACTATATTCCCTGTAATTTCATTGTTGATGTAAAAACTACCAGCCTTTTTAATAATGGTAAATTCATGCTGAACGCCATTGATTTCAATTTGTATTTGGTTGTGATCTCTGCTAATGATTTTAGCATTGTATGAGCTGTTGTTGATGTTAAATTCAAAACCAATCGAAATAGTCCGATACGTGACTTTTATGGGCTCTTCTTTATAATGAAAAGTCTCAGCTTGAGGGCTGTAAAAATTATTTCTCCATCCAGATGGAATCGCATTAAGTAGTGTTCTTTTTTCTTCTCTGTTTTTCCAGTCGAATAAAGTAGCTCCTAAAGCAGCTAGGTTTAACTTTTCGGCATCTTTGTTTTCATTGATCAATGCTGGGTTTTCCTCTATAAAATGGGTGTTGTATTTTCCATTTTCAAAATCACTGTTGTTACATATGCTTAGTAAAAAGTCCTGATTAGTAGTAATGCCCAAACAGTTCATGTTCTTTAAGACATATTTTAATTTTCTTTGTGCGCTTTCACGGTCTTTATCATGCACAATTATTTTAGCGATCATTGGATCGTAATGAATAGTGATAGCAGAACCTGATTCAATGGATGATTCTACTCTTAATCCTTTGATATTGGGACTATCAAACTGAAAAATAGTACCAGTTACAGGTAAAAAATCATTAGAAGGGTCTTCGGCATATAGTCTTGCTTCAATGGCGTATCCGTTCCCTTTAATGTCTTTTTGTTCGTTTTTTAATCGCATCCCTTGAGCAGATTCGATCTGCATCTGTACGAGGTCTAATCCTGTCACTTCTTCAGTTACAGGGTGCTCTACTTGAAGACGTGTGTTGACTTCTAAGAAATAATATTCTCCTGAAGCTTCATCATAAATAAATTCGACTGTTCCTGCATTATCGTAGTTAAGTGCTTTTGCTGCCCGTACAGCTGACTCTCCCATTTCTTTTCTTAGCTTTTCACTCATAATAGGAGATGGACTTTCTTCAATTACTTTTTGATGTCTTCTCTGAATAGTGCACTCTCTTTCCAATAAGTGAATGGCGTTGCTGTGCTGATCTCCAAAGATCTGAAATTCGATATGTCTACCAGAAGAGATGTATTTTTCCACGATCATTTCATCGTTTCCAAAAGCATTCATGGCCTCTCTTTTGGCAGCAGCTATGGCATTGTCTAGCTCTTTTTTGTTATAGACCACCCTCATTCCTTTTCCACCACCACCTGCTGTGGCCTTTAGTAATACTGGAAATCCTATTTTCTCTGCCTCTTTTTTGAGCTTTTCATTGCTTTGGTCTTTTCCTTGATAGCCTGGAATAATGGGCACTTTATGCTTACTCATTAATGATTTGGCTTTGGACTTTGACCCCATCAGCTCAATGGCTTTTGTGTTAGGTCCAATGAAAATAATCTTATTTTCTTGGCATAATTTAGAAAAAGTTGAATTTTCAGAAAGAAATCCATAACCTGGATGGATAGCGTCTGCTAGCGTGCGTTTAGCAGCTTCAATGATCTTGTTTTGGTCTAGATAAGAATCATTTGGGTTATTATCTCCAATATAAACAGCAGTATCTGCTTCTTTGACATAGGGAGAATTGGTGTCTGCTTCGGAATAAACTGCTATGGTTCTTATGCCCATTAATCGACAGGTTCTAATGACCCTCGAAGCAATTTCTCCTCTATTGGCTATTAATATGGAATCTATCTTTTTCATTACATTCTCCAAACGCCAAAGCTGTCAGCGCCTTTTATTTCTTGATTATATAATATAGCTAGTGCAAAGCCTAAATAATTTCTTGTTTCTCTTGGGTCGATAACTCCGTCATCCCAAAGCTCAGAGGTTGAATGCCAAGAAGATGCTTTGGATTCTGCCTCTGCTATCAGCATGGCTTTAATCATATTACCTTGCTCTTCGTCATATTTTTCTCCTCTGGCTTTAGCGGAAGCTTTTTGAATGATTTCCATTACCCCAGAAAGCTGTTCGGAGCCCATTACACCTAATTTCGCATTGGGATAGGTGAATAAAAAGTTAGGGTCGTACGATCTTCCATTCATTCCATAGTTTCCGGCTCCAAAAGAAGATCCAATCATTAATGTAATAGAAGGCACTTCGCTATTTGAAACCGCATTGATCAATTTAGCTCCATTTTTAATGATTCCACCTTCTTCATATTCTTTGCCTACCATGTATCCTGTGGTATTTTGTAAAAAGATTAATGGAATGTCATTTTTATTGGACAGCTGAATAAAATGGGCGGCTTTGTTGGCAGACTCCGAAAAAATCACGCCATTATTTCCTAATATTCCTACAGGATATCCATGAATCTTGGTCCAGCCACATACCATAGTGTTTCCGTATTCGGGTTTAAATTCAGAAAACTCAGATCCATCTGTAATTCTCATAATGAGCTCTCTAACATCCATGGGAATTTTAACATCTGCAGGAACTACACCTAAAATTTCTTCAGGGTCGAACAAAGGTGGTGCGATATTATCTTCAGGGGATTGATGAGGTTTTTCAACTTTAATGAATTCCATTATTTCACGTGCCATTCTAATGCCATCAAATTCATCTTCTGCTAAATAGTCTGAAACACCAGAAACTCGGCTGTGCATTTCAGCACCTCCTAGCTCTTCTTCTGTTGAAACTTCATTGGTGGCCATTTTTACTAGAGGAGGTCCTGCTAAGAATACTTTAGCTGCTTGCTTTTGAAAAATGGCATAATCTGACATGCCTGGCACATAAGCTCCACCAGCAGTAGCGTTTCCGAAAACCACAGATATAGTGGTAAGTCCCATTTTAGACCTTCTTGTAATTTCTCTAAAAGCTTCTCCACCATAATTAAAAATCTTGGCCTGGTCAGTTAAATTGGCACCACCACTTTCTACAAGGTTGATGGTAGGTAATTTATTTTCTCTAGTGATCTGGCTTACTCTTAGTCCTTTAAAAACAGTAGCATAATCTACTGAACCTCCTTTTCTAGTTCCTACATTGGAATTGATCATACATAATTTTCCTTTCACCAATCCTATCCCAGAAACATTGGTTCCTCCAGCTCCAAACCCTCCTTTTTTTTCCATTCCTGCAAGCGGAAGTAGCTCCATAAATGGGCTGTCTTTGTCTAATACTAGCTCAATACGTTCTCTGGCCAGCATCTTGCCTCTTTTTCGGGCTTTTTCTACATGCTTTTCTTTGCCTTCGAAACGACTTTCTTCTAGGTGTTTCCCTAGCTTATTGACCAGCTCTTCCATTGCAGCTGCATTGTCATTAAAAGCAGCGCTTTTTGTGTTGGTATTAGAGTTTAAGCTTTTCAAAATAGTTGATTTAAAAAGAGATGTAGTTAGAAAGATTCACTTCAAATGGTTCGCTGATTTCATTAAAATAATCCTCTCCAAAAAACTTTTTAAAAGATTGCATTCCTTTATCAGTAAAATGAGGGATCATTAAGCTCCAGATAATTTTTTCACCATCTTTAACGGAGATTTCGTTGCATACATTTTCTTTAGCATTCCAGTAAAATGCGATCATCCATGTTAAGAATGCTATATTGTTGTAGGTGCCAGGTACTTCTTCTTCTTTTACATTTCCGATACTTATAGAAAAGGCAATACCTGCTTTAATGTCGTTAATGAATTGGCTGGTCATGGCCTTGAATTTTTTTCTTAAAAGAGGTTGGTTAAGCACATGAGGATCTTGGAAAATAAAAGAATACTCTTTTTGGAATTTGAAATATAATTGTACCTCATTGTGTAGATTTTCAAAAGAGGGGAGCTGTCTGGACTTTGACCTTTCTTTTTCGATCTTGCTCCACATCTGATCAGCTATACCTTTTAATAGGCTTTCTTTATCCTTAAAATGATAAGTAAGATTTCCTCTGCTAATACCTAGTTGATTAGATAATTCAAATAAGTTGATAGCATTAAACCCTGATTTATTGAATGCTTTGGTGGCTTCTGCCATTATTTTATCTCTGGTCTTCACATCAATTTCTTTAAAAATGCAACCAAAGTTATTAATAAATAATTAATTAGTCAAAATTAACTAATTTATTTTTTTATCCAGGCTATTGCTTAGTGATTTTAAATCATATATTATGGTATGTCATATTATAAAACATATGACTTTTCAGATGTAATAATTAATAAAATAGGATGGAGAAAGAGGAGAGGTATTTAGATACTAATCTATAAACGTAAACGCTTTGCCAATTTTTCCAGCCCTTCCAGTTCGGCCAATTCGATGAATATAGGTGTCGAATGTTAAAGGTCTCTGGTAATTAATTACATGTGTTATGTCATTTACATCGATACCTCTTGCTGCAACATCTGTGGCTACCAATACTTTAATTTCTCCTTTTTTAAATGCTCTTAAAGCCTTTTGTCTTGCATTTTGACTTTTGTTTCCTTGGATTTGATCAGATTTTATTCCTGATTTATTCAGCTTGGTACAGAGTTTATTTACTTTATGTTTAGTTTCTTCAAAAAGCAAAACTTTTTCAAATTCCTTTTTTTGAAGCATTTCTTTTAGAATTTTAAACTTGTCATCGTCTTGGCCAATTCTAATAATATCCTGGTCTATATTGTCCCCTGTGCTTTCCCCGCTACTAAGTTTCACAGTTACATAATTATTAAGGATGTTGTCAATCATTGATTGCTGACTTTTATTAACCGTAGCTGAAAATAGAAGGGTGTGTTTTCTTCTTTGCATGCCATAAATAATTTTTTTAACATCATGTACAAACCCCATGTCAAGCATTCTGTCGAATTCATCAAGTATTAGCGTGTTAAAATTTCTCAGGTCTAAAGCTTTTCTGTTGACTAGGTCTAAGATTCTCCCAGGTGTGCCAATTACTATATGACTAGATCTTCTTAATAACTGTAAGTCTTTGTTAATGTTAGTTCCTCCAATAAAACAGTAGCTATATAAGCCCATGCCTTTGGTCATGCTTTTAAATTCATCTTGAACTTGAAGTGCTAATTCTCTTGTTGGAACAACGATTAAAGCAAAAGGATTTCTTTTCTCATTGAGTAGCTGATTGATAATGGGAATTAGAAAGGCCCCCGTTTTTCCAGTCCCTGTTTGAGCAATCCCAAGCAAGTCTCTATTGTCTAGAATAGATTCTAATGTTTTGTCTTGTATTTCGGTCGGCTTTTCAAAACCTTTAATTTTTAATGTTGACTTTAGTCTGTTGTCAATAGGCATCTGATCGTAAATTCTTTTAGAAATGTACTCTTTAGATTCGGGTAGTACGCCTTTATTAATAAATAATGAGGGGTCTAATGTTGATTTTTTAAAGCCAGACCTTCTTTGATTATTATGACTCTTCTTCTTTGAGAAATGATTTCTTTTTGGTTTATTGGAACGATAGTGCATCTTGTATGTTAAGTTATTTTCTACCCAATAAACTAAATTGTTTATTCAGAATAAGAATTTTTGTAAAGGTAATGTCTTTATTGATAGAAAATAAATGAATGTGAATAGCTAATTATTATGATTGAAGTTAATCATATAAGTAACAAAAAAAGACGCTTAAAAAAGCGTCTTTCTATTAGTTGCGGAGACAGGACTCGAACCTGTGACCTTTGGGTTATGAGCCCAACGAGCTACCAACTGCTCCACTCCGCACTGCAAATGTAATTTATGTTTCTAACTTTGCAAACTAATTCAGATGAAATGTCGCATAAAGCAGGTTTTGTAAATATTATAGGAAGTCCTAATGTTGGGAAGTCAACATTGATGAATCGACTGGTGGGAGAGAAGTTGTCTATTATCACTTCTAAAATGCAAACTACCCGTCATAGGATCCTTGGAATAGTTAATGATGATAATTATCAAATCGTGTTTTCAGATACTCCAGGAATCATAGATCCAGGATATAAGCTTCATGAGAATATGATGAAATTCGTGTCTGAAGCTATCAAGGATGCAGATGTCCTTATTGTGATGACAGATATTTATGAATCTACTGAGAAACTTAAAGACCGAGTGGAAAAATTATCAAAGCTGGAGATCCCTGTATTGGTTTTTATTAATAAGATAGATCAATCCGATTCTGAGAAGCTTATTCTGCAGGTAGAAGACTGGAAAAAAATGCTACCTAAGGCAGAGATCTTGCCTATATCTGCATTGCACAATATGGGAGCTGATTTTATTTTGCCAAAGCTTGTTGAATTGTTGCCGGAAGCACCACCTTATTATGAGAAAGATGAGCTTACCAATAGAAGTACAAGATTTTTCATATCTGAGATCATTAGGGAGAAAATACTGCTTCAATTTAAGAAAGAGGTGCCTTATTCTTGTGAAGTAGTAGTTGAAGAATATAAAGAAGCTGAAGATATTGTAAGAATAAGAGCCAATATTATGGTCTCAAGAGATAGCCAGAAAGGTATTTTAATAGGGCATAAAGGAGAAAAAATTAAAAATTTAGGTATTGCTTCAAGGTTAGATATAGAGAAGTTCGTAGATAAAAAAGTACATTTGGAGCTCTTTGTAAAGGTAGATAAGGATTGGCGAGACAAGGAAGATAAATTAAAGAAATACGGATATTAAAAAAATAATTTACTTATGAAAAAAATACTTTTACTAAGTTTTTTTATTCCGATTATATTGGCATGTTCTAGTGTTTCAACTTTTTCTTTTAATAAAATTGAGACAGTTGCAATTTCCTCATCTAATTATATAAATTTAGGAGATTCAATAGATTTAATGGTGATAATGGCTGCCTTTGACTCAACGGAAAATATAAAAATAAGATATTGGGAAGATGATACGAGCTATATTTCTCCTGGCAATCCATATAAACCATATTCTAAAGTAATACATGCAGATAGGGACCTAACTAATATGAAAACTTTCACTGGAGCTATTGGAGAGCGGCTTAAATTTACTGGTGGTGTAGGAGATCATATTGTAGTTGGAGAAATTGCTGTTAAAGAAAAAGGAGTTGAAAAATGGAAGCCATGGAAATATAAGTATACTGTTGGAGTGCCTTTTGGTCTAATTCAAGCCGTTGAAACGCAAGTGCTATATAAAGATTGGGATAATAAAATCTTTATTTCTGCACAAGGCTATAATCACGAAAAGATATCTGTACAGTGTTATGGATGTAGTATGTCGTATAAGCCAGATAAAGATGGAAATTATATTGTAAATGTTACAAGAGGAGATGAAGCTTTTGTCACATTGTCTGTAACAGATGATTTTGGAAAAAAAATAGATCTGTGTAAACAAAGATTTAGAATTTTAGATAAAGGAGAAAGTCCTATTGATTTTTAATATATATAAATGGGAAACATAGTAGCTATAGTAGGAAGACCCAATGTGGGTAAGTCAACGCTTTTTAACCGATTGGTTGGTAGAAGAAAAGCCATTGTGCAGGAGACTAGTGGAGTCACTAGAGACAGGCATTATGGGAAGTCGGAATGGAATGGCAGGGAATTCTCTGTGATAGACACAGGTGGATATGTTTCGGGTTCGGATGACATTTTCGAAGGTGAGATTCGTAAGCAGGTAGAAATTGCTATTGATGAAGCCAATGCTATCCTTTTTGTAGTGGATGTAGAAACAGGGGTTACTGATTTGGACCAGGCTGTTGCAAATATGCTTAGAAGAACAGATACGCCTGTGCTGGTAGTTTCCAATAAGGTCGATAATAATGAACGTCAGAACGATGTTTTTGAATTTTACAATTTTGGATTGGAGGAGGTGTATGGTATTAGTGCGATCAATGGTTCTGGTACAGGAGAATTATTGGATGCATTGGTGACCAAATTCAAAGATGATGAAGCTGTTTCAGATTCAGAGTTACCCAGAATTGCAATTGTAGGTAAGCCTAATGTAGGTAAGTCGTCATTGACCAATGCATTATTAGGTTTGGATAGAAATATTGTAACAGATATTTCTGGTACTACCAGAGATTCTATAGATACTCGTTACAATGCTTTTGGGTTTGATATGACCCTGGTGGATACTGCAGGTATTCGTAAAAAAAGCAAGGTCCATGAGGATATTGAGTTTTATTCGGTAATGAGGGCGATTAGGACCATTGAGGACTGTGATGTTTGTCTTTTAATGATTGATGCTAACGATGGTATTCAGAATCAGGAGATGAGTATTTTTTCGGTAATTGAAAAAAATAAAAAAGGAGTGGTTCTTTTAGTGAACAAATGGGATTTGGTGGATAAAGAATCCAATTCTACCAAAAAATATGAAGAGGAGATCAGAGAACGAATGGCCCCTTTTACAGACCTTCCGATCATCTTTATTTCTGCTTTAAATAAGCAAAGAATTCATAAGGCATTGGAAGCAGCTATGGTTGTTTTTAAGAATAGGACACAAAAGATCTCAACTTCTAAGCTGAACGATGTAATGCAGGAAGTGATTCAGAGAAATCCACCTCCCTCACATAAAGGGAAGTATGTTAAGATCAAGTTCGTAACACAGTTGCCTACTCACTCTCCATCTTTTGCATTTTTCTGTAATTTACCTCAATATGTAAAAGATCCTTACAAAAGATACTTGGAGAATAAATTACGTGAAGCTTTTGATCTAACAGGTGTGCCGATCAGAATATTTTTTAGAAAGAAATAAAAAAAGACCTCTAAAAGAGGCCTTTGAAAATTAATTAGCAGCTACTGCTTCTAAGCTAAAAACAGCTTTGACTTTTTCAACATAATTTAGCTCTTCCCATGGAAATAGCTTCACCTTTACTTGTTTTGTCTCTCCTGAGCCATTAGTAAATTCTTTTTCTACTATTTCACATTTTCTACCCATATGACCGTATGCGGCAGTTTCAGAATAGATAGGAGAACGTAAATTAAACCTTGTTTCAATAGCATAAGGACGCATGTCAAATACCTGTTCTAGTTTTCGAGCTACTTCACCATCAGAAAGGTTCACTTTAGAGGTTCCATAGGTGTCTATGTAAAGACCCATTGGTTGAGCAACACCAATTGCATAAGCAACTTGTACTAGTACTTCATCACATAAACCTGCAGCAACAATGTTTTTAGCAATATGTCTTGTAGCATAAGCAGCAGACCTATCTACTTTACTAGGATCTTTTCCAGAAAAAGCGCCTCCACCATGAGCACCTTTTCCTCCATAGGTGTCTACAATAATCTTACGTCCAGTAAGTCCAGTATCTCCATGAGGTCCTCCAATTATGAATACTCCTGTTGGGTTTATATGATAAGTAATTCCATCATTAAAAAGAGATTGTATGTGCTCAGGTAATTTATTTTTAACTCTTGGAATAAGAATATTGATCACATCATCTTTGATCTTTTGTAACATGTTCTCTTCAGAATCGAAATCATCGTGTTGAGTAGATACTACAATAGCATCTATTCTAATTGGTTTGTTGTTGTCGGAATACTCAATGGTAACCTGAGATTTTGAATCAGGTCTTAAGTAAGTGATCTCTGAATTTTCTCTTCTTAGAGCAGCTAATTCTTTTAGTAAAATATGAGATATTTCTAAAGGAAGTGGCATATAGCTGTCAGTCTCGTTGGTAGCATAGCCGAACATCATTCCCTGGTCTCCAGCTCCTTGCTCTTCTTTGTTTGCCCTTTCAACGCCCTGGTTAATATCAGGAGATTGTTCGTGGATAGCGGAAAATACACCACAGGAATTTCCATCGAACATGTATTCACTTTTAGTATAACCGATCTTATTGATTACGTTTCTGGCGATTTTTTGAACATCCAAATAGGTTTTTGATTTCACCTCCCCGGCAAGGACAACCTGACCAGTTGTAACTAAGGTTTCACAAGCTACTTTTGATTCTGGATCAAAAGCAAGAAAATTGTCTATTAAGGCGTCTGAAATCTGGTCAGCAACTTTGTCTGGATGACCTTCAGAAACAGACTCCGATGTAAATAAATATGGCATAGTTAAAATTTAATTCTTTAATATAATGGGGGAGAATGCGAATGCAAGAAAACTAATTTTAGCTTTTTTATTGTGGTTGCAAGCAGTCAAATCATTCCACCAAATCGGATGCAAAATTAAAAAAATGATTTATAATAAAAGATTATTGAGTTAATTTTTTGAAGATATCTTCCATGTTCGCCTTTTTATTCCCTTTTTTAATAGATTCTACAGAGTCATCGGCAACGAGCTTTCCTTCATTGATAATGATTACCCTATCACACATAGATTCAACTTCTTGCATGATATGAGTGGATAAGAGTACAGTTTTATCCTTCCCGAAATTTTTGATCAACTCTCTGATCTCGATGATTTGATTTGGGTCTAAACCACTAGTGGGTTCATCTAATATAAGCACCTCAGGATCGTGTATCATAGCTTGAGCAAGTCCTACTCTTTGTTTATATCCTTTAGATAAAGTCCCAATTTTTTTATGCTGTTCATTTTGAAGACCTACCATTTCAATCATTTCTTTGATACGTTCTTTTTTATTGTTGATTTTATGTAATGATGCAATAAAGTTTAAAAACTCTTTAACATACATGTCATAATACAAAGGGTTGCTTTCAGGTAAATAACCTACTTTCTTTTTAACTTTTAAATCATCATTGGAAACATCGAATCCACATACTGTGACAGTTCCTTTTGTCGGAGGAATAAAACAGGAGATTATTTTCATAGTTGTGCTTTTTCCAGCACCATTTGGACCTAAGAAACCAACGATCTCTCCACTTTTTATTTCAAATGAAATATCATCTACAGCAATTTGCTTTTTATATTGTTTGGTAATGTTTTTTACAGAAAGAGACATGTTATAGGTTCAAAATATACTACGAAAATAACTTTCTGATTGGAATATTTTAATTTTAACTACTATAATGATTAACAGGAAACTGTTTTTACCTTTAACCAATGAATTTAAAAGAAGGGTTAGTTTATCGATCTACTGGAAGCTGGTACACAGTTAAGCTGAAGGATGGTGGTTTTGTAGAATCCAGGATCAAAGGTAAATTCAGGACTAAAGGAATAAGAACTACTAATCCTGTTGCGGTTGGTGATATAGTGATGATTGATGTTGATAAGGAAAATAAGGGTGTTATTCATCAAATAGAACCAAGAAAGAATTATATGATCAGGAAATCGGTTAATCTTTCAAAAGAAGCACATGTAATTGCTGCTAATCTTGATCTATGTGTGCTGATTACAACATTGATAAATCCTGTTACTTCAACAGGTTTTATTGATAGATTTACAGTGACAGCTCAAGCCTATGATATTCCACTTTTAATTGTTTTTAATAAAATTGACCTCTACACAGATGAAGATTTACAAAAGCTTGATTCTTTGATTATATCCTATGAAAATGCTGGATGTTCTTGTGTAAAAACAAGCGCTTTAAATAAAGATGGAGTTGAAGATCTTAAGGTGTTAATAAAGGGTAAAGTTTCACTTTTTTCTGGGCATAGTGGCTCCGGTAAATCTTCTTTGATAAATGCCATAGATAGTAAACTTGAGCTTAAAGTGGGTGAGATCTCAGATTCTCATTTAAAGGGGAAGCATACTACTACTTTTGCTGAGATGTATGAACTAAATAATGACACTAAGATCATCGATTCGCCTGGGATAAAAGGTTTTGGGCTGATTGACCTTGAAAAAGAAGAGTTGTCGAATTTTTTTCCAGAAATGTTCTCGTTATTAAAAGATTGTAAATTCCATAATTGTAAGCATATTAACGAACCTGGTTGTGCTGTAATAAAGGCAGTTAGCTCAGCTAAAATTCCTGAGTTCAGGTATTTAAGCTACTTAGCTATGTATCATGATGATGGAGAAGAAAACTACAGAACTACTAATTATTAAGTAAAATGAGAATAGTAATTCAAAGAGTGCTTCATGCTAATGTTAAGGTGGATAATGAGATAGTTGGAAAAATTAATAATGGTCTTTTGGTGTTTTTAGGAGTTGCTGAAGGAGATGCAGAAGAGGATGTAAATTGGTTAGCTAAAAAGCTGATTAATTTACGTGTATTTAATGATGAAGATGGGAAAATGAATTTATCGGTTAATGACATTGCTGGTGAATTATTAATTGTAAGCCAGTTTACTTTACATGCTTCTACTAAAAAAGGCAATCGCCCATCATTTATAAAATCGGCTGACCCAAAAACAGGAGAAAAGCTATATAATTATTTTATCGAGCACCTTATAAAAGGATATCAATTAAAGGTGGCTACTGGTGTATTTGGCGCTATGATGGAAATTGAGCTTTTAAATGATGGTCCAGTTACAATAATAATGGATTCAAAAAATAAAGAATAATGACAATTGAACAAGCACAACAAAAAGTAGATCAATGGGTGAATGAATATGGTGTTCGTTATTTTAATGAATTAACCAACATGGCCATATTAACTGAGGAAGTAGGGGAGGTGGCTAGAATTATATGTCGAAGATATGGAGAGCAAAGTGAAAAAGCAGCTGATCAGAATAAAGACCTTGGAGAAGAATTGGCAGATGTATTGTTCGTGTTATTGTGTTTGGCTAATCAAACAGGTATTGATCTGGAAAAGGCATTGGAGAAAAACTTGGTTAAAAAAACAGAAAGGGATAATAAAAGACATATCAATAACCCTAAGCTTAAGGACTAAGAGTCTCTAACCATCTTTTTAATTCATTCCAGTAAAGGCTATTGTCTGGATTGGTTTCCCATAAAGCAGAAGAGCCATGCATTCCGTCATTGATAGGTTGGTAAAAATAATATTGATCTTTAGGTATACTATCTAATAAGTTTCCAGTTTGTTGTATCTCATGATTAGCACAAGTAATAAATAATGGCTGAGCCAATCCAATGATAGAATCGTGAAGAGAAATATTTTTTAAATATTCTCCTGGGCTAAAACAAGAAACTGCTTTGATCTTTTCATTATTCTTTGCAATAAGTAAAATAAGTGATGCGGAATAAGAGCTACCTAAACAGACAATAGGCTTATTGTCATTTAGCTGATAGGCAAAATTAATACCCGATTCAATATCAGGAATAGCATCTATGTAGTCTGTTCGTAGATTTTTATTTTTTGCTGTTTTAGCAGTGTGATTGATTACTCCATTTTTTTTATCACCACTTCTTAAGTCAATAGCTATAGAGGCATATCCTTCTTGAGCAAGGATCTTAGCTGTTTCATTGAATTCCCCACGGCTAGAATTGGCCTGATGGCATAATAAAATTATTTCCTTGTAATTTTCTGGAATAGTTATGTCGGCTACTATAGGAATGCTATCTATAGAAAGTATGGTGTCTATTGTGTTTTCCCATATAATAAGATCATGATCTGTATGGAGATACTTAGAGCCGAATTTTCCACCAGGTTGGTGATCGGTATTGAGCTGCTCTTCATTGTTACTATGACAGGACAAGAGCAAAAATGCAATAGTTGATATGTAAATAATTTTATTCAATTCTAAAGTTGGTATTATTAAATGACGAGTAAAAAACAGTTTTATTGCTTTTCCCATTTAATTAAATAAGAAGTTTGGATTATTTTTTGAGTGTTCAATTCTAACTCTTCCATTATCAGTTCTTGGTTACTGTCCTTATTTTCTTTGAATGAAAGTCTATAAGTGTTGGGTTGTTCTTCAATAATAAGCAAGTTGTTTTTGATTTTATATTTGCCAATTAAAGTGTTATTCTTTAATACTCCATGCCCTTTATTGTCTTTAGTCTTAGCGAATAAAAGTTGATCGTCTGTAAATTCGAAATAAGTAATGACACCTCCTTGGAATATCTTGTTATCTATACGCTTTACTTCCCAGCAGCCATAAAGCTCCTTTTGATTGATTGATTGACCAAATAAAGATAGAGATGAGTTAAGTAGCAAAAAAGTAAGGAGTACCCTCATTGTGTAAGTTTTTGGTGAATTTAGCCATTTCTTTTAAGATTAGATTTTAGTATTTGTTAATTTAACTGAAAATAACATGATCATGAACTTACATTTAAAAAGGTATTTAGTGACTTTTCCAGTTTTGGCTATTTTAATGTTTTTTGTTTTAAATTTCATAGCAGCTATTTTGTATCCTGGATGCACTAAAGAGGTCATCAACTATCAATCGGATCATTACTCTTTTACGCATAACTTTTTAAGTGGATTGGGATCTATGCAAACCAATACGGATAATGCAAATACAGCCATTGAGCGATTAGATAATACGCCTTCAATGCTGTTGTTTAATACTTCATTGGTTATTATTGGAATTTCAGTTTTAATGTTCTATTTCTATTTCCATAGGTTATTTGTTTTTATTGAGGATGATGAACGTTCCATAAAATTGGCCAGATACGCAAAACCCTTTGGGATGCTAGCGGGTGTTTTTTATGCTGGAGTGGGATTGGTGCCACACGATCTTCATTTTGGATGGCATGTGTTTTTTGCGCATGGAGCATTTTCAGTTTTACTTGTTGTTTGCTCTTTACATGCATTGGCGGTTTACCGTTCAAGTAAATTAAACAATGGGTATGCGCTTGGTTATGTATTGTTCTGCGTGTTTTTAGCCGCTTATTTATGTATTATATTTTTAGGTCCTGAAATAGGACCAAATAGGCATTATTCTGAAAACGATCTTATTTTGCAAGTAGTAGCTCAGAAAACAATTGTACTAACTTTTATATGCTCCATTTTAATTCAGATCCAAGGAATAAGAAAAGTGCTTTTTAGAATTACTTAAAAAAGCATCATTTTTATTAAAAAATGCTTAAAAACCATCAAAAAAGCCCTAAAAAGACATTTTTTTTGGCAAAAAATGAATAAAAAATCAATCGTTAATTTGAAAGTTGATGATTTCGATTAGTATTCTACCCTTTTATTTAAAAAAACAGTAAAAAGTGAGTTTAATTAGCTAAAAAGGGTCAAAAAATGACAAAAAACGCCTAAAAATCACATTTTTAATTATTCTACGACTAGTTTGTTACTTTCATTTCCAATTCTTAACAAGTAGATTCCTTTCTCAAAAGTTGACACATTAAGTTGATAGGAGCTTTGTTGTATAACATCTTCATAAACGATTTTACCATTCATGTCCAATAAACAGAGTGGTGTAGGATAGTGGCTTATTTCAATTTGGGTATAGTCATTAGCGGGGTTAGGATATATGTTACTTATAATATCGATTTCATTAATGTTGGTGGCAGAACAAGGATTGAAGCAATTCATACTAAAACTAACATTTGGATCCACATTGTAAGCGTAATAATAACCCGTTGTCCACATGTTAGATGAATATATTGGGTTGTCTACTTGTATACAATTTAAAAAAGGATTGATGTGGGATTTAAATAAACACATATTATGGTTGTTACCATTTTGAACATTCAAACATTTTAGTTGATTTAAAGAACAGTCCAATTTGCATAATAAATGATTATTACTTAAATCTAATTCAGATAAAGTATTGTGTGAACAATATAATACAAGTAAATAGTAATGCTGATTTAAATCTAAACTACTTATTTGATTACTGTCGCATTGTAAAATTTCAAGATTTAGATTATTGCTGATATCCAGGCTTGTTAGATGATTGTTTTTGCAATTTAATCCACCTAGTAATGTATTATTTGAGACATCTATTTGTGTTAAAAAATTATTATAAACTAATAGGTTAGATAAAAGGTGGTTACTGCTTACATCAATGTTGCTTAATTGGTTATTTCCACAGTTAATAATGAGTAAAGAAGAACAATTTGCCAAATTTAAATGTGTTAGCTGGTTATTATTACAGTAAATTAAATAAATAGAGCTATTGTTAAGATTCATGTTAGTGAGAGAATTATGCTCACAGTTCAATGTTTTTAAAGCTGTACTGTGGCTTATGTCTAAATAGGTAAGCTGATTAAATTGACATTCTAAATGAGTTAATGTTGGGCTTAATAAATTGATGCTATTCAATTGATTGTTGTTGCAATATAAATTGCTGATATGAGAAGTGTTATTAATGAAAAGATTTTGGATCTGATTGTAACTGCAATTTAAATAACTTAAGGCGATGCAGCTATTAATGTCTAAACTAGAAAGTTGGTTGTGTTGACAAAATAATCTGTTTAAAGCATTACAATTAGAAAGATCTAAATTGGTTAATTGATTATTATTACAATGAAAATCTTGCAATGATGTGCAATTATTAAGGTCTAAATTTATTAGTTGATTATTACTACAAGATAATACTTCTAATGCAGAGCAGTTATTAAGATCTAAATTGGTTAATTGATTATTATAACAATAAACATCCTTTATGTTAGGACAATTAGATAGATCTAAACTAGTCAGTTGATTATAACTACAATTAATAACTTGAATAGAGCTATTGTTGAGAGTTAAATTAGTTAATGAATTATTTTGACAATAAACCGAAATTAAAGAATTACAGCTACTAATATCTAAATTAGTAAGTTGATTATTTCCGCAGCCTATAGAATTTAAATTATTATTGTTGTTGAGGCTTAATGAGGAAAGTAAATTATTCCAACAGCTTAAGGTGTTTAGATTGTTGTTATTACTTAAATCTAAACTTGTTAGTTGGTTATTATTACAATATAATATTTCTAATACAGAACAATTGCTAACATCCAAATTGGTTAGGTTGTTAATAAAACAAGATAAATAGATTAAATTAATTTGATTGCTTACATCTAATGAGTTAAGGTGATTATCATAACAGTTTAATGTTTTTAAAGCTGTATTGTTTGTGCTTAGTGTTAAATTAGTTAGCACATTTTTATGGCAATTAAGATTAATTAAATAATCAATATTAGAAAGATCTAAATTGGTTAGTTGGTTATTATCACAATATAATGATTGTAATGCTGTAAAATCTTCTATTCCACTTAAATCAGCAATTTGGTTATTGCTTATACTCAAAGAACTTATTGAGTTTATATTTGAGGTTGGTACCCATCCATTTGGAGATCCAACATCGTATCCTAAATTAATGAGTGCTTGTTCGAAATTAGGGTCGGGAATTAAGGTTACTTGACTAAAGATAAATTGAGGAAGTAATATTAGAAGGGTAATTAATTTTTTCATAAGTGTTTTTTTAAATTCTTATTTAATGTACGTGGAACCGTATAACAAGTATCGCACTAATGAAGCAAGGGTAAGGTTGATTGTATGATGGGTAGTTTTTGAATATTAATGGTGGCTTATTGTTATTTAATTGAATTCAAACAAAGCGTTTATGTGGAATTAAATATTGCCAATAAGTGGGTGGTGCAAATGAATTAGAATTTAGTGTGAACTAATTTTAAGGTGTAATCATCTAAAAACAGTAAAAAGTGCTAAAAAAGCATGTAAAAGCATCATTTTTTATAAAAAAATGATAATAAATCGATAAATTTTTGAAATTTCTAATTCCTTTAAGTCATATTGTTGTTGTTGTTGTGCATTTTATTTTAATGCAAAAAATGACTAAAAAGTGGATAAAGATGCGTTTTTTAGCAAAAAAGGCTCAAAAAGTGATTAAAATCGCTTTAAAAACAAAAAACAGTTCAACCTTTGATTCAAAGAAATCCCAGCACTTTGTGCTGAGCTTTGGTGTACTTGTTTGCAATTCTGGGTTATTCGCTATGCTTATTAATACTTTGCTTTTCGAAACAGTGGCTGCTTCATAGCCGATTATTCATTAATAGTATTAATTGTGTCAATTTTCAAAAACATTTCTTTAGGCCAAGAAGGCCATGGTTTTCTTAATATTTTTTCAAGCTCTTCTTGTTTAAGTGTTGTGTATTTGGCTTTAGTTTTATGTTGTTCATTGTCTGTTTTGAAATCTTTATACTTGCAATTCAGCAATTTCAATAATGCATTCATTGTTTTTTCACGATGTTTAACTAAGTCTTGAAATGAGATGACAATGCAAGGTAGTAGTTTTTTTTCTACGAGAGTTAATTGAAGATTTGATCTGAATTCCTCAAGAATATTCATGATGGCGTTACTCTCTTTTAAAGAAGTAGGTACATCAGTTGCGAAATTAAACAATTGCTTTTGTAAAAATTCGGTTGATGGGAAAATGATACATGGGTCACGATCAATTACTATTACTTTAGCATCAGAGAAATATTTTGAGATTGATTCCATTTTTACTGCCATTGAAGGATTTTTAGACAAAAACCTTTTTTGGTCATTTTGTCCTAATGAGTATAGGTGTCTTTGAACCTTTCGATAATATTTTTTCATAATTCTATTCTTTCTTTTTTCTGAGAGTTCTGTATCAAAACGAAACAAATCACGCATTACATTTGATTCAGGGTAGAAGAAACTCAAATAAACTGAAGATAATGACCACATCATAATTATATCATCTTCCTCCTTTTTGAACAAACTTACCTTATGAATGGTGCTCAATTTTCTGAATATTAACTTGTCAAATTTCTTTATAGCTTGCTTTATAAATACGGGTGAAAATTTCCATAATAAACGATATGTCTTCTTTTGAATAATTGCTGGTGCAAGTAAAATCTCCCATAATGACATAGCTGTAAATTGAGAATTAGGAGTAGTTAATCCGTGTAATAAGTTGGTAGTTCCAGTTCGAGGTAAAGAGACTATAAAGACGGGTTTATATATCTTTTGAGCTTTGAATTTGGGAAATAAAATCCAATCCAAAATCAAGGCGATATTATTGATGATGAGCAGTAATGTAAAAAATGGAATTAACCACATTACTTGCAGTAAACGGTAAATGCGTAATGAACGCATATTTCCAGGTTTTAATGTAAATAATTTTGTAATAAGGTTAACCATGCTTGTATAATAATGACCCAATAGAAAAACCTGCTGAAGTTCCGCACATAAAAACTGTTTCACCTGATTTGAGTTTTTTCTGACTAATTAAATGATGTATTCCCATTGGGATTGAAGCAGCTATACAGTTGCCTGTATTTTTTAAAATGTTTATCACTTTCACAGGTTTTACTTTTGCAATTTTAGGAATCATATTAAGTCCTGTTTTGGATGCTTGGTGTGGAACAGTCCAATTAGCATCTGCCCAAGTTGTTCCAGTTGATTCAAAGAATTCATTCATGAAGTTAGGAAGGTGCTTAAGAGTTAAACGTAATAATTGGCGACTGTCCATCTGAAAATGGTGAATTGATGGATCATAAGGATAGTCTTTAATCCATTTGTTTACATGCCCTCCTGGTATTTCAGCTGCATTTATACCTTCAGTAAAAACTTTATGTTTGTATTTTATTATTCCAGATTGTTTGTTATTTGATTTTTCTATAATTACAGCAGATGCACCATCTCCAAATAATGTCAATGTTTCCCAATTTTCAGGTCCTACCCCAATACTTGAAACTTCGGATGCAACTATAAGGATGTGATTGATTTCATTAAATTGTATCATGTCTGCTCCCAACTTTAGAGCAGTCATAAAGCTTAAACAAGTCATGTTTACGTGAAAAGCTTCGCAATTGGCTATATTTCCATCTTTCATTTTATTTAAAGTCATTGTAGCTTGAGATGGAATAATCTGATCTGTGCTTGCTCCAGCAGTTATAAATACATCAATATCATTAAGTTTTAAGCTGGCATTATCTAAAGCTTGTTGTGCAGCATATGCGCCCATATCAGCCACATTTTCGTTAGAGACATGATGCCGAACTTTGACGCCATTATACTTTTCACTCCAGCCTAAAGGTAATCCATGTTTTTTTTCAAGATCACTAGAGGTTACGGGGTTAGGTAAATATATTCCAGTGCTTAGTATTCTACATGGTCTAGCTACTTTCAGCATGTATTCTTCTGAATTTTGTACCTTTTTCATGACGTATTGTGTTGGTTTTAATGATATTGATATTAGCTATTCCTTGAGACTTTAGAAATTTTTTTAATGCATTTGCTGCAAGTTCCCAGAATTTAATATTGGATACAAAAAGACTAAGTTCGCTATTGGAAATTTTTATTACTTGATAATTGTCTATTTCTGGATTAGCTCCAATAATGGTTCGTCTTATGAAATCAGGAAAAATAATCTTCTCATTGTTAAATCTAAGAATATCATCCATTCTGCCTTCAATTTTAGATAATGCTTGCATTTTCGATTCACAGGAACATTCTGTAGCATGTAAAATGTCATTCATTTTATAGCGAATAATAGGTTGTACATTTCTTCTAAGATCAGTTATGATTGGAATAAACCGATTTTTGTCTAGCCATTCTTTTTCTATAATTAGCCCATCTTCATTAAGATGAATATTACCATTGCTACATGTCTGGCCTAACATTCCTTCAGAGCATTGATAAACTTGCTGAATAGAGATTTTAAATATATTTTCTAAATTTTTTTCATCTTCAGGAGATAGTACTTCAGCTACTGATATAATTTTTTTGGGTTGAAGCTGTATTTTATTTTTTTTCTGGGCTTCTGCTAAAATTTTTAACAAACTTGGCTGTCCTACCACTATATCTGGTTGAAGATTTTGTATTCTTTTTAAATGCTCTTCTATTGGAGACAATAGATCAAAGAAATGAAATGCAATCAATTTTGATTGTACAGATGAATAAAGATTACTATTTGCTCTAAGAAAAAAGGCTACTTTTCTTTTCTTCAATGACCATCCAATAATTCGTTGAATTACTGCGGCTACCCACATGGCTCTTTCATTTTCAGATATTACAAACAAGCCTCTGTTTCCAGATGTTCCAGATGATAATCCAACAGTTAATCCATTTAAGGTAGGAATGAAGTCGCGGCTATTTTCGGCTTTTATAGCTGTTTCCATGGCTTCATTAAAATCTATTCCCTGGGTGTTGATGTTGTTAAAGTCTCCCATGAATTCCTTTTTTTCTTGAATTGGGTAAACCTCTAAAGCTTGATTTTTAAGGGAGCTGTATTTAGGTGAATGAGACAATACTTGATTTTGAAACCTTTGCCACATTCTTTTCTGGTGCCTTTTTGGATTTCTTTCAAACAACCATTTTTCAAAACTCAATTTGATTAAATATTGTAAGACTTTAAGTTTGAAAGGTCTTTTCATTTTGAATGAATTTTAGTTTCAATTAAAGTCGCTGTGTTTGGGCAATGGCTGGCTAATAAGGGTATTTCTGGATTGCTTTCATGGAAAATTTGAAGTTTTTTTAAGGTTTCGTTGTAAGCTTTCCAATCATCAAAGAATAAACGAACAATTGGGTTGGGACCTAGGTTATTTGTTATAGCTCTTATGTCCCAAAAAGCGTCAGCAACTAAAAAAACAGGTCCATTATTAGTTTGAATCAAAGCTCCATGTTGTCCAGCGGCATGTCCAGGAAGAGGGAACATGACAATACTATTATCTCCAAATATATCATAGCCTATTCCTAAAATTACATGTTCTATTGTGTTAAATGATTTAAACTCCCTGCAATTATTTACCCAGTCATTTGGGAATAGATCATGAAGAAGACCTTTAGAAAACCCTTTCCATTTAGGTAAGTTTTGGAACTCTTCTAAACATTCGTCAGATGTCCAGTAAATTGCATTAGGAAAATCTAGAATACCACCAACATGATCTGCATGCAAATGAGATATGATTATGTGTTTTACTAAATCAGGGCTAATTTGATTTTTTGCTTCTTGTTCATTGGCAACTTCTACTTTAGTTAATTTTGCATAGATAGAGTTCGGAAATTTTTTCGTTGCTTTATGAAATCTGGAAGTATATCCTGTATCAAAAAGAATGATTCCTTCACTAGGATGTTCTATTATTGCCCAGGTAGCTTCGAATCGAATTTTTTTTCTTGGATCACCTTTAACAACATGGTTTGCATAGGCCAAGCAATGCCCTGAACTACGTATAGATAAAGAAACTTTTATTTGACTCATTTTTGGTTTAATGTTTTATGCCAGTTTACAAATTCATCTAATGCATCTTCAACGGTTTGTTTAGGTTTATAGCCTAATAACTCTTTTGCTTTAGTAATGTCTAAACCAAAAGACATAGTTAATGTTCCAACTCCGTAGACTGTTAATGTAGGTTCTCGATGTCCATTTAACCATTTTGCATGCCATTCCATTAACCTTGCAATAAGTAATATTAATGGCATTGATATTTTCTTTTTCAAAGGAGGAAGCTCCATTTTTTCGAATAAATTGTCAAGAAGGGGCCAGAGTAGTTGAGGTTCTCCGTTAGAAATATTATAAATCTGATTTAGTGCTTTACCCTTTGCTTTTAAAGAAAGTATAATTGCATCTGCTAAATTGCAAACGGGAGTGATGTCTACTAGATTGGTTTCATCTCCCATTCTTCGGAGTCGACCTTCATTGTGTGCTCTCATAATTCGAGGCATTATTACGGTGTCACCTTTTCCAATTAAAGCCCTTGGACGAATAATAATATGTGGAATTCCAGAAGATTGTATTATTTTTTCTGCCTCCAGTTTTGTTTTAGCATAATTGTTTATTGGTTTTGGTAGAATATCATCTTCTTTTAAATTGAGCTGATGTTTCATTTGAAAATAGACACTAGGAGAGCTTATAAAAACTATTTTATCTATATTTTTTGTTTTTGCAGCTTGAATTATATTTTCTGTAGCTTGAACATTAACTTGATGAAAATCACTGTATTTTCCCATTTGCGCACTTAATGCAGCAGCATGAACTACAATGTCAATTTCATCCATTATAGATTTTAAGAATTGAGGATCTACTAAGTCCCCAAGTATATATTCTATATTTGAGGCTTCAATAGTGCTGAGGACTTTTAATTTTCTACCTGTAGCTATAATCTTCCATTCCTTATTGTTTGCCATTTTTTCAATCAATCTAGACCCTAGAAAACCTGTTGCTCCTGTTACAAGAATTTTTTTCATTAGATATAAGTTTTGTGTTTTATATCATTGCCGTTGTTGTAAAGTAATTTAAAATGAGAGTACATTGCAGGAATGATGTATTTTCTAGATTGATAAGGAACATTGTGTTTTTTAGCTACCTTTTTCAATATTCTAGTAAGTTGAGGGTAATGGATATGGCAAATATTTTGAAAAAGATGATGAATAACATGGTGATTGAATCCGCCAAAAAGATGCGAGATGATCTTACTATCAGTTGCATAGTCACTTGTAGTAAGAACTTGATGCTTAGACCATGAGTATGGCATAACTCCATTATCGTCTGGTTCAGGAAAGTATGAATCTTCAAGCATATGTGTAGTCAGTAAAATAACGACAATGGTTAAGCTAGAGAACACCATTAATAATGTAAATGCCCATATGAAAACACCTAAGTTTAAACCTGAAGCATAAGAAGGAAGTATTACCATATATGAGACATAGAATATTTTGAAAGCTATCATTTTAATGACTTCTGATACAGGATAAGGGCGGTTGTTAAAACCACCTATTCTTTTATAAAATAGATCTTTAAAATCTCTGTAAAAAACCCATCTTGGAATAAAAATAGTATAAATGAATGGCATATATAGCCATTGAAAACGATGAATTTTCCGTCTTTTATCTTGAGGAAATATTTTCACAACAACAGACTGTTGAATGTCAGGATCGTATTCCATTATGTTTGAAAAAACATGATGGCCAGAAACATGTCGATTTTTCCAATTAAATGAACTGAGTCCCAATAAATCAAAAATATACATGAACCATTGGTTGTGTTTTTTTATTTTAAATAGCGAGTTGTGGGCAGCATCGTGTCCTACATTAACTCCAAGAAAAACACCCCAAATGCCAAGAAATGCATAACTCAGTAATATGTGCCATGGTTCAACTTTGAAAACAAATGGTATGGTAAAAACTAAAATATATACTATGAACAAAGCTGCCATTTTAAGAGACATCCATTTGTTGCCATAAATACTTTGTCCGGTTTCTTGGAAATATGCTAAAACTTCACTTCGAAGATCGTTGAAGAATTCGTCATTTTCTGGTGGAAAAGTTATGGTTTTGAAATTTTCAGGCATTTCGTTTGGATTTCGAATTCATGTATTTAAATATTTGTGTAAAGTCTGTGCGATGTTTTGTAGCTGTCCAAATAGGAGGGTTAGTCGAAAGAATCGTTAATAGTGTGTTGACAAAACTGGTTTTCATGCTGTCTTTTTGATTGAACCACCTGAATCCAACACCAATTGAATGGCTCATGTTGCTTACTTGATGCCACCAGTTAGGTGGGTTGAACAATACATCTCCTGGATTTAATTCACATTCCCAGACAGTTAAATATTTTGTAGCTGGAAAGTTTTTATAATCTGGATTTTCTGGGTCGAATCTACTGAAGAAATAGGGTGATCTGTTGATAGGTGGGTCTAAATAGATATCACATTTAGGTTCAAAAAGATACCAGTGCTTTTTGCCATATACTTGGGTAAATAAATTGTGTTCACTGGCACAATGAAGAGTAGTTTGGGTGCCTTTTCCCCCAATGAAAACTTGAAATGTTTTTCCTGATGATATTCTATTTCTCATCATGTATAGCCATTTCCAATCAAAATCTTTAACTAGTTCAGGGTGATCGTAAAGCAATCGATTAAATCTGCTGTATTTAGAAGTGTCTCCAGATTTTATAGCATCCAATACATCTTTAAGTGTAGTTTCTTCAACTTCATAATTGACTTTTTCAGACGATGAACTTAATGGGTCAAACAGGGCTACTTTATCATTGCAATAATTTTCATATAACCAATCCATTGACCATTTTTTAACACATTCCCAATCATTGGCTTTTCCCTCTATTACAACAGGTATTCCTTTTCGAATGTATTTATTTTTCAAGTCATAGCTGGAAATATTTTTTTTTCGATCAACTTGTTTTGTCCTTCCTAGTGGTTGGTTATCTTTCATTGCTGATACTATTCCATCAAGGGCTTTTTGTCTTTTTTCTTTAAATCTGCTTGCAGGTGCTTTATTGCCAAATAGATGATCGAGAATTCTCCAAAATTGATATTGATTTCGGTATTTCCTATTTCCTTTCATTATGGATTGCGTATAATACAAAGTAATAAAATTTAGTACGATACTCCTTTAATATTATTTATTTGTAAGATTTTGAAATTCTATATGAAAATATAGTTAAATCATAGATTTTGAAATTTATTTTTTAACTAAAAGGGTATTATAAATCCAATATAATTTATTTAAATAGATGAATATCAATAAATTATATATTTGAAAAAGGATATTTTAATTTAGTAGTCAATAATGAATTACTTGTGTGATCTATTTTAATCCAAGGTCAATAACAAAGCTCTTTCGCTTTGCTCAATGTTCTTTTTTTATTCAACTTTTTTTGAAGCAAGTTTCAATGGTTTCATAAAAAAAGCCCAGCACTTTGTACTGAGCTTTATCATTCTTGTGGGCAATACTGGATTCGAACCGGTGACCTCTTGCCTGTCAAGCAAGCGCTCTAAACCAACTGAGCTAATTGCCCAAAAAAAAAGCTTCAGTAATCACTGAAGCTTTGTGGGCGATACTGGATTCGAACCAGTGACCCCCTGCTTGTAAGGCAGGTGCTCTGAACCAGCTGAGCTAATCGCCCTCTAATTGGGTCTGCAAATATATTTATTTTTGATTGTACAGCAAATCTATCCAGGAAAAAATTCAGCTAAGATGTCTGCTACTAAAAAAGCACTGCCCCCAATAAATATTAAATCTTCTTTTTGGGCAACAGATCTTGCATGTTTATATGCTTCTATTGAGTTTTCAAACACCGAATCAATAGATAGATTACTTATTATGTTTTTTAATTCATAAGCATTCTTGGCTCGTAAATTATTTGGTTGAGTAATGATGTAATTCATGTTTTTGGGTAGTAAATCAACGAGAGAGCCAATGTCTTTATCGTTAGAGAAGCCCAATACAAAATATCCTTTTTTAAAAGATGTATTATTTAATTTTCCTAAGGTGAATTCAAAGGCTTGTTGATTATGTCCTATGTCAGCAATTGTAAGAGGAACTTCATTTAAAATTTCCCACCTTCCCCTAATTCCTGTATTTTGGACTACATTTTTAAGTCCAGTTTTAAAATGATCAGTGGTTAGATTGTATCTGGATTTTAATGCTTGATAAGCATTAAAAACAGTACTTCCATTGTATTGCTGATGATTGCCAATAAGGTCTGTTTCTATTTTTATATTATCTGTAAAGATTAGAGGAGCGTTTTTAGCATTAGCTAAATCCATAAATACAGAAAGGTGTCCTGTAACTTGTGACCCTAATACAACGGGTGTGTTGTTTTTAATGATCCCTGCTTTTTCCCTAGTAATTTCTTCAATAGTGTTTCCAAGAATATTTTGATGATCGAGTCCTATGGTAGTGATTATAGATAATTGGGGATCTATGATGTTGGTTGAATCCAATCTACCTCCTAATCCTGTTTCAATAATATTGATGTCTGTTTTTTGATTTTTAAAGTAATAGAAGGCTAGAGCTGTGGTCCATTCAAAAAAAGAAGCGCCAATTTTTTGAAAATCATTCTTGTTTTTATTGACAAAGTCAATGACAAATTCTTTAGGAATTAATGCTCCATTGATTTTAATCCTTTCCCTAAAATCTATTAAATGAGGTGAGGTGTAAATTCCTGCCTGATATCCTGCTTCCTGAAAAATTGATGCCAACATGTGAGCTACAGAACCTTTGCCGTTAGTGCCAGCAATGTGAATACAAGGAAGCTCGTTATGAGGGTCGCCTAACAGCTTACATAACTTTGTAATGTTAGAAAGGTCGGCTTTATAGGCTTTTTTACCTAATTGTTGATATTGCGGAAATTGATTGAATAAATAATTAACTATTGAATGGTAATTTTCCATTTATTCAAGGGCATATTGAAGTCTTCTATAGACTTTATCTTTAGAGTTTGGGTTAGAACTTTTCGTGAATTTAAATTTTTTCTTGCAATCTGCTGCAATGAATTTTTTATCTCTACTGCTTAATGTTATAGTTGTTTTTGGGTGTGGATGTAATGCTCTGGCTGAAATAACATCTCCATTGTGATCTATGATGAATTCAATCATTACAAATCCTTCCCATTTTGGAGAATTATCAGGTTTAGGATTACCTTTTACTTGCCTATTTTTTCCATCACCATAGCCATCTCCGCCTGTTCCTGGTCCTGTTCCTCCTCCCATTCCTTGCCCACCACCTTCACCTGTACCCTGATCACTGTTGCCATTTCCCAATACATTTGATAAATTGTGTTTAGGTTCCTCAGATTCAGTTTCTGTTGGTCCGCTAGAAGATTCTACGGGAGACTCTTCTTGTACAGTCTCTTCCTTTCCTTTAGGAGGTTCGGGTGTTTTATTGGGTTTTGAAGCACCTTCATCCCCTCCGCCCATTTCAGTAGGGTCTGGTGGTAATGTAAAATCCATTACTACTTCTTGTAGTGTAAATTCTGGTGGTAATTGAATTTCAACACAGCCCTTGCTATTGAAGATGAAAAATACAATAAGTATATGACTCACTATTGCAGTAATCCAGCTGTATTTGTGTTTTTTGATTTTATCCCATCTAGTTTTAGCATCCATAGCTTAACCTCCTTTGGTTTTGATAATTACCTTTAGCTGCTTGGTTTTTGCATATTTAATGATCTGATAAGCAAATTCTCTACTTGCTTCTTTGTCTGCTAGTAACTCTAAAGATTTATTTCCTTTTAAGTTATTATTAATTACACTTTCAATTTCTGTAGCAGCATATTCTTTAGATTCACTGTTCAATAAGAACTTATTTTCTTTGGTCAAATAAACTTTAACAGGAGAATGCTCTGACGGATCTCCAGAACCTTCAGGAAGTGTTATTTTATGGCTTTCATTCACCATAGAAGCTACCATAATAAAAAAGATGAGTAGCAGAAATACCA
>CAYSEW010000025.1:0-41902 GCA_964430245.1 uncultured Flavobacteriales bacterium
TTCACAAAGAACAGCTTGTTCTTATTAATAAATGATCATTTTAATAGATGTTTTGTGAAAAATTTGTGAAAATGCAAAAGGACTCAATATTTAAATCAAGTCCTTTAACAGATGTGGAGAAGATGAGACTCGAACTCACGACCTCTTGACTGCCAGTCAAGCGCTCTAGCCAACTGAGCTACATCCCCAATTTTTAGCGAATTTAAATATTTATCTTTACATCTGTTCTATTACTTGGCTAATGACAACTATTATTGAAGATATTATAAAAAATGAAATAGGAGTGAAACCAGATAAGATCAGTCCGTTATCTGGCGGCAGCATCAATGATGCTTTTTGTGTGAGTGATTCCGAAAACAGCTGGTTTATAAAACTTAATTCTAAAGATAAGTATCCGGGGATGTTTGAAATAGAATCCAAAGGATTGAAGTTGCTTAAAAATTCTGATTTTATTATTCCAAGCGTTATTTCATATGGAGAAGACTTAGACTATAGCTATCTTATTCTTGACTTCATAGACACACTTTCTGAGCAACAAATGAATTGGCCTCTCTTTGGCGAGAATCTCGCAAAAATGCATCAGCTATCCAATGATGTTTTCGGACTGGATCATCAGAACTATATAGGGTCCTTGGAACAAAAAAATAATTCAGCAATAACTTGGGAAGAATTTTATGCCAATCAGCGCATTCTTGCTTTATCAGAATCTGCCTTTAACTTAGGACTGCTTTCCAATACTGAAATTATAAGTGCAGAAAAGCTTTGTACTAAACTACAAGACTTGTTGCCTAAAGAATCTCCTTCACTTTTACATGGCGATCTTTGGCAAGGAAATTTACTATGTAATAAAGATTCACAACCCGTACTTATAGACCCAGCTGTTTATTATGGTCACAGAGAAATGGACCTGGCTATGCTTTTTCTTTTTGGGAGCATTCCTAATGACTCAATTATTGAATATGAGCTTATCTATCCTCTTGAAAAAGGATGGGAAAAAAGAATGGACATACATCAGCTTTATCCACTATTGGTTCATCTAATATTATTTGGAGAAAGCTACTATGGTTCAGTAAATAGCATCTTGAAAAAATATGTATAACTCTTCTTTACTGTTTTACCACTCTTTGAATAATGTCAGCATCACTATTGTGTAATTCCAAAATGTAAATGCCAGATGCCCAATCCTCCGTTGAGATTAATGAGCTTGAATTAATCTCTACTCTTTTAATTACTTGACCCATCATGTTTCTAATAATGAGCAAAGATGGAGAATCAACACTAATGTTTAAAAAATTCTCTGTAGGGTTAGGATAAGCAAATGGCTGAGGGTTTTCTTCATTAGTGGAAAGCCCAGCAGAATTACAATAAGTTCTTATTCCGTCAAACCACATAAAGGCTCCAATTAAAGCTGGGAAAACACAATCACCATGATTTCCTGTGCCCATATTAACTGCTTCTACATCTGCAGCACCATTGGCGATCATGGTAGCCTCAGCAGAAATAGCATTCTGATAGGTAACCTGTTCATCACCTGTGCAATAATACATTTTCACAGGACGTTGTGGTGCCCAATCATGGTTATCGTTATCGAGCAAAGCCGTCCACAATGGATGTCCAAAAGTAGCTTGTGAGTTAGTGAAATTCTGAAGTACAGTATCTACCATCAAAGTATCTACATATCCAGACAATAAATTATTTAAACTCCCCATGTCTAAAGTAGTGTTATTTCCATCGAAATAAGGCGGCACAATGGTATCATAGGGAGGGTTTAATATTTCAGAATAATTATTATATAAATTCCCATATACCAATTGATAAGAAGCAAGTAAATAGGCTAAATATCCTGGATTAGAATAAGGGTAGGGAGATAGTATCGTATCGGCCATTGCGCCTGACATTTCATAAGGGCCAGAACAAGGAGCAGACGCTAATACATTAAATTCGGAAAGCAAGTTGTTATCCTCAATATATTTATGTGTTGCCATAGCAGCGTGTCCTCCTTGCGAATATCCTGTTAAAAAAACCTCACCATTGTCTACCATTTGCAAACTATCCATAATAAATTCTCTTGCCGCCCTGATCATATCCCTTGAAGCCGTTGCTTCAGATTCCGCATGAACATAAGGATGTAACCCGGGACTGTCACCCATCCCAATATAGTCTGGCATTAATACAAAATAACCACCTGCTCCAAATATTTTACCAATAATTGTCTCTTGAATATCACTAGAAGGCACATCTTGTTTTCTTAAACTTGTGCCGTGGTGATAAACTAATATTGGAAAGTCTGTACAAGTTGTATTAGAAGGCACTAAAAATGCCCCAGATGCTATAGTTGGTTGCCCATGGGCGTCAACTGTATTATAGACCATTTTATAAAGGTCTATATCAAATTGCAAGGAGAGTCCAGTAGCTAAACTTAATGTAAGTGGGTCAGTAGTATTTAAATAAGTCGCTGAAATTAAATATTGTGACTGAAATGCGTTTGAAGAAACACTCAAACAAACAACAACCCATATTTTTAATAAATATATTTTCATAGGATTATTTTAAAATGCCCATTAAAATAAACAATATTTTAAAATATTAAATATTTATTAGTGAAATGAAATCTAAACTACTGATATTCAGCTTCTATATAATCGATC
Organism: uncultured Flavobacteriales bacterium; assembly: GCA_964430245.1. Lineage (GTDB taxonomy): Bacteria > Bacteroidota > Bacteroidia > Flavobacteriales_D > Parvicellaceae > CAYSEW01. Next base: position 2,649 of record CAYSEW010000025.1, read on the forward strand.
ATTAATTGAACCTTAGTTTTAAACACCTGGTATCTATTTAATGTTTCATTTTGAGGGTATTCATTGTTATTTTCTAGATCTAGCACTATTTGTTTTAGCTCTTCTGAACCTATAAGGTTGATTGAAAACTTGATCTTGTGTGCTAATTTGCCAAACAATTCAAAATCCTTTTGCTGAATAGACAGATCCATATTTGCTAAAGTTTCTTTAGAGGAGGTGCAAAACAAGACTAATAGTTCCTTATTAAAGGACTCGTCTCCACCTGAAATCTCATTCAGGTTGTCAAAAAATAATATTTGATCTGCTGACATCTTTAATTGACAAATGTTTTTATGTCCAATTAATTTGTGGGCCCAGAAGGGCTCGAACCTTCGACCCCCTGATTATGAGTCAGGTGCTCTAACCAACTGAGCTATGGGCCCCACAGAAATTAATTTCTGAAAATTTGAGTGCAATTTTACATATTTGTATTGAATAATCAAACTATTATTTAATTGTGTCGCAAATAAAAAATATCATATTCGATCTTGGCGGAGTTATTTTAAACATAAATTATCAACTAACTATTGATGCTTTTAAAAAACTTGGCTTCCATAATTTTGATGATTTCTATACTCAAAAGAAACAAAGCAGTTTATTCAATAATTTTGAAACCGGGAAATTAAGTGTTCCTGATTTTTATAAATATATTAAAGCTAATTGTCCTAAAAAAATCAATACTAATGAAATTAAAGCAGCATGGAACGCCATGCTACTTGACCTTCCGTTAAATAGATTAGCGTTTCTTGAAAAAATCAATAAAAGTCATCAACTCTATTTACTTAGCAATACCAATGAGGTCCATATCACTGAATTTAAAAACATCATTAACAAAAATGTTGGGTATGACCGATTTGCAGCTGCTTTTAAAGAATGTTATTACTCTTCAGAAATTGGACTAAGAAAACCTAATGAATCTTGTTTTAGATATGTTCTTGAAGAAAATAAACTCCTAGCTAATGAAACATTGTTCATAGACGATTCAATTCAGCACATCAAAGGAGCAATTTCTATGGGTATTAAATCCTATTTATTAGATTCTTCAGAAGATATAGTTAGGATTGTTCCTGACATAATTCAATAAGCACACCGTTAGTAGATTTAGGATGTAAAAAACATATTAGCTTATTGTCTGCTCCTTTGCTATAATGCTCCTTAATCAGTTCAAAGCCATTGGCTTTTAGCCTTAACATCTCTTTTTCAATATCATCAACATGAATTGCTATATGATGCACCCCTTCACCTCTTTTATCAATGAACTTAGCAATAGGACTATCTGGATTTTTTGCCTCTAATAGCTCTATCTTACTTTCACCTAATTTGAAAAACGAAGTTTTCACTCCCTCTACCTCAACTTCTTCTATCTTGTAATGCTTTTTGCCCAATATTTTTGCAAACGTTTCATTTGCTTTTTCTAAATCTTTTACGGCAATACCTACATGTTCTATTTTATTCATTAGTTGATAAAAAAAATCCCCCTAAAAGGAGGATGTAAATGCATTAAGACTTAATTACTTTTTGTTGACAACCTCTCCGGTTTTTGAATCATAATTAATATAATATAATCCTTTTTTGAGGTTGTTAACGCCTATTGACTGACCAAATCCTTTTTTAACTAAATTACCATAAGTGTCATAAATTTCATAAAGTGTCTCACCTGTAAATTCAAGATTGTCTTTTACTTTTGGATTTGGTATAGTGATCTCAGCAATCGCTGGATCTAAATAAGAGGCATTTGGCGATATCCTTGGCTTTCCTGTGTAATCAATTTGTTTTACTCTAAATTTATTTTCACCTGAATGTGGCGTTAATTTAAATTCATATGACTGCTCCGTTTCTTCACCGTTGCCATCTACTTCACCTACCTTTACCCATTTACTCCATCTGTATTGCTCAATGATATAGGTCAATTTCCCTTGCTCATTCACTGTTTTCCATTTAAGTACCTGGTCTCCTGAAACCTCAATACTTAAAGCATCAAAAGTACTCCTAGGCCTTAACACTTCAGGATTTAAAACTTTAGGTAAACAATCTAATTTATGTTGGATTTTAACAGTTACAGGAGCTCCAACTTTTAAACTTAATGTAGAAAAATCTATTTCAAAAGCACTTGAATTGACTTGATCAGTTGTTACATCACCATTTACATAAACTGCTATTACACAAAAACCAACACCTGAACCTGAAAATGGATTTTGCACGTATAGGTTCTTACCTTGATAATGACCCTCGTGTATAATACTCGTCTCATTACTTTGTGCGTTAAAACACAAACATGAAACAATTGAAATTAGAAACAGTATATTCTTCATTTGCAACAAAGCTAATACATTCTTACTTTAAGTTGACAATAATAAGTGCAATTTTAAAAAAAACAAAATAAATAATACTCCTTTTTCTAATTTCTCTAATATTTAATTTTATATTTTAAATTATGCTTTGTAAAATTCTAATTATAATGTATTCTTGTAATAGTTTTTAAACTGACCCTAATATTTTTACAATTACAATACATTTTATGTGCTCTCTTAATATAAAAATAAATTACCTTACTATATGTAGTGTTTTATTACTTTCTTTTTCTAGCTGTGAATTGGATGATAATAATGGCTCTAAAAACAACAACAAAGCCAATCAATCTACAAGAATAGCAAAAGGTGACAAAGCTGTTTATGGAGGTTCACTTAAAATTTCAGAAGAAGAATCATTTCGTTCTATTTTTCCACTTGATATTGTAGATGCAATTTCTGCAAAAATAGCTTCCCAAATACATAATGGACTAGTTAGATTTAATGCTAAAGACCTTTCTATTAATTCATGTATAGCAAAAAATTGGGAAATCGACTCTACAGAAACGATCTATACTTTTGAATTAAGAGACAATGTATATTTTCATGATGACCCATGCTTCGAAGGTGGAAAAGGGCCTAAAGTTACAGCACAAGATTTCAAGTACACTTTTGAACTTCTATGCTCAAAAGGGTTTGAAAATTCCTATAATATGGTAAAGAATAATATTAAAGGGGCAAAAGAATTCTATAATGGAAATACTTCTGAACTTGAGGGTGTAGATGTTGTTGATGACCATACTTTAAAAATATATTTAAACGAGCCACTATCCTCTTTTATATACAAACTGGCTATGCCCAACACATCAGTTATCTCTAAAACTGCATATGAAGAATATGGCATTAATATGAAGGTAGGTGCTGGGGCATTTAAATATGGTGAAACAGAAAATGAATTAACCGATGTTTTTTTAGTTGCAAATAATAATTATTTTCTACAAGATTCATATGGTAACAAATTGCCTTATCTAGATTCTGTTCATTTTCATTTTAATGAATCTAAAATGATTGAACTTGAAATGTTCAAACAAAAAAAACTATCTCTAATCCATGGGCTTCCGCCTTCAAAAATCGTTGAAGTTTTTGCTGAAAAAAGCTATAATTTTACTGATAGTCCTCCTCAATGGATTGTTGAGCATGATCCTGAATTAGTTACTCAATATTATGAATTCAATTCTACAATACCTCCATTTAATGACCTAAGAGTAAGAAAAGCATTTAATTATGCAATTGACAAAGAAAAGATATTATTAAACACCTTGAAAAATCAAGGTTCCGTTGGTTCTAAAGGGATCACTCCAAATGTTAAACTCTTTAATAAATATGATTTTGATCAGATTGAAGGTTATGAATATAATCCAGAACTTGCTAAAAAATTATTTGCTGAAGCTGGTTATCCAAACGGAAAAGGATTTCCAAATGTAAGACTTGAGCTAAATCTTGGAGGAAACACTCATTTATTAGTGGCACAAGAAATACAACATCAATTAAATGCTGTTTTGAATATATGGATCGAATTTGAGCAAGTAAGCTTTAATGACAAGATCGAACATTCTAAATATGGCAAGTCTGAAATTTTTAGGTCTGCTTGGGTAGCTGATTATCCATCTCCAGAGTCTTTCCTTAGCATTTTCTATGGTGGAAATGTTCCTGAAGACTCATGGAATGAAAAGGAAAAATCATTTAGCAATCCTTGTTACCCAAATACAATGCGCTTCAAAAATGAAAACTTTGATAAATTATACCTTAAAGGAATTAAGACTAAAAATTCAAATGAAGCAGAAAGGTTTAAACTTTTTGCACAAGCTGAAAAAATCATGATGGAAGAAGCGCCTGTGATTATTTTGTGGTATCAAGAAAATTTTACACTTTTTCATTCAGATGTTAGAAATTTCCATTATAACTCTATGGAGCATTTTGATTTCAGTGATGTTTATATAAAAACACTCACAAAAAAAGAGTATAACGCATTACAAAATGCTGGTGACTCTAAAGTGAAATAACTTATTTTGAATAGATTGCTGAAGCAAGCATTTCCTTAATTGTCGGCTTATAAAAATCACTCATCTCATTGCTTTTGAAAACTAAATTATAACCATTTATTTTTCTTGTGCAATAAAAATGATAATCAGCAGAAATAGCACCCTCTTCCTTTTCTAAAGTAGATTTATCTGCATTGATATTTTCAGTAAAAAGTATGTAATTATCACCTTCTTCAATATATTGATAGTCAAAAATGGTATTTGCTTGTCTGTTTTTCTCTTTCTCGACTGAAACCTCTTCATTACCCATTTCTTCTATGACTAAATGCCATTTAGGATCACTTGGCATCTTAATTCCCCATCTAGCTTCTCCATCATTATGAATTATAATAGGGGGAGTATATCTTTCAATACCTTCTTCATCTTTATAGGTGTCATTGGGCACATAGATAGTTACGTCCAATTCTTGAGCATTTAAAGAAAATGGACGTAATTTTGTTGTATCAAATAAAGCTGTTTTAGATTTATTTGGAACAGTTCCATCGTTACCGTCATTACTTTCTGAGTCATTACTACATGAACTAAAATAAACACATATAGATAGCACTAATATATAATTGATTTTACGCATAGGTTTTTTCATTAAAAAAAACAAATATAATAATTGCTTATAACATAAGACTATCGAAGAACATATCTAAGTGTTGATCTACTTCTCTGCTTGATCAGTATTTCTTTATTTTTTAATTTATTTGGAAATTGATGATCTGCATAATGTCTAATAGTTAGCAGGTCTACCTTATCATTATATTTTACACTATATTTTACACTCAACTCATTAATTAAACTTTTAAGCATCACTTTTTTAACCTTTGCGCATACAGAAAAACTCAAAGCAGAATTCTGTGTCAAATGAACTTTAAGCCCATGCCTAGAGAATAAACCAAATATTTCACTAATATGATCTTCCAAAATAAATGAAAAGTCTTTAGGGCTTATTGACAATAATAATTGATTTGGGTTGTAGATATAACAAGGGTGTAGTCCATCCTTGTCTTCTTTTTCTTGGATTACAGTTCCTTCTAATTCAGGCTCAATAAATGATTTTATTCTTAAAGGTATGTTCTTGTTTTGTAATGGTTTTAAAGTCTTAGGGTGAATGACAGAAGCTCCAAAATAGCTAAGCTCAATAGCTTCTTTATAGGAAATCCTATCCAGCTTTATAGTTTCATCAAACTCTTTAGGATCTGCATTTAACACTCCCTCTACATCTTTCCAAATAATTACTTCTTTTGCATCAACACACCAACCCAAAATAGATGCAGAAAAATCACTCCCTTCTCTTCCAAGAGTTGTTGTCATTCCGGTATCTGTGTGTCCAATAAACCCCTGAGTTATATAAATAGCTCTTTTATTTTCTGCTGAATTGCTTTTTAGCATTAATAGAATTAATTCAATTGTTTTTTCCCAATTAACTCTAGCTTCTTGATAATGGTTAGTTGTCCTTATTAATTTTCTAGCATCAGCCCAGTTATTTTTTAACTCTATAGAATTTAAATAACAAGAAACAATCATGGTAGACCACAATTCACCAAAAGATACTATCTGGTCATATTCAAAAGCTACATTATCGCTAGGATCTCTTTTTATATGGCTATCAAGTGCTTTAAAGCTTTCTTGAATCGCAGCCATGAATTGATCATCTTTTTCTAGCTCAAGCTCCTTTATAATATCTAAATGAAATTGAACAACTTTCTGAATAGCTAATTCCATTTTTTTAACATCTCCTACAACAAATTGGTTCCATACCTCTTCTAATGCATTAGTAGTTTTATCTATTGCTGAAACAACTATAATCAACGGGTCATCAAATGACTTTACGATTTTAGCAACATTTATAATTGCTTTGGTGTTTTTTACTGAAGCACCACCAAATTTAAAAACTTTCATTTCTGAATATTTTTCAAAAGTTCTTCAAATCTAAGCTGAAAAGTCTTCCGTTAAGCCATTCGCCCTCAAAACTTGCTTTATTTTTTTTATAAAAATCAATTGCCGTCTTGTTCCAGTCCAAGACCTGCCAATCAAGCCTTTTAACCATTTGTTGATTAGCTATTTTTTTAATCTCATTAAATACTATTTGCCCTATTCCCATTCTTCTGTATTCACTTTTTATCATAAAATCCTCTAAATAAAGTGTTTTGCCATTCCATGTAGAATATCCATAATAATAGAGCGCATAACCACAAATCTCTCCATTGTACACTGCTACTATTACTTTGAATAATGGTTCATTACCGAATCCATCCTCAATTAATCTATCGATAGTCATTTTCACTTGATCAGATGCATTTTCAAAATCTGCTAGCTCTTTAATCAATGACAAGACTGTTTCCATATCAGAAGACAATGCATTACGAATAATTAAATCCTTCATTCTTTCAAGTATTTTTCGATAATTTACTTAAATTCTTCGATATTTGAACAGAAATTGCTGAATGACATGAAAAACAAAACTTTAGGAGAATTCATTATTGACACCCAACATGATTTCCCAGGGTCTACAGGTGAACTTTCGAAAATATTAAGCTCAATAAGGTTAGCTGCAAAATTAGTTAGTCATGAGATCAATAAAGCAGGGCTTGCCAAACATATCCTAGGAGCCAGCGGAGAAGAAAATATTCAAGGTGAAAAACAACAAAAATTAGATGTTTATGCTAATGAGCTATTTATTGATTCTTTAATGGCTAGAGGAGTAGTATGTGGAATTGGCTCTGAAGAAAATGATGATTTTATTGCCTTTGATGATAAAAATAGTCAAGCAGGGAAATATGTTGTGTTGATGGACCCTTTAGATGGATCTTCTAACATTGATGTGAATGTTTCCATCGGAACTATTTTTAGCGTATTCGAAAGAAAAACAGCTATTGGCTCTCCTGTTGAATTAAATGATTTTCTTCAGCCTGGTGTTAATCAAGTGGCTGCTGGATATGTTATTTACGGCTCATCTACTATGCTAGTTTACACAACTGGAAATGGCGTGAATGGATTTACTTTTGACCCAAGTATAGGAGTGTTTTTTCTTTCTCACCCCAACATGAAGTCCCCAGAAGATGGTAAAATATATTCTATTAATGAAGGGAATATTAATTTATGTGACAAAGCCATTGTAAATTACATCAGCTATTGTAAAGAAAATGAAGGAAGTCGTCCTTATTCTGGAAGGTACATTGGTTCATTGGTTGCAGACTTTCACAGGAACTTAATAAAAGGTGGGATTTACTTATATCCATCTAACTTGAATTCTCCAAAAGGAAAATTGAGGCTCTTATATGAATGTTCTCCTTTAGCATTTTTAATTGAACAAGCTGGTGGAAAAGCAACTAATGGGAACCAAAGAATTATGGAAATAACACCAACTGAACTTCATCAAAGAGAGCCCTTGTTTATTGGCTCTTCTAATATGATTAATGAACTTACAGCTTTTATTGAGCGTGAAAATAAATGATCTTAAATCAGCTTATTTTTCTTCTGCTGGAGTAAAGAAAGTAATTTCTGAACTTCAAAAAGATAATGCAAGAGTTCACCTTACTGGACTTTCAGGCTCTTCTGATGCTTTTATTGCTCATGCTGTATCTGGAAATATTGGAGGCAACCATTTAATTGTTCTTTCAGACAAAGAAGAAGCGGCTTATTTTTACAATAACCTTGAGAATATTATTGATGCTGAAAGAGGGACAACCCTGCTATTTTATCCTGGATCTTATAGAAGACCTTACCAAATAGAAGAAATAGATAACGCTAATATTATTCAAAGAACAGAGGTATTATCTATCATTAGAAAAAAAAGAAAAAACATTATGATAGTCACCTATCCAGAGGCTATTATAGAAAATGTTGTAACCAAAAAAAAATTAGATGAAACTACCTTTGAGGTTTGTACTGGAATTGACTATTCAATAGAGTTTATTAATGAGCTTTTAATTGAATATGATTTTGAAAAAACAGATCATGTATATTCTCCTGGACAATTTGCAGTAAGAGGAGGGATTGTGGACATCTATTCCTTTAGTAACAGCTTGCCTTATAGAATTGATTTTGATGGGGACACTGTTGAGTCAATAAGAATCTTTAATCCTGTAGATCAGCTGTCTATCCAAACCTTAAACAAAATTCAAGTCGTTCCTAATGTGCAAACTAAGAAAATGCTTGAAAATAGAGCTCCCTTTCTAAGCTATATACCAGAAAATACAAAGATTTGGTTAAAAGACATTGAGCTTTCTAAAGGTAAAATTCAAAAAGGGTATGATAAAGCCAGTTATATTTTTGAAAAAATTGAAAGCCCTCTTGATCATTTAAGTCCAGATGAGCTTTATTTAAACTCAGAAAACTATGAAGCTCAAATTAAAACTTTCTCTCTTTTGGAATTTGGAAGTCGTTTCTATTTTGAGCCTACATTAAAAGTAACCTTCAATATCTCACCTCAACCCTCTTTTAATAAAAACTTCGACCTGCTTTTAAACACCCTTAAAGATTACAATAAAAATGGGTATAAAAATTTAATCTTTTCTGAACAGACGTCTCAATTAGATAGACTAGAAGCCATTTTTAATGACATAGGAGAGCATGTAGAGTACTCATCATTGAATATTGGAATGCACGAAGGATTTATCGATAAAGACCTTGAAATAGCTTGCTTTACCGACCATCAAATATTTGAAAGATATCATCGCTTTAAATTAAAAAAAGGATATAAGAAGTCACAAGCCGCATTTACACTTAAAGAAATTTATAATCTTAAAAAGGGAGATTTTGTTGTTCATATAGATCATGGAATAGGACAGTTTTCAGGATTAGAAAAAATTGAAATTAATGGCAAAAATCAAGAAGCAATTAGGTTGTCTTATAAAGGAGGCGATATTCTTTATGTTTCTATTCATTCCTTACATAGAATCAGTAAATTTACTTCTAAAGATGGGGGGCAGCCAAAATTAAATAAACTAGGTTCACCTGCTTGGGCAACTGCTAAACAAAAAACGAAGAAGAGAATCAAAGAAGTTGCCTTTGATCTAATAAAGCTATATGCTGAAAGAAAACTAAGTAAGGGTTTTTCATTTTCTCCAGATAGTTATTTACAAAACGAATTAGAAGCTTCATTTATTTATGAAGATACTCCAGACCAACTAAAATCTACTATAGCAGTAAAAAAGGACATGGAAGAGTCTTCCCCTATGGATAGATTGGTATGTGGAGATGTAGGTTTTGGTAAAACAGAGATTGCCATAAGAGCTGCTTTTAAAGCAGTTGCAGATAATAAACAAGTGGCCATTTTAGTCCCTACTACAATATTAGCTTTTCAGCATTATAAAACATTTTCAGATAGGCTTAAAGACTTTCCTTGTGGTATTGATTATGTAAATAGGTTTAAATCTTCTTCTAGAATTAAAAAAACACTTATTGACCTTAAAAAAGGAAAAATAGATATTATTATAGGAACACATAGATTAATTGGAAAAGATGTCGATTTTAATGATTTAGGCCTATTAATTATTGACGAAGAGCAAAAGTTTGGCGTTAGTGTAAAAGACAAATTAAAAACCATTAAAGCCAATGTAGATACACTAACCCTTACAGCTACTCCTATTCCAAGAACATTACAATTCAGCTTAATGAACGCAAGGGATCTATCAATAATAAACACTCCTCCGCCAAATAGACACCCAGTCAATACAATTGTTCAGTCTTTCTCAGAAGAAACCATAAGAGATGCTATTCAATATGAAGTTCAAAGAGGTGGTCAGGTGTTTTTCGTACACAACAGAGTGCAAAATATTCAAGAGATAGCAGGAATGGTTTCGAGATTATGTCCAGATGTTAGAATTGCAATTGGTCATGGAAAGATGGACGGTAAAAAGTTGGAAGCAATTATTCTTGATTTCATAGAAGGTCTTTATGATGTATTGATAGCAACTACAATTATTGAGTCTGGTATTGATATCCCTAATGCCAATACCATTATTATTAATAATGCCAATCAATTTGGATTAAGCGATCTTCATCAGCTTAGGGGCAGAGTTGGAAGATCTAATAAAAAAGCATTTGCTTATCTATTTACACCTCCCCCACAGCACATAACAGATGATGCAAGAAAAAGATTAAGAGCAATTGAACAATTCTCAGATTTAGGTAGTGGTTTTAATATTTCAATGAGAGACCTAGATATTAGAGGAGCTGGAGATCTACTAGGGGCTGATCAAAGTGGTTTTATCAGTGAAATTGGGTTTGAAACTTACCAAAAAATCCTGAACGAAACTATAGAGGAATTAAAAGAAAATGAGTTTAAATCAATTTTTAAGAAAGACTTTAAATCTACTGAATTTGTAAAAGACTGCACCCTTGAAACTGATATGGAACTAATTATCCCCGATCACTATGTAAATCAAATTACAGAGAGGCTTTCTTTATATCGAGAACTTGATCAAATAGCTTCTGAAGAACAATTGGTTGATTTTGAAAATGGATTGATTGATCGTTTTGGACCAATTCCATCAGAAACTATTGAACTAATTAATACCCTCAAATTAAGATGGCTTGCTAAAAAAGTTGGGTTTGAAAAGTTAGTGCTCAAGAACAACTTATTAATAGGAAACTTTATTACTAATAAAAACTCTAATTATTTTGATTCTGAACAGTTTTCGAGAATTCTTAGCTACGTTCAAATTAAAGAAAATGGACCTGTAATAAGTGAAAAAAATAACAAACTTAGGATCCGATTTGAGAATATAAATAATATTCAAAAAGGAATTGAAATGTTAAAAGAAGTTCAGCTGACTTAACCCTACTTGATTTCAAATGTGTCCATGAATTTAGTAGTGAAGTCTCCTTCAAGAAATTTCTTGTCCTCCAATAATTGAATATGGAAAGGAATGGTAGTTTTTACCCCTTCAATAATATATTCTTCTAAAGCCCTTTTCATTTTAGTGATCGCTTCTTCTCTTGTTTGTGCAACTGTGATTAGCTTAGCAATCATAGAATCATAATGAGGTGGGATCATATAACTTGCATATACATGGGTGTCTATTCTAATTCCATGTCCACCAGGAGCATGATAACTAGTGACTTTCCCTGGGCTAGGAATAAATCCCTTATGTGGGTCTTCTGCATTGATCCTACATTGAATAGAATGAAGCATTGGGTAATAATCATTGCCTGATATTTTATCCCCATTAGCTATCTTGATCTGTTCTTTGATCAAGTCGTGATTAATAACTTCTTCTGTTATAGTATGTTCAACTTGAATCCTTGTATTCATTTCCATAAAGTAGAAATTCCTGTGCTTATCTACCAAAAACTCAACTGTTCCTACACCTTCATAATTTACAGCTGAAGCAGCTTTTTTTGCTGCTATTCCCATTTTTTTTCTTAAATCATCTGTCATAAAAGGAGAAGGTGTTTCCTCTACAAGTTTTTGATGTCTTCTTTGTATAGAACAATCTCGTTCCGATAAATGACAAACTGTTCCATATTGATCTGCCGCAATTTGAATTTCTATATGCCTTGGCTCTTCAATGAATTTTTCCATGTACATACCATCATTTCCAAAAGCAGCCGCTGATTCCTGTCTAGCAGAATTCCATCCTTCTTCAAGCTCAACGTCATTTTTACATAATCTCATCCCTCTTCCACCACCACCTGCAGTGGCCTTCAACATTATAGGGTATTTAATTTTAGCAGCAGTCTTTTTAGCATCTTCAAAGTTTTTTAACAGCCCATCTGAACCTGGTATTGTGGGTACTTTCGCTTTTTTCATTGTCTCCTTAGCGGAAGCCTTGTCCCCCATTCCTTCAATCTGTTCTGGTGTTGCTCCAATAAACTTTATTTTATGCTCGCCACATATTCTTGAAAATTGAGCATTTTCAGAAAGAAATCCATAACCAGGATGAATAGCGTCTGAATTAGTGATTTCTGCTGCTGCTATAATGTTTGGAATCTTTAAATAAGATTCTGTACTTGCAGCAGGACCAACACAAACTGCTTCATCAGCAAATCGTACATGAAGGCTATCTTTATCTGCAGTTGAATAAACAGCTACAGTTTTAATACCCATTTCTTTACAAGTTCTTATAATCCTTAAGGCTATTTCACCTCTATTTGCTACTAATATTTTTTTAAACATAGTATAGACTTTTTAATGAAATGATCTAATGATCAAGAAGGGTCAATCAGGAATAATGGTTGATCAAATTCTACTGGAGAAGCATCGTCAACAAGTACTTTAACTACTTTTCCTGCTACTTCAGATTCAATATCATTAAACAACTTCATCGCTTCAATAATACAGATCTTGTCTCCTGGTTTAATAGTTGCACCGACTTCAACATATGCTGATTTATCTGGGCTAGGAGCACGATAAAAAGTACCTATCATTTGTGCTTTAATCGTTATATAATTATCCTCCTCGCTTGCTTCTTTTGATTTACCTTCGGTTTCAGCCGCAGGTGAAGCGACTTGAACAGCTGATTCTTGAATAGGAGCAGGTGCTGCAGCTGGAATAGATGCTACAGGCATAGTTTGTTGAACAATTGTTGGCTCCTCTTTAAAATTAGATTTCTTTTTAGCTAAATAATCAGATTTGATTAATAGCTTAAAATCTTTTTTTTCTATTTCGACTTCATTTACGCCAGCTTTAGCGACAAACTTAATCAGTTCCTGAATTTCACTTAGATCCATATTGATTTATTTAAAAAATAATTCTACAACGAAGTTATAAAATTTTATAGTTGTACAAAGATTAAAAAGGAAGGAATTTAATAAGCCCATTTTAAATATACAGAGCCCCAAGTAAAACCTCCTCCAAAAGCAGCTAATATTATATTATCCCCTTTTTTAAGTTTGTCTTCCCATTCCCACAAACACAATGGAATGGTTCCTGAAGTAGTATTTCCATATTTTTCAATATTGATCATTACCTTATCTTTAGACACACCCATTCTATTTGCTGTTGCATCAATTATTCGAAGGTTTGCTTGATGAGGAACTAACCAAGCAACATCTTCACTTGATAAGTTGTTTTTCTCCATGATCTCAGCAGAAACATCTGCCATATTAGTTACAGCAAATTTAAAAACAGATTTACCTTCTTGATAGACATACATTTCAGGTGAACCAACATTTTCTTTTGTAATTGGATCTGCAGAACCTCCTAATTGCTGAATTAAAAAATCTCTACCGCTACCATCTGCTCTTAAGATAGAATCTTGAATCCCTAAACCGTCATCTGAAGGTTCTAATAATACTCCACCTGCACCATCACCAAAAATTATACAAGTTGCTCTGTCTTCATAATTAACTATTGATGACATTATATCACCTCCAATTACAATCACTTTTTTATACCTGCCTGTTTCAATAAATTGTTGCCCTGTAACTAGGGTATAAATAAAACCCGAGCATGCCGCACTAAGGTCAAATCCCCATGCGTTTTTAGCTCCACTTTTGTCACATATAATATTTGATGTGCTAGGGAAACGATGATCTGCTGTTACTGTTCCCACTATAATTAAATCAATCTCTAAAGGCGAAATGTTTCTTTTTTCACATATTCCCCTTACAACATCTGCCCCAAGGTCAGAAAGAGTCCTGTCTTTTTCAATAATTCTTCTTTCTTTAATCCCAGTTCTTGTTACTATCCATTCATCATTTGTGTCAACCATCTTTTCTAGGTCTTTATTTGACAACACTTTAGAAGGAACTACACCATGAACGGCTGTTATTGCTGCTTTTATCTGATTCATTTGAAAGCTTTTTTAATTTTATTTGGAAGATCCGCTTCTGCCAAATCAAGTCCCAAAAGTAACATGTTCTTTATCGCTTTTGGACTACTGATGCCATGACCTATTAACACATTGCCGTTAACTCCCAAAACAGGAGTGCCTCCATAAATTTCATAATTAAATCTATCAAAATATTCATCCATCAATCCTCTTTTTCTCAATAAAGTATAGAAAGCTTCTGCTTCTTTTAAAATTACATTTCCTGTAAATCCATCGCAAACAATTACATCTGCTTTATCTTCAAATATTTCTCTCCCTTCTACATTTCCAATAAAGTTAAAATCCTCCGATCCTGCCATTAACTGGTGAGAAGCTTGAGTTAGTAAGTTACCTTTTTCTTTTTCTTCCCCAATATTTAAAAGCCCTACTTTAGGATTTTTAATATTAAAAACAAACTCAGCATATAATGATCCTAAAATAGCAAACTGATACAATACATCAGGTTTGCAATCTGCATTTATACCTACATCTAAAATAACTCCTACACCACCAGATTCTTTAGGCAATACTGAAGTAATACAGGGCCGTATCACTCCTCCTATTGGTCTTATTGAAAACATAGACCCAATAAGCATAGCGCCTGAGTTTCCTGCACTTGCAAATACATCTAACTTTTTTTCTCCTAATAATTTGAACCCTATACTAATACTACTGTTTTGCTTTTTCCTCATTGCTTTTGTAGCATGATCTGCCATTTCAATGACTTCAGTGGTATGTATAAACTCAAAAAGAGAAGCGTCATATGCTTCTCTTTTGATAATCTCTTTAGCAACATCCGAATCTCCTATCAAAGTGATCTGATGTTCTTCCGAAAACTCCCTCCTGGCCTGTATTGCGCCAAGAACCGCAGCTTCTGGGGCAAAATCACCCCCCATAATGTCTATCCCGATATTCAAGGAATAAAATTAGTTGATTGTTGGAAAATTAAAGCGGCTCTAAATTGAAGCCTCTTTTTCCATTACTACTTTACCCTTATAGTAAAGTTTTCCTTCAGACCAAAAAGCTCTATGGTAAACATGAGTTTCACCAGTTGTTGGACATGTAGCCAATTGCTGTGTCTCAGCCTTGTAATGAGTTCTCCTTTTATCACGTCTTGTTTTAGACTGTTTTCTTTTAGGATGTGCCATACTTTTACGTATTAATTACTTATTATTATTATTTCTTTAAATCTTTTAATTTTTCCCACCTAGGATCCAATATGTCGCTATTTTTCAACTCTTCATCCTTCGATTCAATCAACAAGTATTGATTAAGAACCTGTATGTTTTCTTTATCGCATTCCCCTACTTTATGTATTTGTTTTTTAGGGAAGTTAAGCAAACAATCTTCAAATATAAACGGTGAAACATTTATATCATATGCTGTTCTCTCAACAAATAAAACATCTTCATCCTTGACCTCTTCTTGATCAACAAATTTAACGATCTGTCTGAAGTTTGAATTTAACAATACCTCTAATTTACCCAGGCATTTGTCACAATTGGTACTATAAGAACCCTTTAATTCAAACTTTAGATCCAATAATAAAGTTGTTTTTATAAGGATAAGTTCGGTTGCTATATCACAACTGATTATCTCAGTAAAATCAAAAGCCTCAAAGAACGAATGGTCTAATCTATAATCAAACCTATTTTCTCCATCTTTTAAGCTAGAAAACAATATTTTAAAATCTTCTAGTGTTTCCATTTGCTTTAAAATGGTCGGCAAATTTAAACAATTGTACTTAAAATAAAAAACCTATAAAGATTTAATCAAATACAACAAATTTCTCAGGGTCTAAAGGTATGCCATTATGCCATAGTTCAAAGTGCAAATGTGGTCCAGTTGAAAGCTCCCCGCTATTCCCAACAATTGCAATAGCATCACCGGCCTTAATTAAGTCTCCAGTTTTTTTAAGTAAAAATGAATTATGCTTGTATATAGAAACCAGATTTTGTGCGTGTTGTATATGAATAACATGGCCGTTTTCTGGACTCCAATCAGAATAAACAACTGTTCCGTTTAAAATTGCCTTTACAGCTTCATTATTAGAAGCAATAACATCAACACCGTAATGTCCATTTTTTAGCTGGAAATTATTCGTTATTTCACCTTTTAATGGGGGGAAAAACAGAACGCCATTCAATTTTTCTTCTAACCTATTATTTGATGAAAAAACTGAAATGTCATATTTTTCACGATCATCAATTTTAATTCTCAATAAAGAATCATTCTCCGTTAAATCAAAATTATATTCTTCATTGTTTAGGTTAACTATTGAAGTATCAGCTTTATTGACTTCTTCTGAAATTTCTCCACCATTTAATATAATAGATAAATTGCTGAAGTAATTCTCATACTGGTCAATTTTATCTTCATATTCCGCTAATTTTAGTAAGTTCTTCTTGTCAATTTGCTTAACCCTCTCAACATCTACTGTTTTCGGAAAACCTGGAATCAGGTGTTTTAAAGAAGTAGAAGAAATTATTAAATAGGACAGCACAATTAGAATTAAAAAAGCAAATAAAGAATAAACAAAAAGCATTATTACAGATAAATCAAATGATCTTTTTTCCTCATAAGTTTCTTTACTTACGATAATGACCTTTACCTTTTTTCGAAGATATTCGATAAGTTTTTTAAGCCAATTCCTTTTTATATCATAACTTTCCTCGCTCATTACTGCAAATATCAATAAAATATCCTTGACTTTATAGATAGATTATTAATTCAAGGCAAGCCTGAGAAGGAAAATGATGAAAAATGAAATAATTTTAGGATTTTGTAGTTAATATTGCAAGTTTTTGAATTTGTCACATAAATCAAACATCATTAGATCTCTCTTTATAGTACTTAGCTTTCTAGGGATTTTGAGCTGTTCTACGGAAAAAAATGCTTTTCCTAATAGAGCATTTCACAATACTACAGCAAAGTATAATGGCTACTTTAATGCCAATGAAATTATCAAAGAATCTATGCTTCAATTTGAAGAGGGAAGAGCTGAAAACTACCATGAGATCATCCCCATTTATGTTTATGCAAATAATGAAGAGTCTAAAAGTCTATATGCTCCAATGGATACTGCGGCAGCAAAATGTGAAATAGTGATAGGTCGTCATTCCATGCCAGCAGAAAAAAGGGGCAAAAATAGTAACGCTGAATGGTGTAAATGGATTGATGACAACTGGATTACTATTGGGTGGGCTCAATTTTATAAGCGGGACTTTGAGAGTGCAATGGAAAAATTCAAATATATTGAAAATCAATATAAAACTGAAGCTATTATTTATGAAGCAAAATTCTGGCAGGCTAAGACTTTAATTGAAATACAAGATTATTTAACTGCTGAAGAAATTTTACTTGACTTATTAAAAGAAAAAGAAGAGTTAGCGCTTCTCAAAGAAGAAGAAAAAAAGAAGTTAGCTAATCTTAAAAAAGCACCCGCTAAAAGAATAAAATCATCAAAGAAAAAAGAAAACTTATCTCCTCCTGAATTCCCAGATGATTTAATAAATAAGATCCTTCCAACCATGGCAGATCTTTACATTAGAACCAAAGATTTTCCTAAAGCCATAGAAGTGCTAGAAAAAGCAATTCTTTTAAAGCACCCTAGAGAGTTTAAAACTCGTTTAATCTTTATTCTTGCTCAAATTCATCATCGTTTAAAAGACAGCAAAGCTTCCGATCTATATGCAGAAGTAGTCAAAAGAAACCCTGATTACGAAATGGCTTTTCAAGCCAAAATCAACAGGGCATTGGCCTTTGGAGGAAGTGACAGTAAAAGCATTAAGAATCAATTACTTAAAATGCTAAAGGATGATAAAAATATTGATTACTTTGATCAGATATATTATGCTCTTGCAGAAATAGAAATTAAAGAAAATAATCGACTGCAAGGAATTGAATATCTAGAGCTTTCAGTTGAAACAAGCGTCTCGAATGCTTATCAAAAAACAACTTCCTATATAAGATTAGCTGACCTTTATTACGAAGTCAAAAACTACAGAAAAGCACATGAATATTTTGAGAATTGCATGAGTGTTATTCCAAAAGAACATGAAAACTATAAACTAATAGAAAGCAAAAACAAAAACCTTAAGGACCTTATCTTTCATCTAGATGTTATTTATTTAAATGATAGTATTTTAAACCTCTGTCAATTGCCAGAAAAAGAGGTGCTCAATATTATAAAAGATATAATTGATAAAAAGAAAGAAGAAATTGAAAGGAAGAAAGAAGAAAAAGAAATGAATATGCTGGCAGCAAATTCTCCGGGTCTTGAACAAGGATCTAATGGCAATGTTGGAGGTATGCTTTTTATGTGGGATGAAAACTTAAGAGGTCTTGGATTTAATGACTTTAATAAAATATGGGGTGATCAAGTAAAGTTAGAAGACAACTGGAGAAGATCTGATAAAAACACTAGTTCTTTGGACTTATCTACCAATTATGTAGATGACTCATCAGCATTAAAAGAACTAACTATTGACTTTTATCTAGATCAGCTCCCTTGTGGAAACGAAGGGGCAATAGCATCAATTGAAAACGAATTAATGCTTTCGCTGTATGATGCCGGCTCTATTTACCTTCATCTTTTGAATGATGAGGCAGAAGCTGCAAAAATGTACGAAAGGGTTTCAAAAGAATTTTTACCAGAAAATAAAGCAATTGCTGGATTGTATCAACTTTATCTCTTATATAAAGAACAAGGTAAAACTTCTCAATCTAATACTTATAAAAACGACATCCTTACTAATTATAAAAATAGTGAGTACGCACAACTGATTCTAAACCCTAATTATTTAGAGGGTCAAAGGTTGAAAAAGCAAAAACAAGAACTCTATTATAAAAACATATATTCTCTTTTTTCAAATAAAGAATATGAAATTGTAATAAATAAAACAGATTCTATTATTAACAAAGACTCTAATAATGTATATCTCTGTAAGTACAGCTATCTAAATGCACTTTCCAAAGGCTATACTCAAAACTTGACTGATGACTCGACTAGATTTGAAAATGCACTTGCTTATACCGTTAAAAACTGTAAATCAACAGACTTTTATGCTCCTGCTAAACAATTACTAGATAAATTAAGGAATATTCAATCTATTGAGAATGCGGAAAGTGGCAATAGTAATTTTATTTATAACTCAAGTGAATCTCATTTTTTCGCTCTATATGTCCCAAAAGGTTCTGGAAATGTAAACTCCCTAAAAGTTAAAATTTCCAATTTTAACAAAGCTTCATTTTCAGGCTCAAATCTTAAAACATCAAGCAGCTTTTTAAATAGTACCGATCAGCTAATTCTTGTAAAACAATTCAACAATGTAAGTGGAGCAATTGACTACTATACTGCTTTTAAAGTAAATAATTCCCAGCTTAAATCCATTAATGCCAATCATGACTTTTTTGTAATTAGTGATAAAAATTTAGCTGCCCTTTATTTGGAAAAAAACCTACAGGATTATCTGTTGTTTTTTGAAAATAATTATCTGAAATAACCTGACTTCCAATAAATTATTAAATGTTGTATCTTTGTACTCCTAATTTGATATTAGAATATGTTTAAAACAAATAAAGAAAATCAAAATAAATTGAAAACAAATATTAACTCTCCAGATAGATTAAACCGAATTGTTGAAGGAACCACTATTGAAGGTCAGATTAACTCTGAATCGAATATAAGAATTGATGGCTTTTTAAAAGGGACCATTAACACAAAAGGAAGATTGGTTTTGGGTCCAGAAGGTAAAGTTGAAGGTGATATAACTTGTAACAATGCTGACATAGAAGGTGTTCTAAACGGCACCATCAATGTAAAGGAATTACTTACTTTAAAAGCTTCTGCAAAACTTCAAGGTGACATTTCAACTACTAAACTTTCTATTGAGCCTGGCGCAGTTTTTTCAGGTAGTTGCAGCATGGGCGGTATCCTTAAAAACATGATAAAAGAAGACTTATCAGAACCCACGAAGCCAGAAAGTTCGTCAAAACTACAAGAGCAATCTGCTTAATTTAGTTTTTTCTTCTCTAAGGAATGGTCAAGAAAAATAGAAAAGAAAAATTAGCCCTTCGGCTAGCTAATTCAGGCTTACAAATGGGTGTAGTCATTTTTTTAGGCGCTTTTGGCGGGGACTATCTTGATGCTGTTTTTCATAACAACACACCTGTCTATACTATCATAGGATCCTTACTAGGGGTTTTTATAGGTTTATATATACTTTATAAGGGAGTTATGAAAATCAACCAATGATACAATTAAAGTCATATAAATCATTATTTGTAGGAATGGCACTTTTTGTCATCCATGCACTAACAGTTTATCTAGTTCCTTCATTCTATGGATTAAAACTAATATTACTCGTTTATCTATTTTTCTTCGGTTGGAACATTCTATATATAACCATCTTTAATAAAATTAAAGCTATAAATCCAAAATGGACTATTAATGCTTTTATGCTATTAACCACTATTAAATTGCTGTTTTCTGGAATACTTATACTTGTAATAAATAGCTTTTTCAATTACCCTCCAACAATAATAATCATACATTTTTTTATTCCCTTCTTTGTTTTTCTAGTACTTCAAGTCAATTATTCAGTTAAATTACTCCGATAAATTGATACCTTTGTTGCCTGGAAAAAATTTTATATTTAATTTAGGATTATTAAAAACATTGACAAGTTATGCAAACCAAACTATTAGTTCCTACTGACTTTACTGAAGTTGCACATACTGCAATACAGCATGCAGCTAGATTGGGTGAAACAATAAAAGGAGAAGTTGTTCTTTTAAATGTAGTTAGCCAAAAAGAAGACATTCCTGAAGCTACAAAAAAACTATCTTCAGAAGAAGATGTAGCTCGTTCTTTTGCTGCTAATGTTACTGTTAGCTCTATTGTTAGAATTGGTAATATATTTGATGACATTGATCAGGCTGCATCAGAAATTGGAGCCCAGCTTATTATTATGGGTACCCATGGAGCAAGTGGTTGGCAAAAAGTTGTGGGAAGTCATGCCTTAAAAGTAATCACCAACTCTTCTATTCCTTTTGTGGTGGTGCAAAAACAAAACATGAGACCTTCAGGATATGACAACATCGTTGTTCCGTTGGATTTTCACAATGAAACCAAACAAAAGCTAGAAATTGTTAGTAGTATGGCTCACTATTTTGACTCAGAAGTTCATCTGATCACTCCTTATGAAACAGATTCATTCATCAAAACTCGCTTAAAAGCAAATATAGCATGGTCTAAAAAATACCTTGCCAGCAAAAATGTGAAATCAGAAGCTCATATTGCCAAAAAAGGATCAAATTTTGTTAAAGAAATTATCAACCTTGCTTCTGATGTAGATGCCGATCTTATATCTATTATGAATTTGCAAAAAAATTCTCTTATGGGTATGCTTGGTAATACATATGAACAAGCTTTGATCACAAACGAAATGCAAATACCCATTCTTTGTGTTAATCCATTATCGGCAACTGTCTCTAGTGGTAGTATCTTTGTGAGGTAATACCACCCTGATTCTTTTTATAAAGCTAATGCCACTATTGTGGAATTTATTTATTAGTTAAAATGGTCCACTCAGAACAAGAAATTATTAGACGTGAGAGCTTAATCAAGCTAAGAGAATATGGCATAGAACCATTTCCCCAAAACCTTTATCCTGTAAGTGATTATTCAAATGACCTAATTTCATCCTATGAAGAGGGGAAAGAAGTTTGTATTGCAGGTAGACTAGTTAGGAGAAAAATACAAGGTAAAGCCAGCTTTGGATCTATTCAAGATTCAAAAGGTAAAATACAAGTGTATTTTAATAGAGATGAAATTTGTCCTGGAGAGGATAAATCTCTTTATAATGATGTTTTTAAAAAGTGGCTTGACCTTGGTGACTTTTTGGGAATAAAAGGGGAGGTTTTTAAAACTAAAGTTGGCGAAATAACAATACTAGTTAAAGAATTTACCTTACTAGCTAAATCCTTGAAACCACTTCCTCTTCCTAAGGTTGATAAAGAAGGTAAGGTTCATGATGCATTTACAGATCCTGAATTGCGATACAGAAGAAGATATGTTGATTTAGTGGTTAACGACCATGTCAAACAAACGTTTATCAAAAGATCTAAGATTATTGCTTCAATGAGAAATTTCTTAAACCAAAAAGAATATTTAGAAGTTGAAACACCTATTCTTCAGTCTATTCCGGGTGGAGCTGCTGCTCGACCATTTATTACCCATCACAATGCATTAGACGTTCCATTATATTTGAGAATTGCTAATGAGCTTTATTTAAAAAGATTAATTGTTGGGGGCTTTGAAGGCGTTTATGAGTTTGCTAAAGACTTTAGAAATGAAGGAATGGACAAAACTCACAACCCTGAGTTCACTCAAATGGAAATTTATGTTGCCTACAAAGATTATTTGTGGATGATGGATTTTACTGAGGAAATGCTTGAAACTATCTGTTTAGAAGTACTTGGCACGACCGATGTTAAAATTGGGGATAATGAAGTAAGCTTTAAGAGGCCATTTAAACGAATTTCTATGATTGACTCTATAAAAGAGTATACAGGAATAGACATTTCAAAAATGGACGAACTAGAGCTTAAAGAGACTTGCAAAAAACTTAACGTTGAGGTTGATGAAACCATGGGCAAAGGGAAAATGATTGATGAAATATTTGGTGAAAAATGTGAAGCCAGCTACATTCAACCCACATTCATTACTGACTACCCTGTGGAAATGTCACCTTTGTGTAAAAAGCATAGAGATAATCCAGAATTAACTGAGCGTTTTGAATTAATGGTCAATGGGAAAGAGTTAGCTAATGCATATTCAGAATTGAATGATCCAATTGATCAAAAAGAACGCTTTGAAGAGCAAGTTAAATTAGCTGAAAAAGGGGACGATGAAGCCATGTTTATTGACCAAGATTTTGTAAGATCATTAGAATATGGAATGCCCCCAACTTCTGGAATGGGAATCGGTATTGACCGATTGGTAATGCTCATGACTAATCAATCCTCTATTCAAGAAGTTTTATTTTTCCCTCAAATGAAGCCTGAAAAATGGGACGCTGGCCCAGATCTTGACGCTTTTAAAGCCATGGGTATTAATGATTTATGGGCTGAGCATGTTTATAAAGCTGGTTTTGCAGATGTGGCTGCTTTAAAGTCTTCTAAGCCTACAGCTATCCATCAAAAGCTCAATGGGTATCGAAAGAAAAATAAATTGGAGATCCCCGCTATTCAGCTTGACGAAATTGAGTCTTGGCTATCTTCCTAAAAGTTCATGCTTACGCCAATTCCCATTGCTTCCTTAAATTGTGTAATCGGACCAGTCTTTTGTATTTTATTTCCTTGAGTATCTAGATAAAAAGAACCATCGGTATTTGTAAGATAGATTGGATCAACTCCATTTTGTTCAAATCTTGCAATCTCAATATCATGATCATAAATTAAATAAGTCGAAAGTGTTAAAGAAAAAAATTTGCCAATTTTCAGGCTTGTTAATGTTTCCCATGTAACATCAATGTTTTGCGGCTGATTCGTATAATTACTAAATAATGAAAGATTAGTCTTAAATGATAAATCCTTAATGTCAAATGGCTCTTTTTTCAAAAAAGACATTTTAAAATATCCGCCAAATTCTGATCTTATCTTTTGATTTTCATCTACTCCAAAAGCACCTATTGAAGACAATGAATCATTCATTACAAATGTTATTTTCATTGTTCCTGGAGAAATAAAACAAGTAAAATTGTCATTTGGCTTAAAATCAAATCCTAAAGCGCCAATTGTATATGCAGGGGAGAAGAAATTGGAAAAATAATTATTCGCTATCCTGTCATCAACCATATTATATCCATAGGTGAATTGGGTCCTGAAATTAATTAGTCCAGAATAATACCAATTCTTATTGGCCTTATGCCCAAATTTAGAGTTGAATTCAATCCTGTCATCATTCTTAAACCAAGGCACCTCTGGTCCGTATCCTGTTCTAATTACCCCAAAAGCAATATCTAAATTACTATCCCAAGTCGAGTTTCCTTTAGTGTGATAAGCATAAAAGCTAGCTAGTCCATTAATAGATATTGAGTTTTGCCCTCCTCCAGCCCAATTATATAGACCGACTCTATTAAACCCTAAATTTACCAAGGCGCCAACGTTGTTTTTCGTTGAATCCTTCTTTATGTTTTCCTTTCTTTTTTTTAATGTTTTTTCAATGTCTGGATCAATTTGAGAATGATTTATGTTGACAAAAACTATTAATGAAAGTAATGTAATTATTGATTTTCTCATCTCCCTCTATTAATAAAAAATTTAATTGCTGTAACCGTAAGTACTAAGGAAAGAATCAGGCTTAAAATAGTCCATATGTTCCAAAATGATGTAGCTTCACTTTTTTTCAATAAGGTGATATAATTTACTTTCCCTGGGCTTGAATTAAAAGACAAGTGTAAATTTTCTTTTGATGTCTCTTTTTTAGAGTACACCTTTTCTATAACCAAATAATCTTTGCCTTTCGTATTTACGGTTTGGTCAATTACGTAAAATAATGAATCAACCTTTAGCCCATCGTTATCATAGAGCTGAATTAATATTTCAGTTGCTTTCTTTTTTTTAACCTTACTTTTTATTTTACAATTAAAAACAAAATATCCTGATTGCTGTATTTGAACAGTATCGCCCAAGGTGTTTTTCTTTCCGTTTATGTTAATTGTCCAGTTTTTAAGGTCTCCTTTTTCTATATTATTATAAAGCTCAATGTAACTCTTTTTACCTGACCCTAAATGAATTCCAACTTCGTTAATAACTACTTTCTTAGAAAACTTACTTCTTTCTTTAAATTGAAAAACTGGTTTTATTTTTATAGAATCATTAAGGCTTATATGAGTGGGATTTTCATTGGAATTAATCCCTTCCCAATGGTGAAATATGTAATCATCCTTAGGCTTTGCTTCAATATAAATAGGGATTCCCTTAAAATAGACACCACTGAATGTGTCCTTTATTAAAATGCTATTTAGTTTTACCATTCCATTTTCTTTTGTTGAAACCTGAACATTGATAGTGTCAGAAATTCCAAATTTCTGCATAGTGAATCCCCTTAAAAAGGAAGGCCTTTTTGTAGCAAACTTTTTTAAAATAGAAATATTCCTGTCCCATTTACTCATGCTGTTACTTTTCCATATTTCTAAATGGAAAGGCATTTCATTAGTTAATAATCCCTTTATAGAATCTATTTTCATCAAAACATTTTCAGTACTGAATATTGTATTAAGATGATCTGCGATACGATTTATATACACGTTTTTTATACTATCATTTTCTAGTAACTTTCTTATGATAAATGTAGACCATGAAGGGTTAGGCCATCTTTCATCACTAAATGTTGTCATCTTTTGTAAGGTGTTTATCTTATGAGCATTCCAATTCGATCTACCAAAACTTAAATCAGTATCAAATAGAATCCATCTCCATTTCCCTTCATCTGATTTTGGTCTCCAAAATCTAATATTTCCACCTGCATCACCATTATCAATATATATTTGAGTGATATTATAGTTGATAAAATTGTTAATGTCCATTAGCTTTGACAATGAGTCTAAATTTTTAGTCTTTGCCATGGAATTATTTTTCATAAAACTCAACATTCTGTCGTAATGTCTTCTGCTACCATGAACAATATCTTTCTTATGATGAATAAAGTCAATGTTATTTGGGTTGGCTCCACAATTACCTTTTAGATAATGTTCATTTATTTTTTCCCTCATATTATATAGACCCCAATATTGCCCATTAATATAAACGACAGCAGGTCTAAAGGATTGAATCTCTATTCCTAATGGCACGGTTAAGTCAGTAACCATGGCATCCCTAAAATGAGTTACGTTGAAATCACTGCCTGAATTTCTTAACACAAATGATTTGTACTTTTTTATTTCCTTTTTAGGAAAAATAGGGTACTTAAAATATTTCTTTTGATAGCTCTTTCTAGAATGAATGGCTAATGATTTCATAGGCATTCCCCTGCTATAACCACCAAAAACCTTTGCTCCAGCCTTTTGATTAAATGCAATTTCACCATCTGATTCAAACATTTCTATATTGATTGGCTTTTCCCATTTCTTCCAAAAGTTAGCCCCTTTAAATGGCGGCATTGAATCGGCACAACATCCCTTTGAAAAAATACCATTGGTATATCCAAAAAAGTCATCTGGATTTCCAGCAATACTAATCACTGCCATATCAAATTCTCTTCCAATGATATAAGAACTTGTTTTTTCTTTAATAACTTTTCCATCTAAAAACTGAACTGCCCTCAGAACAGTGCTTTTATTAATATAGAACCCGTTATTATTATACTTTTTTGAACTTGCTTTAGGAATCCTTCCGTCTAATGTATAATAAATCTCACCTGATCCCTTTATCTCTATATAGACACTGTCATTATAAATTCCTGCCTTTGGAAGAATCGACAGCTTAATCATCTCTTCCTGAGAAAATAAATGAATTTGACAAAATATGAGCCCTAATATACCTAGTAACCTAAACACTTAGCCAAATTAATCTAATCATCAGTTATTTTTCAAATCGTTCAATAGATTTGATTCATACTGGATTGTTAATTCCTTGTAATCGTAAATTTTATGCTCTTACCTTCTTAAAGTTAAAGTGCCTGTTCTTGACAGATCACTCCCGTCCTCACCAATTGCTTTAATGAAATATAGGTATTGACCGTTTGAGAGTTGTTGTCCCATTGCATCATTTCCATCCCACTTAGCGTCTAGAAAATCTGTTTCAAAAACAACCTTTCCATCAATATTAAATACCTGAATGAAAAAAGATTTAATATTCTCACCCTGCACGTAAAAAAGATCGTTTTCTCCATCACCATTTGGAGTAAAAATATTTGGAACATTTGAAATAATACATCTTGTTTTTACTGATATATTTTTAGTTGTTATTGCTTCTCTTCCATCATTATCCTTAATAGTAACCTTAACAGTATATTCTTTAGCCTCTCTAAAAATATGCTCTACATAATTACCAGTTAAAATTGTGCCGTCTCCAAAATCCCAAACCACCTCATCTACCAATTCGGTTTGTTGAAAAGAAACAACCAGTGGCACATAACCACCAGAAACTGATGCTTTAATTGTCGGGTTTAATTTGTTTTTTATTACCTCTGCAATTTCTACTTGAGTATTAGAGGGCTGAATTTCAGAATTTAGATTGACATTATTCTTTTCATTATTTAAAACCTTTGTTCTTGGTGTTAAAAATAAATTTACAATTGAAGATGGCTGATTTTTCAAATTCTTTATTTCCTCACCTTTTTGTTCTTCTTTTAAATATATTTCAAATTCTTTATTTGGCGCTGTATTTTCTTTAACCAAAGGGTCTTGTTCGTCTATTGGATAATTTTCGGTGAAGACAATTTCTTTGAGAGGGATTTTTCTAGTGCTTTTAACTTCATCAATTAATTCTTTAATTTCAGTTTGTGGACGCTCTTTCGTTTCAGTTTTAATTTCCTGATAAACCCAAGCAATTGATGCGCCAATTATCCCGCAAGTAACTGCAATAGATACGATTTTCCAAGCGCCTAATGCACTTGAAGTTGCCCCTAAAGAATTAGTCGCAATATTCTCCGATACCCTAGACCAGAGCTGATCACTTACAGCTGGCTCAAAAGAATCAAATGATTCTTTAAACAATTGGTCAATATTTTTATCTCCCTCTTTCATTATAGTAAATCGTTATCTTCAATAATCCTTTTTAAAACTGTTCTGGCTCTTGAAAGCTGACTCTTAGAAGTACTTACAGAAATGCCTAATTCTTCAGCTATTTCTTTATGACTAAATCCTTCTATTGCATACATGTTAAAAACAGTTCTGTAACCAACAGGTATAGTTTGTAAGATTTTCATAAGGTCATTAACAGTTAAATTCTCAATAATATATTGTTCCTTTTTTAAACTATATTCAACATCATCAATTGAAGTGTTGAATTTCATTTTTTTGTTTTTTCTTATTATATCTAAAGCTGTATTCACAACAATTCTTCTTATCCACCCTTCTAAAGAGCCTTTACCTGAATACATTTTCAACTTCTCATAAACCTTAATTAACCCTTCTTGTAGCATATCTTCAGCCTCAATTGAAGAGCTAGCATACCTTAAGCAAACTCCCATCATTTTTGGTGCAAACCTCTGAAACAATAATTTCTGAGCTTTAACATCCTTCTCAAGACACTGTTCAACCAATTCATCATCAGACATGTTAAGGTTTTCTTCTCTCATTATAGACTCAATATAATAAATAATGGTTGCGTGGAGGAATTTCTTTTTAAATTGAAGTGCATTTAAACAATAATGTTACTACTAAATATTTTAAATTTGATGCTTTCTTTTATTATAGAACTATAAAATTTTTATCAGCATTGATCTTTAGCAAAAACATCTTCTCCTTTTTATTGCTCTTTGCTTTACTATACATTCAACCTTCATGTATTGAGAAAAGTAGCGCAAATAGCGCAAGTAAATTAATCTTGAAAGAGAAAGCTATTCAGGAAGGGGCCTGGTTAGGTAAACTTTTTATAGATAGTTCAACTTTTATCCCTTTTAATTTTTCTGTGTTAGACAATACAGTAACATTTATAAATGATAAAGAAAAAATAGTTGCCGATTTAGAACAGATAAATAATAATTATCAAATTAAAATGCCTGTTTTTAATAGCCTGTTCAATTTTTCTATTAGCAATGACTCTTTAGTAGGTTTTTGGCATAATTATGCCAAAAGTAAAGACTATAAAATGCCTTTTCTTGCTACCTTTCAAGGAACTAATATTTCTAGATTTAAACTTACCTGTCCTCCTACTTCAAATATAGAAGGAGAGTGGGAAGTCACTTTTGGGAATTCAGATTCTACAAAATATAAGGCAGTAGGTTTATTTAATCAAAATGGGAGTGCTCTATCTGGTACTTTTATAACAGAAACTGGGGATTACCGTTTTTTAGAAGGTATAGTGAAAAAAGATTCTTTATTATTATCCTGTTTTGATGGCTCACACGCCTTTTTATTTAAAGCTATTCATCAAAATAAAAGTTTAATCGGTAAGTTTTATTCTGGAAATCACTATGAAGAACAATGGGAGGCTGTAAAAAATGTAAGCTTTAAATTACAGAATCCCGACTCTATAACTTCAATAAGCTCTGATGAAGATATTGTTTTTTCCTTTCCAAATTTAGATAGTATCATTATTAATTATCCGTCATCTGAATTTAGCAACAAAGTGACCATTATACAGATTATTGGCTCCTGGTGCCCAAATTGCATGGACGAAACTATCTTTCTAAGTAACCTATATGATCAATACAATAAAAAGGGCTTAGAAATAATCTGTCTTGCATATGAAAAGCCAAATACTTTCAAAGCTAAATGTGAAAACTTAAAACGATTAATTAAGCATGCTGATGCTAAATATCAATTTTTGATCGCTGGTGAATCTTCAAAAAAAGAGGTTGAAAGGACATTGCCTTTTATTAAAAATGTCACCTCCTTTCCTACTTGCATAGTTCTTGACAAGCAAGGGAAAGTGAAAAAAGTACATAGTGGCTTTTACGGACCTGGTACAAATAAATATTATAAAGAATATACCAATGAGATAAATGAGCTCATTGAAAAACTATTAACAGAAAACATAAACTAACAATATGCCTGTAATTAAAAATGCTCTTCTTAGGTATAGAGTTCTTGATAGATGCATTAGGAATGAATACCAGCCTTACCCTTCAAAAGAGGAGCTAAGACAAGCTTGTGAAGAAGAGCTTTTTGGGTCTACTACAGGCAATAATATCTGCCATTCTACAATAGAAAAGGACATTTTCGCTATGAGAATGGAACATGACGCGCCAATTATATATAGCAGAAAAGAAAGAGGCTATTATTATACAGATTCAAGTTTTAGCATGGATGACATTCCTCTTACTGATGCTGACATCTCAGCTATAAAGGCTGCTACAAGTATTTTAAATCAATTTAAAAACACTCAGCTTTTTAGTCAATTTCAATATGCAATTGATAAAATCCTTGACAGAGTTAACCTTTCGGCCAATAATCATCATAATTTTAATGACGATATTCTTCACTTTGAGACTCAGCCTACAGTAGTTGGCAATGAATATCTTGAACCCATTTTAAATGCCATAAAACAACGAAATTCAATTCAATTTACTTACCAGAGCTATCAGAGTGAAAAAAGTGCTGTAAGAAGGGTCCAGCCTTATTTACTGAAAGAATACAGAAATAGGTGGTATTTAATAGGTAAAAGTGAAATTAAAAATAAGATAATGACTTTTGGCTTGGATAGAATGACTGACTTTATGGCTTTATCAACTACTTTTTCATTAGATACTAATTTTAATCCAGAGTTGTTTTTTAAATATTCTATTGGGATTACTACTTATGATGGCGAGCCACAAAACATAGTTATTAAAGCAAATAAGGTAATGGCTAAATATCTATTGTCTCAACCGTTACATCACACCCAGCAAAGTAAAGAATTAGAAAATGGAGAACATTCTTTTAGCTATTATCTTCTTCCGTCATATGAGCTTAAAATGACGCTTTTAGGTTTTGGTGATGCCGTTACAATACTAAAGCCAAAATCATTAGCCAACGATATTTCAACCACCGCCAAAAAAATCAATGGCTTATATAAATAATCTAATGAAGGTTTTTTCTTTTCTTATAATATTACTATTGCCAATCATTTCATTTACTCAGTTAATTGACAACTCAAGGGCTTTTGTTTTTAATGATGATCCATTTTTTAACACCTTATTTATAAAAAACAATAAAATAAAATCTATACATGGGGTTATTTCAACAAAAAAAGAGCTGAGTGCGATTAAGAAAACCAACCTGGTGTTTCATTTTGATTTTAATGAAAATGGGGAATTAATTAAACAGTATAACTCAGATAAAAGGCATAATAAAACTGATACTACCTTCACCATGTATCTCTATTCAAATTCAGGTAATCTTATTACAAAAAGAACCAATGATGCTCATGGATTTTATTCTTATAATTATGAGTATGATCAAAATGCTCTTCTCATTAAAAAAACTTATTGCAGAGATGAAAATGCAAGCGAGAATAGATATAATTTTAAATTAGGAAAGCAATATACTATCATTAATGAATCCTACTCATATAGTAAGCAAGAAAATAAATTAATTAAAAACACTTTTAACAATAATGGAAGGATTTATGAAAAACATGAATCTCTATATGATAGCTTGGGTTATTTAAAGGAATTATCAAAAAGATTACTGATAAACAATAAAAGATCAAGTATAAATTATGAGTACAATGAGCATGGCTTACTTAAATCTGTTTCTGCTTTTAAAAACAACAACGAAACACCTATAACTAAAGTTAATTATCGGTATGATGATCATGGCAACTTAACTTATATTGATGAGTATAAAGAAGGGGTTCATATATTACATAAAGAGCTATTATATGAGCCTTCTACCTTTTTGTTAAAAACACTTATTACACAAGATGTTGCTACTAATTTCATAAAGATCATAAAATTTAAGACCCTTTTCAGATAAAAAAAACTAATTTTATTTGGAAATAGTAGTAAACTTTATATTTTTGCTTCTAATGTTTAACCAATTAAATCGTATACGATGAAAAAGATTTTTATGTTATTAGCTATTGCAGGTATGTTTGGAGTAACTTCTTGTGGTGGTGATTTATGTGCTTGTGTAAAAGACGCAGGTGATGATGAAGAAAAAGCAAAAGCTTGCTTTGCTGAAGGTACGTCTGAAGAAGATGCAATAAAAGAGTACGAAGCAGCTAAGTGTGACGAAGCTGAAGGTGAAGAAGGTGGTGAAGAAGAATCTCACTAAACTTCATTTAACTTATTTTAAAAAAGGCTGTCAAATTTGACAGCCTTTTTTATTTTTACTCTATGAATAAACTATTTACACTATTAATTTTTATTGGGGGTTTTTCTTGTAGCGCTCCTAAACATCCTGATGCTACAAAATTATGTAATTGCTGGACTAGGTTAAAACATGAAAAGCTAGACTCCACTTCATACAGTATGGCTGATTCTTGTGATAACCTATACAAAAATATTCTAGATAAAATTAAAGACAATGAAGAGGAAATGGCTGCATTCAATGTTGCCTATAGCGCATTACAAGAGAATGGATGTCGATAAATTAGAATAAATGCTTAAAATTCTAAATTATATTAACGGAGAAAGTCAATCTCCAATTTCCGATCAATGGATTGATAATTTCGATCCCTCAATAGGTAAAATATATAGCCAAATCCCAGATTCAGATGAAGAGGATGTTGAGCTGGCATATCAAGCTGCAGAAAAAGCTTTTCCGGTTTGGTCCAGTACTTCTAAAGAAGAACGGTCAAGAATTATGCTAGACATTGCGCTTAAAATAAAAGAACATGCTGGTGAATTGGCTTTAGCAGAGTCTATTGATAATGGTAAACCAGTTAGTCTAGCAAATCAAGTTGATATCCCAAGGGCTTCAAGTAATATGGAGTTTTTTGCAACAGCTATCTTACATTATGGTTCTGAAAGCCATCAGCTAAATGATGTAGCTATTAACTATACTTTAAAAAAACCAATTGGTGTAGTAGGGTGTATCTCACCTTGGAATTTACCACTTTATTTATTTACCTGGAAAATTGCGCCTGCATTAGCTACTGGTAATACTGTTGTTGCAAAGCCATCTGAAATTACCCCAATGACCGCCTATCTATTTTCAAAGATCTGTAAAGAAGCTGGGCTTCCTCCAGGTGTTTTAAACATAGTTCATGGTTATGGGCAAAAAGTAGGCGCAGCAATAACTTGCCATCCAGGGATCAAAGCTATCTCCTTTACTGGTGGTACTAAAACTGGAGCAGAAATAGCTAAAACTGCCGCTCCAATGTTTAAAAAGCTAAGCCTAGAATTAGGGGGCAAAAACCCAAATATAATTTTTGCAGATTGCAATTTTGACAATGCCTTAAAAACTACAATGCTAAGTTCATTTGCCAATCAAGGGCAAATATGTTTATGTGGTTCTAGAATTTTTATAGAAAAATCTATCTATAATAAGTTTCGTGATGCTTTTGTGGAAAAAACAAAAAACCTTGTCGTTGGCGATCCTAAAGACCCTAAAAGTAAAATAGGTGCTGTAGTTTCCAGTGAGCATCAGGAAAAAATTCTTTCCTATGTTGAACTAGCTAAAAAAGAAGGCGGTAAGGTATTAACTGGTGGACATAAAATTGTACTCAAAGGAAAGTGTGAAAATGGGTACTTTTTAGCCCCTACTATCATTGAAGGTCTTCCCTATAATTGCAGAACTAATCAAGAAGAAATTTTCGGGCCTGTTGTTACAATAACTCCTTTTGAAACAGAGGATGAAGTTGTAAAATATGCAAACAGTACTAAGTATGGGTTAAGTAGCATACTATGGACTGAAAACTTATCAAGAGCGCAAAGACTAACACAGCTTCTAGAGGCAGGTATTGTTTGGGTAAACTGTTGGTTAGTTCGTGACCTAAGAACACCATTTGGTGGAGTTAAAGAATCTGGTGTTGGTAGAGAAGGAGGGTTTAATGCTTTTAATTTCTTCACTGAACAAACTAATATATGTATTAAACAATAAAGCGAACATTTTCTACTAGATTGCGTTTTTAATACTTACTCCTTAATACTTAGTTGTTAATAACTTATACAGAAATCACCTTCCTCCAGTAAATTGACGTTTATTTTTGTAACATGGTCAGATATGTCTTAACATTTTTATTGCTCTGCAGTCATATTTTCGTGTGGTCAAATCAACTTCCACTGAGTCATATGTTCCATTATGATTCACTTAAAGTAGATAGTGTTAATTATCATATAGATTCATTATATAGTCCTGAAGAATTAATGCTAATGGATTTACCTGAGATATGCCCTTCAGTAGATATGGCTCCTAAAATATATCTACCAGACTTTATTATGTCTAATGAATACTATATAGATAGGTATAATGAAAAAGATCTATTAACTAAAATAGTAGACAATAGAGGTGATGGTTTTAAAGAATTGTATGGAACACGTAATTTAAGGCCCATCTTGCATGGCGTGGCATATAGAGGTGGTGCTAATAATTATTATCACAAAACAAATAAAAGAAAAAACAGTAACCCTTTACCAAATGACGGATTAGAGAATTTATGTAATGAAGGGTTTGCACATTCAATCTATTTATATAGGACCAATTGGGAGTCTGTTGAGAAAAGTAAATCCTGTAACTGTGTAAATAATACAGAGAATAATCTTACCTATTCACAATTCGATTACTTCGACAGAGAACACATAAGGCAGATGATGGAGTTGATTTATGAAAGTGCTATCAATGAGCATGCAGGTCCTGTCTATTTACACTGCTGGAATGGTTGGCATGCATCAGGTTTTATTTCTGCTGTAATATTAAAACAGTTCTGTGGATTTTCAGATCTAGATGCGGTTACTTATTGGGATCTTGGAACTGACGGAGCTAATACTAGCCCAAGATACAATAGTATCAGAGAGAAAATAATGGCTTTTGAACCCTTTGATGAATTTAAATTAGAGGACTCCTTGGGTAATAAGATTTGCCCACCTATGCCTGAATACATTGATAGTAGTCAATTGTTTTTATCTCTAGAGCATCTATTAATTGTTCCTGAAGCAATCCCAATTGGAACAACGTTAATATTAAATCATATTAAATTTGGCCCTAACAAAACCAGCTTCTCTTCTCCAAATTCAAATGAGGATTTAATTCTATTGGTAAAAGCACTATTAAAGAGTCCTGAGCTTCATATAGAGATTAGTGGTCATACCGATAGATCTGGGAATGAAACTGACAACAGAAGATTATCTAAAGAAAGAGCTAAATTCGTTTACAATCACCTTATTAATAAAGGAATTTCAGATAACAAACTTACCTACAAGGGATACGGATCCTCAAAACCTGCATATACTAATAAAACAAAAAGAGGCAGGGCTGCTAATAGAAGGATTGAGATCAAGGTCATTAATAAAAAGAAAGAAAATATGACTGTATTAGTAAGTGAGAATAATAATGCAAAAGCATCTTTGTCGATACACTCTAAATTAGATGCTTCTATTGTAAAAAGTGCTGTCATTTTATCACAAGTTGTTTTTGAACCAAGTCAAACTATCATAAGTGAAAATGGATTATTACAAATAGATAGTCTCATTGTTTATCTTAAATCTAATCCTAAATTAAAAATTGAGATCGTAGGATATACTGACATTTCAGGCATAGAAGAAAAGAATATACCGCTATCTGCATTAAGAGCTAAAGCTGTTTATGATCAATTAATTACAAAGGGCATTGCTCCTGCCAGACTCTATTATTCAGGATGCGGATCTGAAAATCCTATTGCTCCAAATAAATACAAGTGGGGTAGAGACCTCAACAGAAGAATTGAAATTGTTCTTTTAGACAAATAAAGAAAGAACTGTCTTCAAATAATCCATCATATCTATTGTCTATTATCTTTGCTAAAAAAATAATAAATGGAATCTAATAAATTCAACACAGATAAAGCTCCAAAGCCAGTTGGATTATATCCTCATTCAAGAAAAGTAGGTAATTTGCTTTTTTTATCTGGTGTAGGGCCAAGAATAGCTAAATCTAATGACAATGATTCTTCAGTTCCAGGATTAAAATTAGATCATAACGGAAACTTCTTGTCTTTTGATTTTGAAGCACAGTGCCATAGTGTCTTTAAAAATGTCAGGGCTATATTGGAAGAAAGTGGTTCTTCTTGGGGTAACCTAATTGATGTTACTGTTTTTTTAGTAAATATGAAAAGAGATTTCTCTACATATAATAAGATATATGCCGAATACTTTAAAGATAATCAACCCTGTAGAACAACAGTTGAGATAAGTTCTTTACCTACTCCTATTGCTATAGAATTAAAGTGTGTTGCTTCAATATAATTAATCATGAAAGACCTTGTTGGAAAATTTACTACTCAATTATTAGACGCTATAAAAATTGGAGAATTAGCTGAACTTAATAAAACAGACCAGTCTTTTAAAAATATTAC
The DNA here is from genome assembly GCA_964430245.1 of uncultured Flavobacteriales bacterium. GTDB lineage: Bacteria > Bacteroidota > Bacteroidia > Flavobacteriales_D > Parvicellaceae > CAYSEW01. Next base: position 38,976 of record CAYSEW010000025.1, read on the forward strand.
TATTACTGGCTTAGGTGGCTCTGGAATTGGAGGGAAAATTGTTTCTCAATTAGTCCAAGACCAAATAAATATTCCTATACTTATTTCAAGTAACTACACAATTCCTGATTATATTGATAATCATTCATTGGTAATTGTTTCTAGTTTTTCTGGAAACACTGAAGAAACTTTAGCTGCAATGAAATCTGCTGAGTCTAAAGGTGCTGAAATTGCTTGCATTACATCTGGAGGTAAATTAGAGCAATGGGCTAAAGAAAAAAATTACAATCATATTATACTACCAACAGAAAGATCTCCAAGGGCTATGCTTACATATTCAATGGTGCAACAGTTTTACTTATTAAACCATTATGGGTTTATAAACGATAGCTTTAAGAAACAAATATTAGCTACTGTTGATCTACTCAACGACAAAACTGATCATATAAAAGAAAAAGCAAAATTAATTGCTTCTTCGTTTCAATCTAAAACCCCTGTACTTTATTCTGAAGCTTTACTTGAAGGAGCAACAATAAGAATGCGTCAGCAAATCAATGAAAATGCCAAGCAATTATGCTGGCATCATGTTCTGCCAGAAATGAATCATAACGAATTGGTAGGATGGGCTGGTGGTAAAAACGAGTATGCTGTACTCTTTTTACGAACTTCATACGATCACCCAAGGTCTAAAGTAAGAATGGATATTTGTAAAAATATTATCTCTAAATATACTGACAATCTATATGAAATTTATGCTGAAGGAAATTCATTAATCGAACAAACCTTATACCTTATTTTATTTGGAGATTGGGTGTCGGTTTATTTAGCAGACCTTAACAAGGTTGATTCAATAGAAGTTAATGTTATTGATTATTTAAAAAGTGAACTCTCTAAAATCTAACCCTAATCGTCCAAGAGTCAATTTCGAAGATCTTGATGTAATTGATTATAAAATTGCATGGGACTATCAAACTTCACTTTTTGAGCCCATTGTTAATCAAAAAATAGCCAATAGAAAAGATCCTGAAAACACAATTCCAACTAAAAACCATTTACTATTTTGTGAGCATCCCCATGTATACACTTTAGGCACTAGTGGGTCTAGTTCCAATTTATTAGCTAGCGAGCAGCTACTTACAGCAAGAGGAGCCTCCTTTTATAAAATAAACAGAGGAGGAGACATCACTTATCACGGTCCTGGGCAGCTAGTAGCATATCCAATATTTGATTTAGACTATTTTTTTAGTGATATTCATAAGTATTTGCGCTTTTTAGAAGAATCTGTTATTTTAACTCTTAAGGAATATGGAATTAATGCTGGAAGAATAGAAGGGCTTACAGGTGTTTGGGTAAATGCAGCTGACCCGAAAAATGCTAGGAAAATATGTGCCTTAGGTGTAAAAAGTAGTCGATGGGTCACCATGCATGGAATAGGGTTTAACATCAATACAGACCTGTCTTATTTTAATGCTATTATTCCGTGCGGTATTAAGGATAAAAAAGTAACTTCTCTTAAAAAAGAGTTGGGACACACTATAGACTTTAATGAAATTAAACAAATATTAAAGCTGAACATGTCAACTATTTTTGATTACGATTACAATGAATAAAGTAATAATATCTAGGATATATAAGACATTCACAATTATTGGCCTTGCTCTTTTTTTGTTAGTTGTTGGCCATTGGGTAACTGGTTATGGATATGTATTGAAAGGAGTCTGCTTTGCTTATTTTAGAGGACAAAGCGGGCCGGCAATAGACGAATCACATTTATTTTATAACCATATTATTAATACTGAACATCCTGTAAGATGGAAAGAATCTAGAAATATTTCTAAGAACAAATTAAATGCTGCTGCTAATAAAAAATTAACATCCATTAAAACAACTAGCTTTCTTGTTGTAAAAAACAATGAATTAATTGTTGAGCGTTATTGGAATGGATTTGACAAAAATCATCCTACCAACACATTTTCTGCAGCAAAAAGTATTGTGTCGTTATTAATTGGGATAGCTATTGATGAGGGGCACATAAAATCTGTTGAACAATCTGTAGCATACTTTCTGCCTTCTTTTATAAACTCTTATAAATCCAAGATTACTATTAAAGATCTATTAACTATGAGCAGCGGTCTTAATTGGTCTGAAAGCGGTGGCAATCCCTATTCTGATAATGCTAGAGCCTATTATGGTGAAGACCTTATGGGACAGATCAATAATTTAATATGTGTAGAAAAGCCAGGTAAAGTATTTAAATATAAAAGTGGAAACACACAAATTCTTGGATATATAGTGGAAAAAGCAACCGGAAAAACCCTTTCTAAATACATGGAGGAAAAAATTTGGAAAAAAATAAATGCTGAGAAAAACGCTATGTGGAATCTAGACAAATTTAATGGTGATGAAAAAGCTTTTTGCTGTCTTTACATTACTCCTAGGGATTACGCAAAAATTGGTCAGCTAGTATTGAACAATGGTAAATGGAATGGACATCAAGTCATCTCTGAAACCTATCTTAAAAACGCACTACAGCCAGCTAGCTATTTAACTGAAAAAAATGGTAAACAAAACACAAGATATGGATGGCACTGGTGGACCGCTTTATACAAAGGTGATGTGATCTGTTATGCAAGGGGCATAAATGGTCAATACATTATTGTTTGGCCAGAAAAAGAAACAGTAATTGTTAGAACAGGAGAAAAAAGAAAAAAAGTAGCAAGCGATGGGCATCCTAAAGATTTTTGGAGTTATTTAAAAATCGCTGAAGCATTTATTCAATAACTTTGTTTTGTGAAAAAAGATATAAGTATCCCAAAAGTAAAAGATGTTGGTGTTGCCATCATCCGTGAAAAAGACAAAAATGAATGGGTATGGAGGGCTTATTTATTGAACCTGAATAATTGTTTAATCAAAGATGTTTTAGTCTCTACTAGAGGATATGGAACTAT
>CAYSEW010000026.1:0-38070 GCA_964430245.1 uncultured Flavobacteriales bacterium
GTATTGGTCAGATCTATGCTTTTAGTGTATTTAATGAACCCCTTAAAAATGAAGGATGGAAACTTACAGAATTAGGTTGGATTTTTACCTTAGCCCTTTTTTTTCTGGGTGCATCTGCAGCAGTTTTTGGCAAATGGGTTGAGAGAGCAGGCCCTAGAAAAACCATGCTGGTTGCTGCTATTTGTTTTAGTAGTGGATTTATGATCTCTGCGTTTGGCATCCATATTCACAATATTTGGTTTTTATACATAGGATCTGGATTAATTGGAGGAATAGGATTAGGACTAGGTTATATTTCTCCTGTAAGTACGCTTATTAAGTGGTTTCCTGATAGACCTGGAATGGCAACGGGAATGGCCATCATGGGGTTTGGAGGTGGAGCAATGATTGCATCCCCTTTAAGCGTTTGGTTAATGGAACGATATTCAAGTGCTTCTTCTACCAATGGTCTTATGGAAAGTTTTTTGACCTTGGGATGTATTTATCTAGTATTAATGATTTTCGGATCAATTATTGTAAAAATCCCAGATCAAGAATGGAAACCTAAAGGTTTTGTGTTATCTGAAGATGCATCAAACAAAATGATAACTACTGCTAATGTTCTAGCAGACACTGCCATTAAAACACCTCAATTCAGGCTGCTTTTTTTAGTATTAATGCTAAATGTAACTGCAGGCATTGGGGTGCTAAGTCAGGCTGATGTAATGGTAAAGGAAATATTTGAGATTAATAAAATAGAAGCTGCATCATTTGTCGCATTATTAAGCTTATTTAATATGATCGGAAGATTTATTTGGTCATCTCTTAGTGATTATATAGGAAGAAAAAATACTTATTCTATCTTTTTTGTTTTAGGAATGCTATTGTATATAATGGTGCCTTTTACCGGGAGTATGCTTTTATTCTCTATTGCTTTTTCAATCATATTAAGTATGTATGGTGGTGGTTTTGCTACGATTCCTGCTTATTTAAAGGATATGTTTGGAAACAAACAAGTAGGTGCAATTCATGGTCGTTTATTGTTAGCCTGGAGCTTTGCAGCCATATTGGGTCCTGTAACCATCAATTATTTAAGAGAATATCAATTGGAAGTATTAAATATGCCAAAAGCTGAAGTATATAATATTACCATGTATTTAATGGCTGGTTTATTATTAATTGGATTGATCTGTAATTTAATGGTTAAACCTGTTGATCCAAAATATTATTTTCAAATTAAGGATTGATCTTGTGTGGATCATTGTTTTTATCATCAATTCGATCTTTTACAATTTCCATTTGTAATGATATGGCTGCATATAGCTTATCTTTTTTCAATAACCAGTTCATAGATTCCTCATAACTATCAGCTGCTTTTGCCATATGATATAATATGACAAAATCACCTTTAAGAAGCCATTGTAATGCTAGCTCATCACCTTCAGATCCATTAATTAAAGCAAGTAGATGGGCATATCCATTTTCAAAAAGCCAGTTTTTAGCTTTTTTATCATTATTTAAAGCAAAACAAAAAAGACCTAATTCCTGATAACCATTATTTGTAAGCCATTCCCTGATCTTTTTATTTCCACTAATTGCTTCTTTCCAAGCAATTAGGATCTTGGGTGGATAAGAAATGGGTTGCAAAATGGTATTTAATGGCTTATTCATTGTATGTTTTAAGCATTATATTTAAAATTTCTTGAGCAGCTAAACTAATATTGGTGCCTGGTCCAAATACTGCAGCAACCCCTTTATCAAATAAAAATTGATAATCCTTTTTAGGAATTACGCCACCAGCAATGATCATGATATCTTCACGCCCAGCTTTTGTCAATTCATCAATTACTGAAGGAACTAGTGCTTTATGACCAGCAGCTAATGAGGAAATACCTAATATATGAACATCATTTTCAATGGCTTGTTGTGCAGCTTCTTCTGGTGTTTGAAACAATGGTCCTATGTCAACATCGAATCCAATATCAGCAAATGAAGTAGCTACAACTTTTGCACCCCTATCATGGCCATCCTGTCCCATTTTGGCAATAAGTATTCTTGGTCTTCTACCTTCAATGGACTCAAATTTCTTTGCTAGATCACATGCCTTTATATAATCTTTATTTCCCATTAGTTGTGATGAATAAACACCTGATATTGTTCTTGTTTTAGCTTTATATCTACCATATATATTTTCTATTGCAGTAGATATTTCTCCTAAAGTAGCCCTTTTTTGAGCAGCTTCAATGGCTAACTCAAGAAGATTACCATTTCCTGTTTGAGCAGCATTAGAAATTTTTTCAAGGATTAATTGAACATCTTTATCATTACGCTCATTTTTGAGTTTTTCTAATCTTTTGATCTGATTTTCTTTTACTTTTTGATGATCTACTTCAAGTGTTTGAAGCGAATCTTCTATTTGCTCATCAATAAATGAATTAACACCAATAATCATCTCTTTGCCACTATCAATTTTAGCTTGTCTTTTTGCTGCAGATTCTTCAATTCTCATTTTTGGTAAGCCAGATTCTATGGCTTTTGCCATTCCACCAAGCTCTTCAATTTCATTAATTAAAGTCCAAGATCTCTCCACAATATCATTGGTTAAATTTTCCAAAAAATAGGAGCCAGCCCATGGATCTACATAATTGGTATGATCGGTTTCTTCTAATAAAAAAAGTTGTGTATTCCTTGCAATTCGAGCAGAATGTTCAGAAGGCAAGGCAATGGCTTCATCCAATGAATTAGTATGTAGCGACTGTGTTCCTCCTTGTACAGCAGACATTGCTTCAATACAAGTACGAGCTATATTATTATATGGATCTTGTTCTGTTAAGCTCCATCCAGAAGTCTGACAATGAGTCCTTAGAGCCATTGATTTAGGGTTTTTTGGATTGAATTGTTTAATAAGCTTAGCCCACAAAATTCTTGCAGCTCTCATTTTAGCAATTTCAGTGTAATGATCCATTCCAATTCCCCAGAAAAAAGATAATCTTGGAGCAAAATCGTCAATATTTAATCCAGCATTAATTCCTGTTCTTACATATTCCAAACCATCTGCTAATGTATAGGCGAGTTCAATTTCTGCGCTTGCACCTGCTTCATGCATATGATAACCAGATATACTTATAGAATTGAATTTTGGAATATTAGCAGATGTATATTTAAAGATGTCAGCAATAAGCTTCATGCTTTGTTCAGGAGGATAGATATAAGTATTTCTAACCATGAATTCTTTTAGTATATCATTTTGAATAGTACCTGATAGCTTTTCAATTTCAACTCCTTGCTCAATAGCTGTTACAATATAAAATGCCATGATAGGGATTACAGCTCCATTCATAGTCATAGAGACAGACATTTTATCCAAAGGAATATCTTTGAATAGTATTTTCATGTCTTCTATACTATCTATAGCTACACCTGCTTTACCGACATCTCCCATTACTCTTGGGTGATCAGAATCATAGCCTCTATGAGTAGCAAGATCAAAAGCAACTGATAATCCTTTTTGACCTGCTGCCAAATTTTTCTTATAAAATTCATTTGATTCTTCAGCTGTACTAAATCCTGCATATTGGCGGATAGTCCAGGGTCTTGACAGATACATGGTAGAGTAGGGACCTCTTAAAAATGGAGGAATACCAGCTACAAAATCTAAATGTGCTATATCTTTAATATCTGATTCAAAAAATTCCTTTACAGAAGAATCCTTAGCATTATTTTCATGTAAATTATTGACCAAAGTCGCTTTTTCGAAATTTAATCTACTCATATCAGTTTTGTAATATTTAATTCAATAAAAGCACCATTATTAGTTAGGTCAATTTTGTTTGAAATATTGATATTTTCATCTGATGAAAGTCTATATTTATTAAAACCAATAACCGCATGTTCTCCATTTTTAATTTGACTTGTTTTTTTTAATATGTTTTCTTTATTGAGTTTTAGTATATTTTCTGAGCTTAGATAAGATAACCATCCTCCTTTATCTTCTATACTTTTAAATAATTTCCAGCTTTCTTTTTTAAATTGATCAGTCATTTCTTCTATAACATGGGACCCTTTAAGCGGATCAGAAATATTATGAACTTTTGATTCTTCTTTAATAATATGTGAAATGTTAATGGATAACCGTTTTGCATTTTTGTTTTTCTGATCAGATAAACAATCATAGGAAACATTAGATATGATATCTGAACCACCAATAAATGAAGCCATAGCCGAAGCGGTTATTCTTATTAGGTTAGTATCAATATCAATTGGAGATAATACAGATCTAGAAGTGACAGATTCAATCAATAGGTCTATGTTTATTTTTCGATGATTTGCAATTGAAGAAATAACATTTCTCAATGCCCTAAGTTTTGCTATTTCCGAAAAATAATTGACTCCAACTGCATTTCTGATTATTACTTTAATTTTCTGATTGGGAGATAAATTAATTAACTCAAAATATTCATTTAAATGAGCAGAAATATATGCGATTTGAGAGCTTGATTTAAATGCACTATTCCCATAAATAGATCCATCAACATAGATAGCTTGAAAATTCAAATCATTACATTCATTGTAAAATTGTTGCCAGTTATTTAAGTCACCTTCTTTTGTGGCTACCCACTTACCACTTTTATGAAAATCAGCTATTGGGTCGAAACGAAAGGAACCAGAAATACCTGGATTACTTTTAATCCAATTTAACCAGCCATCTTTTAATTTTAAAATATTCTCTGAAGAGAAAACCACATGAGTATCAATAATCTCATGCATTATATTTTCTAGGTCTTTTTCATTGAAATTACTGTTATTAAGTGTTATAGAATTGATTCCGTACCCTAGTGATTCTAAAAGATTTTCATTTGATGAACTCTGCATGTCAAAATCACCATTTAAATAAATTTTTCTAGGAAATTTAGAATGAGTGAAATGAGTAGTTTTAAATATAAAAGGATTACAATCAGAATTAAGATCTAAATTCTTTCCTTTTAGATCTTTTACTATTTTAGAATCCCATTCTTTCTGAGATGATGAATTAAATTCAGACCAAAAACTCATAGTTGATTTTTATGCAAATTTAGTAGTTTTCTAGCCCTAAGAGGAAAATGTTCTAAATAAACTTTCAAGAAACTTCTTATTGATTTAGAATTAAGGCAATATAAAACATTAGTGAATTCATTATATTAGAATAATCTTAAATAATATTTAATTGATATATGCAGCGATAGATATAGGTTCTAATGCAGTAAGGCTTTTGATTCAAGAGTCTAAATATACTGCTGAAAACGAAGTGTACTTTCAAAAGATCTCGTTGACAAGAATACCTTTAAGACTTGGAAAAGATGTTTTTTCAAAAGGCAAAATAAATGATAGTTCATTTCAAAAATTAATTAAAGTATTTAAAGTATTCAAGCTCATCATGGAAATCAACGATGTAGCCTATTTTAGAGCTTGTGCCACTAGTGCAATGAGAGAGGCAAAGAATAATGAAGAAATAAAAGATGCCATTGAAAAAGAGACAGGTATTCAATTAGAGATTATTGGAGGTGATGAAGAAGCAGAGCTGATCTTTTTAAATTTTCATTTAGCCAAATTAAATAAAAATAAAAACTATATATACATTGATGTTGGGGGGGGAAGTACAGAAGTCACTTACATAAAAGAAGGTCAAAAAATAGCATCTAGATCATTTAATATTGGATCTGTAAGACATTTAAAGGGGGATAAGAAGAAGGAAGTAAATAAGGAGGCTGTTAATTGGATTCGGCAACAAGTTGAAAAATACGGATTAGTAGAAGAGGCAATAGGTACTGGAGGTAATATTAATAAAATATATAATTACAGTGTACATAAAATGCAAGAACCACTTGCTATTGATCAATTAAGGTCTATAATTTCAATTATCGAAAAATATTCTTATGAAGATAGGATTCGCATTTTAAAATTAAAGCCCAATAGAGCAGATATTATCATCTATGGTAGTAATATTTACCTTACAATGATGGAAGCCGCAGGTGCTAAAAGGATAATTGTTCCTAAAGTAGGCTTAACAGATGGGATGATCTATCAATTGTTTTTAAATCAAGAAGCTGAAAAAAATTAATTTTTAGTGAAAACTTGTTGTGAAAAACTACCATTTATAAATTGAACCTTACATAAATAATTACCTTTATTTAAAGACTTGATATTTATATCTTTAGCTGAAAGGTCATTCATTTCAACCATAAGCTTTCCGCTCATATCATAGATCCAACAATTTTCAATTTGAATAGCAGTATTAATATTTATGATATTGTGGCAGGGATTCGGATAGAGGTTTAAGGTTAGCTCATTTTGTTCAATGATATTAATAGGATTATTAACTGCAATATCATCAAGGATGATGAAATTATTATCAGAACAATTATGATGACGGAAAACTAGATGAACACCTGAATTACCACAGTGTGAAGAAATATCATAGTTGAATTCATGCATTTCTTGTCCAGACGGCAAAGAATCTGAATGCACAGGGGAACAGCTAGACATGTAAGCCATACTGGTGTCATTTACTACATATACAGAGATCCATTCTCCATACCAACTAGAAGAACTGGGCTCAATAGATCCAACTTTAAAACTTAAGTAAACAGGACCAGAGTTTCCACTTAGATCAATAGCAGGAGATATAAAATAGTTATCTGGATATAAAATTCCAGATGAGGCACTCCATGAGCTAGAAATAACACAACCTCCTTGGGCATCTAAGGCAGTACCCACACCAGTTAGGTCAATTATATTCCAATTATTATTGTCTCCATCTGCATCAATAGACGTCCAATTAGAAAAATCAGCAGTATCATTTGCTGTTAATAATTGACCGCTAACAGAATTAAATAGAATCAATAAAATAATTGATAAAGTACTTTTCAATTTGATGATATGAATATTTAAAAAACTCAAAATTAATAATTATTAAACTTTTATATGTGATAAAATAGTTGATCTTTCATTATAGTTAAACCAAGTAATCTCCTTGTCTTTGTTAAACCATGTCAGCTGTCTTTTAGCAAACCTTCTTGTATTTTTCTTAATTTCTTCAATGCAATTCTCTAATTCAATTTCTTTTTTAAAATAGCTAAATAGTTCTTTGTATCCAACAGTATTTAAAGCATTTAAGTGACGCAAAGGAAATAATTGTTGTGCTTCTTCAATTAAACCTTCTCTTAACATTTGGTCAACTCTATTGTTTATTCTTTCATAAATCATAGATCGGTTTGCATTTAATCCAATCTTAATGATACCAAACTCTCTATGTTTCTTAGGGTTGCTTCTAAAAGAAGAATATGTTTTACCAGTATATCTAAATACTTCCAATGCCCTTATTAACCTTTGAGGATTTTTTATGTCCATACTTTTATAATGGTCTGGATCTACTTTTAAAAGCTCTTTTTGAAGAGTTTCTATTCCTTCTGTTTTCAATTCTTTATTTAATTGACTTCTTGTGTTTTTATCTGACGGTATATTGTCTATTCCATTACAAACTGCATCAATGTACATTCCTGATCCTCCTACCATGATCACATAATTTGTTTTATGAAATAACTCATTTAATATGGCTAAGGCGTCTGATTCGTATTTCCCTGCAGAATATTCTTTATGAATATCCATGCAGTCAATTAAATGGTGATTAATATTTTTTTGTTCTTCTTTAGAGGGTTTTGCAGTACCAATAGACATTTGATGATAGAACTGTCTACTGTCAGCAGAAATAATATCGCAATTCAATTGCTGAGCTAAATAGATAGATAGATCAGTCTTGCCTATCGCTGTAGGTCCGACTATCACAATTAGTTTTTTGTCTTTTACTTTATTCATTAACAATCAATAGCTCAAAAATAAATTGATTTTTTTTAACCTAATAATATTTCTTTTTGTTGTGTTGTTTAGATTTGCATATGCAAGAAATGATTTTAATACTTGACTTTGGCTCTCAATACACACAACTAATTGCAAGAAGAGTTCGTGAACTTAATGTTTATTGTGAGATTCATCCCTATAATAACCCTCCTAATATCACTCAAAATATAAAAGGTGTCATACTTTCCGGCAGTCCATTTAGTGTAAGAGATGAGAATGCTCCTGATCCTGACCTTAGTGCAATAAAAGGGAAAATTCCATTATTAGGTGTATGCTATGGTGCTCAATTTTTGGTGCATAGTAATAAAGGAAAGGTATTACCCTCTAAAATCAGAGAATATGGAAGGGCTAATTTATCTGAAGTTGATTCTCATTCAAATTTACTTACGAATGTTGATATAGATAGCCAAGTTTGGATGTCCCATGGAGATACCATTCAGGAGCTTCCTTCTGGATTTAAAAAAATATGTAGTACATCAGATGTTGTTAATGCTGGTTTTGAAATTAACAATGAAAACACTTATGGTATTCAGTTTCATCCAGAAGTATATCATTCTACTGATGGAATGCAACTATTAAAGAACTTTGTAGTTAATATTTCCAATTGTAAACAAGATTGGACTCCCGATTCGTTTGTTGATGTAACCATTAACAATTTAAAAAATGAGCTTGGAGACGATGGTGTTATATTAGGTTTATCTGGTGGTGTTGATTCAAGTGTAGCTGCAATGCTATTACATAGAGCTATTGGAGGTAACCTAACTTGTATTTTCGTTGACAATGGTTTATTAAGGAAAAATGAATTTGATGAAGTTTTAAAGGGTTATAAAAATTTAGGATTAAATGTAATAGGAGTTAATGCTAAAGATAAATTTTACAAAGCATTATCTGGCATATCAGATCCTGAAGCAAAAAGAAAAGCAATAGGTCATGTATTTATAGATGTATTTGATGAAGAGTCTTCTAAAATTGACAATGCTAAATGGCTAGGTCAAGGAACAATATATCCAGATGTAATTGAATCAATATCTGTGAAAGGTCCATCAGCTACTATTAAATCGCATCATAATGTAGGTGGATTACCGGACTACATGAAACTAAAAATTATTGAACCATTAAGGTCATTATTTAAAGATGAAGTAAGAAGGGTAGGAGCTACTCTTGATTTACCTAATGTTATTTTAAGTAGGCACCCTTTCCCTGGTCCTGGGTTAGGAATTCGTATCTTAGGGGATATTACTGAAGAAAAGGTACAGATTTTGCAAGAAGTTGATCATATATTCATAGAAGGATTGAAAAATCATAATTTATATAAAGATGTTTGGCAAGCTGGTGCTATATTATTACCTGTAAAATCAGTTGGAGTTATGGGAGATGAAAGAACCTATGAAAATGCAGTTGCATTACGTGCAGTCTCTTCTACAGATGGAATGACAGCCGATTGGTGTCATTTACCTTATGAATTTTTAGCAAAGATCTCTAATGATATTATAAATAAAGTGAAGGGAATTAACAGAGTAACCTATGATATAAGCTCTAAACCACCAGCTACTATTGAATGGGAATGAAAAAATTATTAGTCATATTATATTGTGTTTTCATTTCATTGATATCATTTGCACAACCAGATAATGCACAGATTATAGAAAAAGATGGTGCCAAGTTTTATAAACATTTGGTATCTAAAGGAGAAACTGCTTATGGCATTAGTAAGCTATATAATATAGACTTGAATCTTTTTTTTCAAGCAAACCCTGCTGCTGAAAATGGATTAAATATTGATCAAGTAATCTATATACCAATAATTGAGGAAATTCATTCTGTTATTCCAGAACCTCCAAAATCAGATAACGATGATGATCCAAATATAAAGAAGCATGTGGTTAAATCAGGGGAAACAATCTGGTCTTTATCCAGAAAATACAGTGTCTCCGTTGACCAGATTAAAAAACACAATAGCAACTCAGGTAATCTGCAAATTGGAGAAATACTTTATATACCTATTCAAAATGCTGACACAACTAATGTTATAGAGCCCATTGTTAAAAACCCAATTAATCCATTAGAGGGTCCCTGTGATAGTATTATCATTCACAAGGTTCAAAAAAAAGAAACTCTTTACAGTCTATCAAAAAAATATAATGTTACCGCTGCTTCAATTAAGGATATTAATAATGGACTTGAAGAAGGTTTGAAAAAAGGAAAAGAAATTAGAATTAAGCTTAAAAAAGTAAACTGTGATGAAGATAATCTAACTATTTACTCAGAAGATTCAAACCAAATAAAGAACAATGACACTAACAATATTAAGGCTATTTATAATGTAGCTTTAATGCTTCCGTTTTTTCTTGATAAAAATGAAGAAGTGAAAAAGAATTGTCCTCCTTTACAAAAATGTCCTCCCCATAGTAATACAATTCCTGCTATTAATTTATACAATGGTGTATATATGGCATTAGATTCATTAAAGAAAGCAGGATTAAAAATAAACCTGTATGTCTACGACACCCAAAATGACACTGCTGTTGTTAACGATCTAATTTATAGTGATACTTTAAAAAGTGTAGACTTGATCATTGGACCCTATATGTCACATCCTTTAAAAAAAGTAATCAATTATGCTAAAGAAAATAATATTCATGTAATTGCTCCTGGTAAGATACCTAATCATGCATTGCATAATAATTATAATTTAACTAAAGTTATACCTTCAAAATTTAATCAAATAACAGCATTGGCTAATTATACAGCTAAAAAATGTATTGATGATAATATTATAGTAATAAAAAATACAGCAAATAAAAATGATCTTAAATACAGTAGGATCTTTTTAGATACATTCAATATCCTAAAAGCTGATAATGATGAAGTAATAAATATTCTATCAATGGATTTTAAAAGCTCATTAAGTACTATTAAAGCATCTTTGGTTAAAGACAAAAGAAACATCCTTGTTATACCTTCTACACAGGATAATTTTGTCAGTGATCTTGTTAACAATAAATTAAACAATATCATTAATTCTGAAAAGTTTTACGAATATGAAATTGTATTATTTGGTTTAGAAGAATGGGTTGAAATGAAATTACTTGATGAAAAAAATAAATATAAATTTAACCTTCATGTTCCGGTTGCAGGAATAGTAAATTACCATGATGAAAAAGTAATTGATTTTATACGTTCATACAGAAAAATATTTAAAACTGATCCTCTTAAATATTCATTTTTAGGCTTTGATGCTGCTTTTAATGCATTAAAAGGTTTATTAATTTATGGAAAGAACTTCCCTGATAATTATCATGAATTGGAAAATGAAGGGTTTTATGTCAATTCATCATATTACAGATTAGATCCAAATAGTGGTTTTCAAAACAAAAGTGTAAATATTTACAAGTATGAAAACTATCAGCTAATTAAGCTTGATTGAATTTGAAATATTTATATAAATGAGAAAGGTTATCATTTTTATTTTAATTGTCTCTCTTTTTATAGGGGGATATCTAGCTTATCCATATTATAATATCTATAGAATTAAAGATCAACCAACATTTGAGAGCTTAAATAATGATGTAATTCTTTTATTACCATCAGATACAATTCTCAAAGTCAAGGATCTATCTAAATTTCTGTTAAATGAAAAGATAATTAAAAATGAAAATGATTTTATACTACTAGCAGATTATAAGAAAATAGCTGATAAGGTTATACCTTTTAAAAAGATTAAATTATTGAAAAAATGGAACACCTATAATTCTTTAATAAATAACATTAATTATGCTATTGAGAATCATAAAGATATAGTCAATGTTATATTCAATAATGCAAGAACTATTGAGGATATTGCTGGAAAAGTGTCTCAATTTATCATAGCTGATTCAGCAACTTTATCATTGGCTTTTAATAATGATTCTATCATCAATCATTATGGATTTAAAAAAGAAACTTGGCTTACTTTTTTCTTACCCAATACTTATGAATGTTATTCATCTATTTCTCCTGAAGAATTTATACAAATGATGGCAAAGGAGTATAAAAAGTTTTGGAATGCTGATCGTATAGAAAAAGCTAAAAATATTAATCTTTCACAAAGTGAGGTCACCATTCTAGCTTCTATAGTATTGGCTGAGCAACGCGTTAAATACGAAGAGCATGATACCATTGCAGGTATTTATATAAATAGACTTAATAAAGGGATGTTCTTAGAATCTTGTCCTACAGTTATTTATGCCCATAATGATTTTACTATAAATAGGGTGCTCAATAAACATTTAGAAATTAAATCACCTTATAATACCTATAAGAATCCTGGATTACCTCCTGGTCCAATTTGTATTCCTGAACCTAGAGTAATAGATGCAGTTTTGAATTACAAGAAGCATGATTATTTATTTATGTGTGCAAAACCTGGTTATACATCTTCACATTATTTCTCTATTACCAATGCCCAACATGAAAGACACAGTAATGAATATTCGAAATGGGCTAATAAAGAAGGAATTTATTAATTACTTTTATTCAGATGCTTATCTAAAAGCATTTCTATCTATTTCAGCATTGTTATAACAAAAAATATTACAGAAATAGTAAAAGTAGAAAGCGCTATTTTTTTTAATTCTTTATCTAATTCAATTAATTGATTATAACTAATTACTTTCCTGATATTACTTATAAGAATAGGCAAGGGAAGAAGACAGAGGAAGTAAATATATTCATTGTATTGATAAGCTATTAAAATAAAAGATATACTGCTTATTACAATCAAGGTTACCTGATATTTAGATGCCCATTTTAACCCATATTTAACTACTAATGTGACTTTATTAGCTTTTTTATCTGAATCGTGATCTCTCATGTTGTTCATATTCAATACTGCCATGCTTAAACAGCCAGTAAATAATGCGCCAGGTATCGTGATCCAATTCCATGAAAAGGTTAATAAATAAAAGGTTCCAACAACTCCAATTACACCGAAAAATATAAAAACAAATAAATCGCCCATGCTTCTATATCCGTATGGGTTTTCACCCATCGTATATTTAATAGCAGCCCATATTGCAAATACGCCAAGAATTAAAAATAAAAAAGAGATGATGAGATAATCTAACCCAAAAACCTTATATAGTAATATGAGTCCTAATAAAAAGGCAAAAACTGCTAATAAACATATTGCTATAAACATCTCTTTTTTGCTGATGAAGCCTTTCTGGATCATTCTATCTGGACCAGATCGATGATCATCTGTACCTTTAATACCATCACCATAATCATTGGCAAGATTAGATAGAATCTGTAAAATAACTGTAGTAGCTATAATTAGACTAAAAATTGTAGGATTAATTGGCTGAATTGGGTGCGCCAAAGCACCTCCAATTAATATGCAAGACAAAGATAAAGGAAGAGTTCTAAGTCTTAGGGCACTGATCCATGATTTGATTTTCATTATGCATACAAAAATACTTAACGTATGAATGTATTGATTCTAAAATAGAGAAATAATTAATAAGGACCTCTATTTCCAGGTTTAGGACCAGGATGTTGCTTATTTTGTTTTTTCAATTTCTTGAACCTTTGTTCTAAATGATAGAACTTGGCAATTTTCTTTATGGGAAGAATCTTTTTAAATTCTTCGTGAAACTTTGTTTTTATATCTAATTCCCTTTGTTTATGAATAAATGAGGCATCCAATAATTCCTCAATTTCTTTATCTGACATTTCATTCACCTTTTTTTCGGGTTTATTTTCCTTAAGTTCCTTTTTAAGTGCTTTAAGCTCGTTTTCCATGTCATTTAACAAAGGCCAAAATTTTTCAGCTTCATCAGAACTTAAATTCATGTTTTCAGATAAAAAAGCAATCCTATCTGGTTTATTCATCTGTTTTTGTGCCAATAAATCTAGATTCATTGGAATTATAAATAATAGGATGATGAGTATTTTTTTCATAGTTGTAATTTTTAAAATTCAATAGAAAGATCTATGTCAGATTCTAGGTATTCTTCTAATTCATCGATAGTAAGATCACTTTCATTAATTAAATCTGAATTATCAAAAGAGATATCCTCTTCAAATATTAATGATGCCATTAATTCATCTTCTGTTTCGTTAAAAAGTCCTGTTTCATATTCAGAGATCTCAAAATCAAAATCATTAGTATTAGAAATTTGATTATTATTCGTTTTGGAATTATCAAGAAATAAAAACCCTAAATATCCTATCCCAATTATTAATGTCACAGAAGCTGCTATTTTCAAAAATCTATTTGAATTGAAATTTTTAAATGATATAATTCTAGTAGGTTCTGTTTTTTGATCGAGGGTTTTAAATGATGAAATGTATTGATTTGGTGTTTCATATATATTACGTTTAGAAATAGATAAGTCACTTAAATCTGCTTCTATAATTTTCTCTTCGATTGATTCCTGTAACGATTCAAAATAATTTTTTGGAACATCATATATGTTTCTTTTATTATCCCCTTCAAAAGAAATAGGGTCATTTAGTTTTTCGTTATGTTCTTTATTTTTAGTCATTTAACAATTAGATGTATCTAATTTAAAAAGGTTTAATCTCTCTTTACTAAATCTTTAATTTTATGTACAGCATGAAAATAGCTAGCTTTTAGTGCTCCTACAGATGTCCCTGTTATTTCAGCAATTTCATCGTATTTAAGATCCTCATAATACTTTAAGTGAAATACAATTCTTTGTTTTTCTGGAAGTTGTAGAATGGCTTTTTCTAATCTAATTTCTATTTCATTAGCATCCATTACAAACTCTGCTTTTCCAGCTTGTAATTTATATGCTTCTTCTGAAAGTTCAATTTTATCAGCACCTCTTTTCTTCTTTAAAAAAGAAATTGATTCATTGGTTGCTATTCTATAAACCCAGGTATAAAGTAGAGAATCTTTTCTAAAAGAGTCTAAAGACCTCCAACATTTAATAAAAACGTTTTGTAGTACATCGTCCGCATCATCATGATTGACAACTATTCTTCTTATTTGCCAATATAATCTTTCTTTATAGGTGTTAACAAGAAGAGTAAATCCTTCATGTCTAGTAGATTGATTTAAAAATAATTCAAGGATTTTTTTATCAACTTCTTTGCTCATATATGCTCAATTGTCTTACTTTTTCTTTCTAAGACATGTTGAACTGCATTGACAATATTAGATGAATCCAAACCATATTTTTTCATAAGGTCTTTAGGTTTACCACTTTCGCCAAAAACATCATTTACAGCGACAAATTCCATTGGTGTTGGGTTTTTTCTTGCCAATAGTTGAGCGATAGATTCACCCAGACCACCTGCTAATTGATGTTCTTCTGCAGTAACAACACATTTTGTTTTACTTACAGAGTCTAAGACTGCTTCTTCATCTAAAGGTTTAATGGTGTGTATATTAATAACTTCAGCATCTATTCCCATTGATTCTAAAACTTTAACAGCTTCAATGCTTTCCCATACAAGGTGACCAGTAGCAAAAATAGAAACATCTTTACCTTCCTTTATAGTAAGTGCTTTTCCTATTTCAAATGGCATATTTTCATCAATAAATACAGGAACTTTAGGCCTACCAAATCTTAAATATACTGGCCCTACATGTTCAGCAATGGCAATTGTAGCAGCTTTAGTTTGATTAAAATCACAAGGATTGATCACAGTCATACCTGGTAGCATTTTCATCATCCCAATATCTTCCAAAACTTGATGAGTTGCACCATCTTCACCTAGAGTAAGTCCAGCATGAGAAGCACACAATTTTACATTTTTACCAGAGTATGCAATAGATTGCCTTATTTGATCATAAACCCTACTAGTAGAGAAATTTGCAAAAGTACCTGTAAACGGAATTTTACCACCAATGGTTAGACCAGCAGCAATACCAACCATATTTGCTTCAGCAATTCCAACCTGAAAAAAACGATCGGGATATTTATCTTTAAAATCATTCATTTTTAATGATCCTGTAAGATCCGCACATAGTGCAACAACATTTGGGT
Source organism: uncultured Flavobacteriales bacterium (assembly GCA_964430245.1). GTDB lineage: Bacteria > Bacteroidota > Bacteroidia > Flavobacteriales_D > Parvicellaceae > CAYSEW01. The sequence goes on from CAYSEW010000026.1 coordinate 15,870, forward strand.
TGTTAGCCCCTAAATAAGACAAGCCTTCTCCAAAACCTGATCTTGTATCTTTATTTCCTAAAATTTCTATATTCATAATTTTATAATGATATGTTTTCTTCGTATCCAGATGTAATTTTAAATGTTTTAACTATTGTATGGGCAGTACTAGTTGACCTTATAAAACGATAAGTAATTTTATAGTTTCCAGGCAATAAATTTATATTATTTACTGAAACATCTTTATTAAGATCACAAACCCATTTATTTTCTCCTTCTTTAATTTGAAATATGGCTGCTGAACCAGGTCCTTTAGAAATAATTGCAGTTCCATATTGCGGTATAGTAATTTCAGTTTTTCTACTTTGATTAATTTTTACATCATTAAAATAAAGTCTAGGTAATGATAGTATTTCCAAGTCATATGAACCCACCAAATAATTTTGAATAGTATTCATGTTTTGAACGTTGATAGTATTATGTTCATTTTTAAGTCTAATGATAGCATTAACACCTGTATAAACACTATTTGTTCCTTGAACTCTCATATGTAATTCTCCTTGTGGAGTTTTTGCCTCAATAATATTGTGCTTGCCAGGAGTTAATTTTATATCTCCAACTACTACTTCTGGTATAGTATGTACTACCATTTTATAGGTATATAATGGGTCTAGAGAAAGAGTATCTGGAACACTCTCTTTATTCATTGTATGCATATATGTATAAAGTAATTTCCCTTTTTTCTGATCATAGAAACTCATTGTTACATTGGTTTCTTTAGCTTTATCTTTGGCATCATACAATTTAACCTGAGTTGTTGTATTACTTAAGGCTTGGCTGATCACAAAGCTAAGTACACTTTTAAATGAATCTTCTGTTTCAGCACTTAAAAACTCACCAACACAATTAAATTGATCAATGTAAGAGGTGTCTAATCCAACACCAATAATAAAAGGTTTTAGAATAATTCCTTTACTTCTTAATGCTAAAGCAACAGCACAAGGATCTTCATCACATGCTTCAATTCCATCTGTAATTAAGACAATCACATTCCTGCAATCATCACAATCTGGAAAATCAGTTGCAGCATACTCTAATGATCTCGCAATTGGAGTAGTTCCCTTTGGAACTAAACCTCTTATTTTATTTTTTATTTTATCGTAATTATCTGGTCCTGGAGCAAAAGGCACTTCTAATTTAGTGTCTGAACAATCTTGCTGACCAGGTACAATTCTAGTTTGATGACCATACATTCTTAATGCCACTTCTACATTATCTAAATATTTTAAACTATCTAATGTTTGAGTCATTAAAGCTTTGGCAATTTTAATTTTACTGCTTTTTTCCCATTGAGCATTCATGCTATTAGAGCCATCAAAAATAAATAGCATCCTTATAGTTCCTGTTTCTTTTTCTTGAGAGAAATAAGAGCTCGTTATTGTTAAAGAGAATAATATGTATAAAATGATTCTATTCATTTCAGCTTATACTATCAATTATAATTCCAAACATTAAGTATTCATAATATATGATTAGTAATCGCCAATAGTTTCAGGTAATTGGCCCAGTGCATCTTCCAATTGCTCATCATTAGGTGCGACTCCGTGCCATTTATGAGACCCCATCATATAATCAACACCAAATCCCATTTCTGTACGCATAATAATCATTATAGGTTTTCCCTTTCCAGTCATTTTACGTGCCTCTTGTAAACATGCTATTGTATCCTCAAGATTATTTCCATCTACTTCTAGAACTTCCCATCCAAATGCTTCCCATTTTGAACGTAAATCCCCTAAGGAAATAACATCATCAACATCACCATCAATTTGTCTTCCATTATAATCAATGGTAGAAATAATATTATCTACCTTTTTGGCTGAAGCAAATAAAGCTGCTTCCCATATTTGACCTTCTTGTAATTCCCCATCACCATGAAGAGTATAAATAATACCAGGATCCTGATTAATTTTTTTTGACAATGCAGCCCCTATAGCTACACTCAGCCCTTGCCCTAATGATCCGCTGGCAATTCTAACACCAGGTAATCCTTCATGAGTAGTTGGATGACCTTGCAACCTTGAATCAATCATTCTAAAAGTATTTAATTCATCTACAGGGAAATAACCATTCCTAGCTAATGTTGAATAAAAAACTGGAGAAATATGCCCATTAGAAAGAAAAAATAGGTCCTCATTATTTCCATTCATATTAAAAGGTTTAGAGTTGTGTTTCATGACTACTTTATAAAGAGCAGTAAAATATTCTACACATCCTAAAGAACCACCCGGATGACCAGATGATTGCGCATGTACCATTCTAACAATATCTCTTCTAATTTGAGTGCAATAAGATTTTAAATCTGATAAATTATAATCCATTATGTTATATTAATTTTGCCTCAAAAATAATCGTTTACATCCAAGCATAGAAAAGTGTTAATAACTTTCTATTTAAAGTGGTACATATTTATCATATTAAGCGTCTTTATAAGTGAATAATAACACCTTTGTAGTTTTTATCGATTATTAATTACATTTATGCTCAAAATAAAATAATATGAAAACTTTTTTGATAATTACATGTCTGATGGTTACCAATATTTTCACTGCTCAATCAGATGAATTTGACCATCGATTATTAGAGAAATTCTCTCAAAATGAATTAGAAGATCTGAAACAAAACAGCCCAGATCGTTTTAAAACAATTGTTTATTGTATGGATCATGGATATTATTTTGTTGATATTCCAGATTCAAAAAATATAAATGAAAGAATTTCTGGAGAAATATCTATTAAGGATCTTAATAACTTCAATTTTCTTCTTCTCGAAATACCTTTTTTAGAAAATGATTATCAATATTTTAAGGTGAAAGGCAAGGATAAACTATTAGTAGTTAAATCTGGAACACATATCTATGAAGAATTAAACAAATGAAATTAAATTCAACATTATTCATCCTTTTTTTATTTTTATTTCCATCAATTTGGTCTCAGCCAAATGTAAATATAACCGATGATGATTGGACAAGCTCTTCTTCTAATGGAGCCTGTGAATGTTCAACATCGTTTAATAATGGATCTATTCAAAACTTTCATGATTCTGGTGGAAGTGGAGGAAGCTACACATCCAATGAAAATGAGAACATAACATTTTGTCCTGATGCTACTGGTTCTAAGGTAGTTGCTGTTTTTGCAACCAATGCTGGTTATACTTTTGATGTTGATCCATCTGACACCATCTATTTATATGATGGTCCGGATAATACTTACCCTTTATTAGCTAAGCTAAATAATTCATTAACACCTAATGGTGCTAATATTCCAGCATCTTGGTCAAATATGTCTGGTTGTTTAACTATAGAATTTAAAAGCGATGGTTCTATTGAAGGAACTGGATGGGATGGAAACATCTCATGTTCCAATCTAGCACAGCCTTTTTCTAATCATATGATCGCTTTCATTGATGGTGAAGCAAATGGTGCTAATGATATTGTAAATGACATGTATCCAGAAGATACTGGTTATGTAGATGTTTGTTTAGGAGATACTATTTGGTTCAATGCTCAACCTTATTTTCCATATGAACCTGGTGGTGACAGTGCAGCTTTAAGTGGTGGTGGTTACATGCAATCTACTAATCACACTACAACTTGGGAATTTAGTGATGGCACTACGCAAACAGGTGATGTAGTTATGTTTGTTCCTCCTGCAAGAAATGGATATTATGTTCAAATGAAAGTGGAGGATTCCTATGGAATTTTTCAATATAGTGCTGCTAAGGTAAGGGTGTCAACTATTCCTGATTTTTCAACTTGTCGTTCATTGGAAGATACACTTTGTCCTGGAGAAAGCACTCTATTATTTGGTGGAGTTACTGTTTTTGATACTGTTGGAGTTGATCCTGTTGAAACCAACTTTCCTATAGGCGGTGTTTTTGGTGCTCAAACTTACCTTCCTGATGGTTCTGGACAGAATTACACAACTGATATTGTTATAGCGGGATTTACACCTGGAGGCACACTTCAAAACGCTGGTGATATCGATAAAGTTTGTATTTCAATAGAACATTCTTACTTAGGTGACCTTGAGATGATGCTAAGCTGTCCAAATGGTCAGAATGTGAATATTTTTAATAGCTATTCAGGTTTCGGAGGTGGTGAACTTTTTCCAGGTGGTTTTAGTGGAGGTGGCACCTATTTAGGTGGTGCATATGATAATAATACTGGTAATATAGGTGTTTGTGAAGAATATTGTTTTACCATGCAACCAGGTGCATTACCGTCTTGGGATAATGGTTATTCTACTACAACAGCTACTGGACCTTCAGCAGGTTCAATGGTGGTTCCGGGTTATTATGAACCAGAAGAATCTTATATACCTGCATTATCTGGTTGTCCTATCAATGGCACTTGGACGATTACAGTACGTGATAATTTGGGTATTGATGATGGTTACATATGTGAATGGGGTATTTACTTTAATGATACTTTAAATCCTAATACTGAATTTTATTCCCCTCAAATAGCAAGTGAATTTTGGCATCAGGATCCTACTATCATCATTGATGATGATACTCTTGTGGCCATATTACCAAATGGTTTAGGAACATTTTCATATGTTTTTGAAGTAGAAGATAATTTTGGTTGCTCTTATGACACTACTATAAATGTGATTGTTAATTGTGATGATTGTGAAGAGCCTGTTGTTGACATTCCTGCTTTTGATACTATTTGTACTGGCAATAATTATACTGTAAATATTACATCTCCCACTATTGAGGGAGTATTATACAATTGGTTAGATGGGAATAATAATATAGTTGCTACTGGAGATACTGTTACATTAATTACTCAAGATCTATTAGATGGAACTTACAGCTATACTATTGAAGCTTCTAATTTCTGTGAAACTGTTACTGCAATTACTGAAATATTTATTACTCCTTGCGAATTACCCAATGTTATAACTCCTAATGGTGATGGGAATAATGATTACTTCTATACTAGATTCGCTGAACTTCATAATGATGTACAACTAACCATTTATAATAGATGGGGTAGAGTTGTATATAAAACAGATTCATATGGCAATGACTGGGATGGAGTTAACATGAAAGGTAAAAAATTAGCTGACGGAACTTACTTTTATGTGATGCATTATAATAACAACACAAAAAGTGAAACAGGTACCGTTAATATTATGGATAATAAATAATCAATTTGTTTTTCAATTTAAATTAATTTTCAATGGCTTTAAAATGTGGTATTGTAGGATTGCCAAATGTTGGTAAATCCACATTGTTTAATTGTTTATCTAATGCGAAAGCTCAATCTGCTAACTTTCCATTTTGTACTATTGAACCCAATATTGGAACTATTACTGTTCCAGATGAAAGATTAAACCAGCTAGAAAAATTAGTAACTCCTGAAAAAGTCGTGCCTACTACAATTGAAATTGTAGATATAGCAGGTTTAGTAAAAGGTGCCCATAAAGGAGAAGGATTAGGCAATCAATTTTTGGCGAATATTAGAGAAGTGGACGCCATAATACATGTGCTAAGATGTTTTGAAGATGAGAATGTAGTTCATGTAGATGGAGATGTAGATCCTGTAAGAGACAAAGAGGTGATCGATATGGAACTTCAATTGAAGGATCTTGATACCATTGAGAAAAGAATGGGAGCTATTGAACGAAAAGCGAAATCGGGAGATAAAGATGCTGCTAAAATATTTGATCTATATGAAATGATGAAAAGTCATTTAGAAGCAGGTAATTCTGCTCGATCTCTTGAAATGGAAAAAGAACAAATTTTGCTTATCCAAGACCTTAATTTATTGACAATTAAACCTGTATTGTATTTATGTAATGTAGATGAAAATGGTGTTGTTAATGGAAATGAATTTGTGGATCAAGTAAAAGCTGCTGTTAAAAATGAAAATGCACAAGTACTCATCTTAGGTGCTGGTATTGAGGCCGATATATCTGAGCTTGAAACTTATGAGGAAAGGCAAATGTTCTTAGATGATCTTGGGCTAGATGAGCCTGGCGTTAGTAAGCTAATCAAAAGTGCATATGAATTATTGAACCTTCAAACTTATTTTACTGCAGGAGTAAAAGAAGTAAGAGCATGGACCATTAATAGAGGAATGACAGCTCCACAAGCAGCAGGAGTTATTCATACTGATTTTGAAAAAGGATTCATAAAAGCTGAAGTTATTGCTTATAATGATTATGTAAAATATGGATCAGAAAATGCAGTAAAAGAAGCTGGAAAGCTACAAATTCAAGGAAAAGAATACACACCTTTAGATGGTGATGTTATGCATTTTAGATTTAATGTATAATTTTAAACTAAACATTTCGTTAAAAACCTATGGTTGCAAGAAAACTCATCTTGTTATTTACTCTGTTTAATTCTATTTATGCACAGAATGGAGGATTAAACACCTTTAATTTTATGCAATTCAGCAATAGCGCTAGGGTAGAGGCATTAGGTGGATATACATTAGCTCTTTCTGATGACGATGCTACATTAGGTATCAGTAATCCTGCTTCTATTAATATTAGCCATCATGGTCAGCTGAATTTAAATTATGTAAATTATTTTGCTGATTCAGATTATGGATTTAGTTCATATAGCCATCATTTTAAAAAGCTAGGAACATTTACTGGATCAATTTGTTTTGCTAATTATGGTTCTTTTGAATATGCTGATGCTGATGGGGTTAGAAATGGAAATACATTTTCAGCAAATGACCTGCTAATACAAGGAGGTTTAGCAAGAAAATTAGATTCTAATTTTAGTGTTGGTGCTAATATTAAATTCGCTGGAAGTTTTTTAGAATCCTATAATGCATTTGGTATTGCTTTAGATCTAGGTGTGAATTATCAAAATACTGCTAAAGGATTTGGAGCAGGGTTAGTAATTGAAAATTTAGGCTATCAAATAAAAGGATATACTCAAGGAAATCATGAATCCTTTCCTTTGGCAGCTCATATTGGAATTAGTAAAAAATTAGGTCATGCTCCTTTTAGGTTCAGCTTTACTTATCATGATTTACAAAGATGGGACCTCACTTATTTCGATGTGAGTACTCAACAAACTGTGGATCCATTAACGGGGCAGACGATACCAATTTCAGAACCTGGTTTTGTTACCCATTTTTTTCATCATATTGTAATTGGAACAGAACTATTATTATCTAAAAATTTCCATTTACGATTAGGTTATGATTTTAAAAACCGCTACGAATTAAAACCTACAATAAGACCAGGAACTACAGGTATTTCTTGGGGTGTTGGGTTTAAAGTAAAGAAGTTTAAATTCAGCTATGGAAATTCTAAATACCATTTTTCAGGAACTTCAAATCACATTACTATCAGTACACAAATTGGAGGGAAACCTAAAGTTGATAGTTTTTACATTCAAGATTAGATCACCATCTGACTATCATCTTTCACTTTAATAGACTCGTGAGCTTTATTCAAGTCCTTAAAGTCAAATAAATTTTTATCTAATAAATGAGAAGGAGAGATATTTTTAAGTGCATTTAGCATCACCGCTTTTCTATTTGGATAATCCTTCTCCCATTGAGTCATTAAATGTTTGACTTGCTGTCTTTGCAATAAAGGTTGTGAACCACAAAGATCACATGGGATAATAGGATATTTTTTATGCGTTGCATATGTAGCTATCATCTCTTCTTTACAATAAGATAAGGGCCTGATCACAACAAGGTCACCTTTATCAATTTTATATTTGGGGGGCATTGTTTCCAGTTTACCACTAAAAAATAAATTGAGGAAAAATGTTTCCAGAATATCTTCTCTATGATGACCCAATGCAACTACATTACAATTCAGCTTTCTAGCAGTGTCATAAAGGATTCCTCTTCGTAACCTTGAACATAAGCTACAGGTGGTTTTCCCTTCAGGTACTTTCTCTTTAACTATACTATAGGTATCTTTTTCAACGATTTGATAAGGTATTTCCATCTTACTCAAATAATTGGGAAGTACCTCTTCCGGAAAACCTGGCTGTTTTTGATCTAAGTTAACCGCAATGATCTCAAATTTAAGGTCTGAGAATTTTTGAAAATGAACAAGCATATCTAGCATTGTATAGCTGTCTTTACCACCTGAAATACATACCATAACCTTATCTCCGTTTGAGATCATATTGTATTCTTCCATGGCATTCCAAACAGCAGTTCTTAGCTGTTTCTGAATTTTAATATGCTCCTGATCTTTTTTCATTTTTTTGCAAAGATGATAATTAACTGAATTGTATCCAAAAATCAATTACAACAAAGTGATTTTACTTTTTATTATATTAAATTCGTAACCTGTTTAATCATAACATTATATATATGGAAACCATGATCAATACCAACATTACATCAGAAGAAGCCATGTCATTAGAAAACAAGTATGGCGCTCATAATTACCATCCTCTTCCTGTAGTATTAGCTAAAGGAGAAGGTGTTTACTTATGGGATTGTGAAGGCAAAAGATATTACGACTTTTTATCTGCTTATTCTGCCGTTAATCAAGGTCATTGTCATCCAAAGATCATTAACGCAATGAAAGATCAGGCAGAAACATTAACTCTAACATCTAGAGCATTTTATAATAATGTGTTGGGGGAATATGAAAAATACATTACTTCATTTTTTGGTTTTGATAAAGTACTGCCTATGAATACTGGTGCAGAAGGGGTGGAGACAGCTTTAAAAATTGCCAGAAAATGGTCTTATGAAGTAAAGGGAATTAGTGAAAATCAGGCAAAGATCATTGTTTGTAATGAGAATTTCCATGGAAGGACCACTTCAATAATTAGCTTTTCTAATGATGAAACTGCTAAAACAAATTTTGGTCCATATACACCTGGGTTTACTGCAATTCCTTATAATGATATTGAGGCACTTGAAGAGCAATTAAAAGATGAAAATTGTGCTGCATTTTTAGTTGAACCTATTCAAGGTGAGGCTGGTGTAGTTGTGCCAGATAATGGATATTTAACAAATGTAAGGGCTCTTTGTAGTAAATACAATGTCTTATTTATTGCTGATGAAGTTCAAACAGGTATCGCTAGAACTGGTGAAATTTTAGCTTGTGATCATGAAAATATAAAACCAGATCTTCTTATTCTTGGTAAAGCCTTATCTGGTGGAGTATTTCCAGTATCTGCTGTATTAGCAGATAATAGTGTAATGGATGTTATCAAACCTGGACAGCATGGATCTACTTTTGGAGGTAATCCTATTGCTGCTAAAGTCGCTATGGCTGCTCTAGATGTGGTGGTTAATGAAAAATTAGCAGAAAACGCGCAACAACTAGGTGAGACATTTCGATCAAAAATAAATGAGCTTATACAAAAAACTGATTTAATCACTAATGTAAGGGGTAAAGGTCTCTTAAATGCTATACTGATAAATGATACTCCAGAAAGTTCAACTGCATGGGATATTTGTATGCAATTAAAAGAAAACGGTTTACTAGCTAAACCTACACATGGTAATATTATAAGGTTTGCTCCACCCTTAGTAATGAATGAAGATCAGCTAGATGATTGTATTTCCATTATTGAAAAAACTATTCTAGAATTTTAATGGTTTCTATTTAAGAGTTGAAGGTGTTTTTTCTTAAAGATCAGGTATTCAGCAATGATTAAATTAGGCACCCAGCCCATCCATGCTATAATTCTATAAAGGTCCATAGGTCCTAGTATTTCCATTTCAGGGTCTATCCAGTTTACATAGGCATATTTATAGATCCTTAGGGTAATGGCAGATAAACACAATGCATAGCTTCTGTACATCCATTTAGCATGAGTGGGATAATCTTTTTGAATGGCTTTTCTATAGGCCATATAAGTAGTATAGATCCATAAACAGGATAAAATAAAGAATCCAGCCATTGATGTAATACCTCCATTAGCAAAAAAGCTCATAATCAATCCAGTAGGGGCACTTAAGAAAAGTACAACTATAATGTAAAAGAGACCCATGTATCGATGCCATTTATTTTGAATGAACCATCTGTTGAACTGAGTAAATCCAGCCAATAAAGCAAATATGCTTGTTAATGCATGTATGAAAAATGAGGTGATCCATATTGCTCCCAATGTCCCAGGATATTTTCTAAAGGTCCATTGCTTGATCCTTAAAAAGGCTGCATTCATATCAAAATCTATGTAGTATAAAGTGATCTGAAGCATTAATAATAAAAAGCCAAATAATAGAAGATATAACAAAGCGTTGAATAGTGTTTGTTTTTTCATTTTAGGCACAAAATTTGTAACTTTATGTAAATATATACTTACATAAGTATAAGTAACTAAAATATTCTAATGATGGCAAAAAAAATAACATTATTCATGGTTATATTAACCATAGTAGCCTGCACCAATAAAGATAAAGATGAATTTGATCCCACTAATCCAGGTGGTAAAGACAGTACTGGTAAATCTGTTCCTCTTGAAACAGGTGCTATACCAACCAAAAGTAATCATCATGTTAAATTCACAAAGAATATAGACCCAAGAACATATGGTGGTGAGAAATCTACTGATCAATTACTTATAGATGACATGAATGCTCATATTAAAGATAATCTTAGCTATGGACCTATTGATGCCTTAGGTATTTGGACAGGATCATTTGGAAAAAACTACATCAATGTGTCTCTTACTAAAATTGAAGGAAATAGAGTAGAAGGGTTTAGTGTATGTGCTGGTAATTTCAGAAAGATCAATGGATATTATGAAACAGATAATGATATAGCCTATCATTTTCAAATGAATGAACCAGGTACCGACCCTTATGATGGTGTGTTTGATTTTACTATTAACTTACAAGATATGGAGCTAAATGGTAATTGGAAACCATTTAAAGAAAAAGGTAATTCTCCAAAAGAATATACATTATCTAAAAGAAAATTTGTTTACGACCCACATGTTGGAGAATTTCCTGATGCCTCTTTAAGATTACTTGACTATAGCGATGTTGAAAATTTAAATGAAGATGAATTGGCAAAATATAGAAATGAGATCTATGCTCGTCATGGATATTCTTTTAAGAATAAAAAATGGAGATATTACTTTGAAAAAATGGAATGGTATATTCCTATGGGCTTAGATATCAGAGATAAATTATCTGACATTGAAGTACAAAACATTGAATTGATCTATGAATACGAAAGCTATTACGAAGAGGAATACGATTATTATGGAAGATAGAATCCTCTTTTATTGCTTTTAATTATTAAGCATTACTGGCATTACCAGCATTAATAATTCTTCACCATTGTCATTTTTGTCTGGCAATAAAATTCCAGCTCTATTAGGTGCACTTAATTCAAGTATAATATTTTCAGTATCCATGTTATTGAGCATTTCTAATAAGAACCTTGAATTAAAACCAATTTCCATGTCATCACCATCATAAGAACATGTTAATCGCTCATTGGCTTCATTAGAAAAATCAATATCCTCAGCACTAATAGACAGTTCACTGCCATTGATCTTTAAACGTACCTGATGAGTTGTTTTGTTGGCAAAAATGCTTACTCTTTTAATCGATTGAGCAAACGCTGCTCTATCAATAGTTAATCTATTTGGATTCTCACTTGGAATTACCGCTTCATAATTAGGATATTTTCCATCAATTAGTCGACATATCAATGTGAAATTCTCAAATTTAAAGCTAGCATTTGATTCATTGTAATTCACATTAACTTGACCAGCAGAACTAGGTAAGAGACCTTTTAATAAGTTCATTGGCTTTTTAGGAATAATAAAAGATGCTGAGCTATCAGCTTTTACATCAGTTCTTCTGTATCTAACCAATTTATGTGCATCTGTAGCCACAAAAGTTACATCACTACTATTTAATTCGGAATAGATACCACTCATTACTGGTCTTAATTCATCATTTCCAGAAGCAAATATGGTTTTTTCTACAGCTCTCTGTAACATTTCACAGTCTAAATCTACAGATGATGGATTTTCAATAGATGGTATAGTTGGAAACTCATCTCCATTAAAACCGCTTAATTTGTATTTTCCATAATCAGATGAAATTTCAATTCCCATGGTTTTTTCATCAATAGAAAAATTCAATGGGTGATCTGGAAAAGTTTTTAATATATCAATCAAAAATTTAGCTGGAACAGCAATACTTATATCGTTCTTAGACTCAACTTCAATGCTTGTGATCATAGTTGATTCTAGATCAGAAGCAGATATAGTTAACACCTTATCATTAATTTCAAATAAAAAATTATCTAATATGGGTAATGTGTTAGAACTGTTCAATACACCACCTACTGCTTGTAATTGTTTTAATAATCCTGCACTTGATACAATAAAATCCATGAAAATTTAAATTTATTTTGAACTACAAATATAATTTAAATCAGTATTAAATTATGGTAATAGTAAAGGGTTTAGAAAGTATTTTTCAACAATTAATCAACTAGTATTTAACGAGTAAAAAAAGAGAGTGGTTTAAATAACATTTCCCAATTTTGATATTGAATTCTCAGCAGCTCTTTACCATTATTTAATCTTAAGAAACCATAGTCCGGATTGTATTCTAGCTCCTTACCAATGCTAGTAGTTATACTAGTAGCATATTTTATTTTCCATAATTCAGATAAAGTAGTCTTTCCCTTCAAATCTGTAAGCTCAATGGAGTAGGTGGGGATATTTGAAAAAACAGAATCTACATATTCATTCTTTTCTTGAACTACTTTGTTAAAATAGACTTTATTGTAATGAGTAAAATAATGCTTTACCTGAATACTGTCGAAGTTCATTACTTTTTGACCTGAAGCATTAAATAAAGAAACAGACTGATCTTTATTTCTATTCACCTTATAAGATTGTGTTGGCTCTTCATTAAATGTAACTTTTATAGATTGAATATGCAGTGGATTACGGTAATTATAAACATCTGATGCTCTCCAATTAACCAATCCAGTAAAAAATCGAACATCTAAAGTGCCATAAAACCCTGGTTTATGTACTATAAAAGGAACACTGCTTTTTTTCTTACCATTTTGTAATAGCATGTAGGTTCCCATGTGGTCTTTTGTAGTGCCACCTACATACCATGTTTTAACAGGTTTTTTAGCACCTTTTTTAAAGATCTCTACTTTTTTGTGCTGAACAGATAACATTTTTAGTTGATTTTCAATTCCTTTCTCTGGAATATCTTGTTTCACTCTAATTCTGTAGAATGCATCCATGATCAGCTTTACATTATTAGGTTGAGCCCCATATTCAGTCCCTTCTATCATCCATTTTCTAGCTTTGTTCTCTCTTGTAATTGTAATAGAATTATTTTGAGTATCTGAAATACGGAATTTTACAATATTAGTGGTATCCTTTACAGCAAAATCACTTTCTGGTTCCTTTTCTGTATCCTCACTTAGAATATCACATTGAGTATTACCCAGAACAAACAAGACTCCAATAAATAAAATGAATAATTTATTTATATATCCTGATTTAATTAAGCTTATTTCTACCATACCTTCTATTTCTATAAAACCAAACGGAAATTCCTAAAATTATGACAATTACAACGGGAATTATCATGTTTAAGTACTTGATATATGTTCTATTATCTTCAATAAAATCTTCATCTAATAATCTAGGTATTTTCATTCTAGACCTAAGCGGAATTAGCACCTCATTTCCTAATAATAAATCTATAGTGTTTAAGAAAAAGACACCATTGCCATAGTCTGCTTCTAAGTTATTAAAACCAGCATTTTCATACTTGATTTTTTCATATTCAAGAGGAATTGGAATCTCAGGGTTATTTGGATCAGGGTTTCTTCCTAAAATGGGTTTACCTGGTGGGTCTTTCCAATCATTTTTAATAATATCTCCATCAGCTATAACAACCATTTTATTGGCTGAGCTTTTCGTTTCAAAGTCATACTCTTTCTTAAAATCTGAAAGCTCATCTCCTTTAGCTTTTGAAAAAAGAGAAGTGAATTCTCCTTCCAATAATAGTCCATATGGAATTCGTTTAAATTCTTTTACATCATCATTATTAATTGAAGGATCAAAACCAGATAGGTTATCATAATTTATTCTTTGTAATTGAGCAGTTGATAAAAGCTTATACTTAGTAGAAGATTCCAGGATTACCTTTTTAGTTACATTTTTATTGTTTTCTATTGGTTCTACCCAGGAAGTATACCTTAATTTAACAGGAGCTACGTTTTTAGTAAGTAAGCTGTTTTTCGGGTTTAAAGCATTAGGGAAAAGAAACCAATTATTAATATATCCACCACGATCAAGTCTCTTTATAGGTGAACAATTAATATCTGTAATTAAATCATCATGCAATTTAAACCCATAAGTAAAGAACATGTTCTTTAGATTTTCATCATTATTAATATTAAGCTCATTAATAGGGAAATAATATGGAGAATAATTTAAAGCCCTTTCATCAAAATCTAACAGATCAATTAACCAAACTACAATACCACCTTTCATTATAAACTGATCAATAATAAATAATTCCTTTTCAGTAAATGGCTCAGTAGGTTTAGCTACAATGAGCAGGTCAGTTTGATTTAGAATTTTTAAATTTTCTGAAAAGTTAGAGGGGTCTTTTTTTAGTTGATCTAATTTATTATTTCCATAATAATTAACAACGGGCTCATTTATCTTATTTAACCTGTTTCCATTTTCGTCATTTAATTGAAGGTATTTACCATCAATAAATGTAGAGTCCACTCCAGATTCATTAATTGAATCCCATTTAGAGATGCCATAATCCAATGCTTCATTGAACTTTTGATCTTTAATCCTGATTATTTGAGAAGTATCAACTACATATAATTTACTAAGATCATAGCTGATCAGTGGATGATCGAAATTATCTAGCTCGTTGTGTCCTCTTAAAAAGGTAATTCTTTTCTTTTGATCAGTATTCAACTTAATAAACCCTTCCATTAAATGATATTCAATTTGATCAATAAATTCATTGATTAAATCTTGAGTTAATGAAACATTTCGTATAGGCACTGATCTAGGGTCATAAGCTCTCATTAACATAACAGATTCCTGCTCACTTCCTTGCCTCATGATCATTCCAGGCCAAATCATATTTGATTCACCCTTATTTTTCTTAATTGATAGAATATTAACAGGATAAATTCCTTCTTCTACAATTATTTTCATTTCTTCTTCAGCCAATTCAGGATCTTCGTTAATATCTATAAAGCGAACCTTGATCTTGTTGCCAGCATATGCTTTAAGCTCATCCAGCTTTTCTTTTAAACCAATTTTTAGCTTTTCTATTTCAGCATTAAAATCTCCTTCCAAATAGATATCAATAGAAATAACATCTGTTAATTTATTTTCAAGAAAATCAATGGTTTCAGGAGAAAGAGAATGGATTTTATCAGCAGTAAGGTCAATCCTGATGAACTTTTTATTAGTCAATAAATTAATAAATATCAACAAGATAATTGCTACTGCAAGAATTCCAATTTGTTTGATGATGTTGTTTTTAATTACCATTTCCTCGATTGTAATGAAAACCTTGTGAGTAATAAAAAGAACAGGATCATGCTGAAGTAATACAAAAGATCTCTACTGTCTAGCACGCCTCTTTGTATACTTATATAATGACTTTTAATACCAATATTTTGAAAAAGCAGATCTAATGGAGCATCAAATTGAGATGAAATAGCATCGAACCCTAAATAAAATACATAGCAAATGATTAATGAAACCATAAAAGAGACCACTTGATTTTTAAATAAAGAAGAAGTAAATAGACCAATGGCAACAAATACACCACCTAATAATAAAAGTCCAATATAACCTCCCCATGTAGCAGCATGATCTATATTGCCAATGGGTTTTCCCATCTGATGAATACTGTAATAATAAAATAATGTTGGAATCAATGCAAGTATCACTAGAAAGACCCCAGCCAAAAATTTTGATAGAATAATCTTAGTGTCAGAAATAGGCTTGGTTAATAATAGCTCTATGGTACCAGTTCTATTTTCTTCTGAAAAAAGACGCATGGTAATAGCGGGGATCAAAAACAAAAATACATTAGGAGCATTTACAAAAAAACTAGCCATAGATGATTCACCCATGTCGAATATATTGCTGGTTCCATTAAAAACCCACATAAAAGTGCCGGTCGCCAGTAAAAAGACTATGATGGAAACGTAGCCAATGGCAGAGGATAGAAAACTATTAACTTCTTTTTTAAATAAAGAGATCATATTTTTAAATGAATCGCTAAAATACTCTTTCAATTAATTCAAAGTACAGTCAAAGATTGAAAAATAATTCAAATAGGCATGTTAATTAATTTTAAATATTCAAGTAGGATATAATAATCTCAATATATTTGTTGTAATGAGTGAGATTGATGTTTCGATAGTAGTGCCTTTGTACAATGAAGAAGAGTCTTTATTAGAATTAGCAGATTGGATCAAAAGGGTATGTGATGAAAATCAGCTTTCCTTTGAGGTTTATTTTGTTGATGATGGCAGTACAGATAAATCATGGGAGATCATTAAGGAATTACATAAAAATGATTCCAGGATGAAAGGGATTTCTTTTAGAAGAAATTATGGAAAATCTGCTGCGCTGAATACTGGTTTCCAGAAAGTTACTGGGAAGGTAATTATTACCATGGATGCAGATCTACAGGATAATCCTAATGAAATTCCTGAATTATACAATATGATCCTTGATAAGGGTTATGACATTGTCTCTGGATGGAAGAAACAAAGAAGAGACCCTATTACCAAAACCATTCCAACTAAGCTTTACAATGCTGTAACCAGAATGGTTTCAGGCATTAAATTAAATGACATGAACTGTGGTTTAAAAGCCTATCGAAATGAAGTGGTGAAGAGCATTGAAGTATATGGCGAAATGCATCGATATATTCCTTTGATTGCAAAGTGGTCTGGATTCAATAAAATAGGTGAAAAAGTAGTAGTTCATAGAGAAAGAAAATACGGTAAGACCAAATTTGGGCTGGAGAGGTTCATCTTTGGATTTTTAGACCTATTCAGCATTACCTTCATGGGTAAATTCGGCAAAAGACCCATGCATCTGTTTGGAACACTAGGAACTATTATGTTTATTATGGCATTTTTGTTCCTTGCCTGGATTGGAGTAGATAAATTGTTTTTCGACAAGGGTGCTAAGTTAATTGCCGACAGAACAGAATTCTATGTAGCAATAGTAGCCATGGTAATTGGTGTGCAATTGTTTCTGGCTGGTTTCTTGGGTGAAATGATCGCCAGGAATTCGCCCAAAAGTAATTTTTACCAGATCAAGGAAGAAACCAGTTTAAACGATGTCTAAAATAGTTATTGTTGGACCGGCATCTCCGCTAAGAGGAGGCATTGCCGATTTTAATGAAGCACTTGCTGGTGAGCTGATGGCTCAGGGACACGAGGTAGTTATCGTTTCTTTTTCTATGCAATACCCTTCGTTTTTATTTCCGGGTAAAAGCCAATTCAGCAAAAATCCCAAAACCGATCATCCTTATAAAATTCATTCGCTCATTAATTCCATCAATCCTATTTCGTGGTACAAAACGGCAAAATTCATTAAAAAAGAAAAACCAGATGCAGTATTGTTCAGGTTCTGGATTCCTTTCATGGGGCTTTGCTTGGGAACCATTGCAGGAAAATTAAAAAAAAGCGGTATTGCTGTTTATGCACTTACAGACAATGTGATACCACACGAAAGCAGAATAGGAGACCGGCAATTAACGGGTTACTTTCTAAAACGCTGTAATGGGTTCATTACCATGAGTAAAGCTGTATGCGAAGACATTGCCCAGTTTACCAACAACCCAAAAAAGCTATGTCTTTTTCATCCTATCTACAATGTATTTGGTGAAGTCATTACCAAGAAAGAGGCTTTAACAGCTTTGGAATTACCAGAAAGAAACTACATCCTGTTCTTTGGTTTAATAAGAGAATACAAAGGACTGGAGCTGGCCATTGAGGCCATGAGCCATCCTAAAATAAAAGAGCTGGATCTTTCTCTTATTGTGGCCGGTGAATTCTATTCTTCTAAAGAGAAATATGTGGGTCTCATCGATGAGCTAAAGCTGGATAATGTGATCCTGCACGATGAGTTCATCCCTAAAGACAAGGTTAAATATTACTTTGGGGCAGCAGATGCAGTGGTACAGCCCTACATTACCGCTACTCAAAGTGGCATTACACAGGTGGCTTATCATTTTAACACGCCCATGATCGTTACCAATGTAGGCGGTTTACCAGAGATTGTAGAAGACGGCAAGCAGGGGTATGTTTGCAAGGTCAATTCTACGGCTGTTGCCAATGCTATTTTACAATTGTATGCTGGTGAGGATAAGGTCCGTTCCTTATCCGATGGAGTAGCCAAAAGAAAAGCAGAATTCAGCTGGGAAAGCTTTGTAAAAGAGCTATTGAGCTTTATGCAGATTTAGCTTATCTTTAGCCCATGCAAAAACTCTTTTCGTTTTTCATAGCACTTTTTATTGGGTGTAATACCATAGCCCAAGTGAACCTCGATTCTCTATGGAATGTGTGGAACGATGAGAACCAGCCAGATACCAATCGTTTAAAAGCAATGAAAACAATTGCCTGGAAAGGCTATCTATTTTCTCAGCCCGACTCTGCTTTTCATTTTGCTGGGCTACAGTATGACTTTGCTGAGTCTGTAAACAATAAAAAATGGATTGCACAGGCTTTAATCATACAAGGATTATCATTTTATTTTAGAAGCGACTACGCCAAAGCTATGGAGTATTATACAAGAAGTTTAAAAATAAATGAGGAAATTGGAGATACCAAAGGCATTGCTAGCGCTTTAAATAACATTGCAGAGATTTATAGAATTCAGGGTGATTACGCAAAAGCCATTGACTATTACACTAAAAACTTAAAAATATTTGAGGAAATAGGAAATAACAAAGGCGTTGCTGCTTCTTTAATGAACGTTGGAACTATTTATAATATACAGGGCAACTTGGCGAAAGCCATAGACTATCATACTAAAAGCTTAAAAATAAAAGAAGAAACTGGTGATAAAAAAGGCATTGCTAGCTCTTTAATTAATATTGGAATTATTTATTGGAATCAGGGCGATTTGGCGAAAGCATTAGACTACTACACAAGAAGTTTAAAAATAAATGAGGAAATTGGAGATAAACAAGGTATTGCTAACTCTTTAAATAACATTGGAACTATGTATCTTGAGCAGAGAGACTTCCCCAAAGCCATAGAATATTATGCCAGAACTTTAAAAATAGATGAGGAGCTTGGAAATAAAAGAGACATTGCTAGCTCTTTGAATAGCATTGGAAATCTTTATAAAGATCAGGGAGACTATGGCAAAGCCATAGAGAATTTTACCAGAAGTTTAAAAATATTTAAGGAAATTGAATTTAACGAAGGCATTGCTAACACTTTAATTGGAATTGGAGTTATTTATTATAAACAGGGCCACTATCACAAAGCACTTGAAAAATGCAAAAAATCACTCAATATTGCTCAGGAAATAGGTAATGTTAGACAAATCAGATATACTTCAAATAATTTATGGCAAATCAATAAAAAACTTGGAAAACACCGCCAAGCCCTTGAAATGTACGAGCTGTATATACAAATGAATGATAGCATACTTAGCATAGAAAATAAGGAAGCTATAATACATCAAGAATTTAAGTATAAATACGAAAAGCAGGCAGCAGCAGACAGCGTGGTAGCTGCAGAAGCCAATAAAGTAAAAAACGCACAGCTGGCAACATTAAAAGCAGAGAACAAACAACACCAATTAGAAGCCGACCAACAACAATTATTAGCCAATCAGCAAGACCAGCAAAAGTATTTTCTCTATGGGTTACTGGCACTGGCACTAATTTTTGGAGGGTTTATTTTTAACCGATTCCGCATAACCAATAAGCAAAAACAGCTCATAGAAAGCCAGAAAAATCAGGTAGAGGAAAAGAACAAGGAAATCCTGGACTCTATACAATATGCCAAACGCTTACAGGAAGCCATTCTGCCACCCAAAAAAATCATCAAAGAGTACTTGCCAGAGTCTTTCATACTTTATAAACCCAAAGACATTGTAGCAGGCGATTTTTACTGGATGGAGAGTCTCAATGGCTGGACCTATTTTGCAGCAGCCGATTGCACTGGCCATGGAGTGCCTGGTGCCATGGTATCGGTAGTGTGCTCCAATGCACTGAGCAAATCGGTAATAGAAGAAAAGATAGCAGAACCCGCTGCCATATTAAACAGGGCAAGAGAGTTGGTAATAGAGCGTTTTGGCAGGTCCGAAAAACAGATCAAAGACGGTATGGACATTTCACTTTGTGCCTATCATTCTTCAACTGGTAAAGTAAAATGGGCAGGAGCCCACAATCCGCTTTGGATCATTCGTAAGGAGAGCAAAGAAATTGAAGTCATTAAAGCAGATAGCCAGCCCATAGGCAGGTACGATTTAAACGAGCCCTTTACCGCTCATGCTTTACAGCTGAACAAAGGAGATAGTATGTACCTGTTTACAGATGGTTTTTCCGATCAATTTGGTGGAGAGAAAAACAAAAAATACAAATCTGCCAACTTCAAACGCTTTTTACTTTCTATACAAGATAAAGACATGGACACCCAACGCGAGCTCATAGGCAAAGAGTTCGAGCGATGGAAAGGTGACCTAGAACAAATTGACGATGTGTGTGTGATGGGAGTGAGGGTGTAATTTTCTTATCTTTAGCTCATGCAAAAGCATCTTGTCTTTTTCATAGCGATTTTTATTGGGTGTAATACCATAGCCCAAGTAAACCTCGACTCCCTATGGAATGTATGGAACGATGAAACCCAGGCAGATACCAATCGCTTAAAAGCAATGAAATCAATTGCCTGGGATGGATATTTATTTACTCAGCCGGACAGTGCTTTTTATTTTGCACAATTGCAGTATGATTTTGCAAAATCTGTTAACAATAAAAAATGGATGGCAAATGCTTTAAATACTCAAGGTGCATCATTTTCAGTAAAAGGTGAAAATACCAAAGCCATTGAATATTATACTAAATCCTTAAAAATTCAGGAGAATATAAGGGATAAAAATGGAATTGCTATGTCTTTTAATAATATCGGAAGTATTTATAAAAATCAGGGAGATTACGACAAAGCCATAGACTTTTATAAAAGAGGATTAAAATTGCATGAGGAGATAGGAAATAAGAAAGGTATTGCAATGATTTTGAATAATATAGGAATTGTTCATGATTTTCAAGGCGATTATGCCAAAGCCCTAGACTATTACACCAGAAGCTTAAAAATAAAAGAGGAAATAGGAGATAAAGGTGGAATTGCTCAGTCTTTAAATAATATTGGAATTATTCATTATATCCAGGGTAATTATGCTAAAACTATAGATTATTATAGTAAAAGTTTAAAAATACAAGAAGACATAGGAAATAAGAAAGGTATTGCTATGTGTTTGAATAATATTGGAGCTATTTATTATGCTCAGAAAGATTATGCTAAAACTTTAGATTATTATATTAAAAGTTTAAAAATACAAGAAGAGATAGATAATCAAAAAGGGATTTCCGCAATTTATGGGAACATTGGTCTTATTTATATGAACCAGGGTAATGATTCTAAAGCTATTGAGTATTTTAATAATAGCTTATCAATAAGTGAGGAGATAGGAGATAAAAATGGGATAGCTTCTATATTGAGAAATATTGGGCTTATTTATAGAAGGCAGGAAAAATACGACAAAGCTATGCTCAATTATACTAAAAGTTTATTAATAAGTGAGGATATAGGGTCTAAAACAGGCATAGCAAATTCTTTAAACAATATAGGTATTGTATATTATTATCAGACTGATTACTCAAAATCACTTGAGAAACATGCTAAAGCACTGAGTATAGCTGAGGATATAGGTGAACTTGAATTAATTAAAGATGCTTCCAGTTGTTTATGGAAAACCTATAAAAAATTAGGTAAATACAAACAAGCTATTGAAAAGTACGAACTATATATAAAGTTACGTGATAGCATAATTAGTGAAGAAAACCAAAGAGCAGTTATTCACCAGCAGTATAAATACGATTACGAAAAGCAGGCAACAGCAGACAGTGTGGTAGCTGCAGAAGCCAATAAAGTAAAAAACGCACAGCTGGCAACATTAAAAG